>DATNLQ010000086.1:0-4780 GCA_035602785.1 Solirubrobacteraceae bacterium
CCCATGAGAGACGCGTAGCCATGCCTCTGCTCGCGGCGGTTCCCTTCCTGTTCGTCAGCGGCGTGCTGTTCGGCTACTTCGTGGTGCTGCCCGCGGCCGTGCGCTTCTTCGTCAACTTCAACGCGGGCGAGTTCAACGTGCTCGTCCAGGCCAGCCAGTTCTATGGCTTCGCTACAACCGTGCTGCTGGCAATGGGGCTGATCTTCCAAGTTCCCGTGGCGATCGTGGGCGCTACGCGCCTAGGCCTGGTCACGCCGCGCCAGCTGCGCAAGAACCGCCGCTACGCGATCGTCGCGTGCGCGGTGATCGCCGCGCTGCTGCCCGGCGACGCGATCACGCTGGCGCTCGAGACGGTGCCGCTCTATGTGCTCTATGAGACGAGTATCCTGGTGGCATCGCTTGTCGGGCGAGCGCACAGTAGCGCGCCCGACGGCGCCAGCGCGGGCGCCTCGCCGGGCGGGGATCCAGCGCCACCGACCAACTACGAAGCGGAGCCGACCGTGCGGGACATCATCGACCACGTAGACGAGAGCCTGTAAGGCCGATGCTGTTCGATCTGAGGGGACGTGGGCGTCGTCGCACCGTGAGAGTGATCTACGGCAGCCTGGCGGTGCTGTTCGGCGCAGGCCTGGTCTTGTTTGGGGTCGGCGCCGGCTTCGGCGGCGGCGGCATCCTCAGCAGCCTGTCCAAAGAAGGCGAAAGCTCCGGCGGTCCCAACTACAGCGCCGAAATCAAGAAGTACTCAAAGCTCACAGCAGCGCAGCCGCATGACTTCGCCGCGTGGGAAAAGCTCATTAAAGTTCAGCTGCAGCAGGGCGCGGGCGAAGCCTACGTGACCAGCGCCGGCGCGCTGACGAGCAAGGGCAAGGCGCTGTTTGAGCAGATCTCCGAATCGTGGTCGGGCTACGTCGCGCAGAACCCCCCCAAGCTGAGCCTGGAACTGGCCAAGGAGATGGTGCGCATCTACGACGAAGAAGGCCTCGACAAGCCGGCTTCGGCCGTCGAAGTCCTGCAGCTGATCGTCGCCTCCGAACCGAATAATGCTGCCTACTATGCCTCGTTGGCCGAGTACGCCTACAAGGCCAAGAACGCGCGTGTCGGCGACTTGGCGTCCGAAAAGGCCGTCGCCCTGGCCCCCGCGTCCGAACGCGCGCGTCTGAAAACCGAGCTGGCCGAAGTGAAGGCCAACCCGACCGGCGAAAAGGTCGAGACGGTCACGACCAACGGCAAAACGTACGCGGGCAAGCTGAACTCCGAAGGCAAGGTCAATGCCGTCGAAGTCAAAAAGACACCCGCCAAGGCCGGCAAGACGTCGAGCACAGGGACGACCTCCGTCAAGAAATAGCCGGGCCGGCGACGCGGCGCTCCGGTAAGCGCCGGCGCCGGTGAGCGGCCTGTCTCAGCGCTGGCCGGCGCCCTGCTGTTCGCTTCGCTGGTAGTCGAAGATGAACTGGACCAAACGCCGCTGGTCGTGGTCGCTGATCGACTTGAACACGACCGCGCAGCGACCCTGGGGATCGGTCCGTACGACTGCGCCGGTGCCTGTGATCGGGGGGGTGCCGGACGCGAGCGTCAGCTGGAACTCGAACGTTTCGCCCCTGCTCAGCATGTCGAGCCCGCTCACCAGCAGCCCGCCGGCGCTGACGTCGATCGTGAAGGTCTGCACGCGCGTGCGGTTGGCGCCGACGTAGGCGACCACCGGGCATTGGGCGCCCACGCGGACGTTCTCGCGGCGGATCTCCGGGCCTCCAGCTCCCGGTCGCGACAGCGCGGGCGCACGCACGGGCACGCCGAGCGGCGCTCGCAGGCGCTCGCGTGCGCCCGCGATCTGGAGCATCACCAGCTGGCGCCAGACGAACACGGCGCCCGCCCAGGCCGCCAGGTAGCAGGCAACGCCCGCGATCAGCGCGCGCAGGCCGGCCGCGGCCAGGGTGCTGGTCGGCAAAGACAGGTAGCCGCCCAGCGCGAAGCCGATCAGTCCACCCCACCCCTTCGCGCGTGCGACGTGCCGCGCAGCCCGTGGGTGGGCGGCCACGCTCGGGCCCGCGGCGTCGGGCGCGTCCTGGCCGGCCCCCTTCTTGGGGGCCTTGTTGGCCTTCTTGGCCTTCTTGGCAGGAGCGTCGGCCGTCGCCGGCATACCGCGGCCAATTCTCGCGTCAGCACAGGACAGCGTGCCCGCGACGGGGCGGACGTGGCGCCCGCTCGGATAGAATCCGATCCCGAGCCGGCTCGCCTCGCCGGCGCCCTCGTGGGCCGTTAGCTCAACCGGCAGAGCAGGGGCCTCTTAAGCCCAAGGTTGCAGGTTCGATTCCTGCACGGCCCATTCGTGCAAAGCATGAGCCCGCCCGCCGATGTCGCAGCAGAGCCGCCAGGCGGGCCGGCGATCGCGCCGAGCGATCGCGCCGTGGCCCTGAACGCTCTCGATCGCGCCGCCAATCTCCTCGCCACGCTCGCGCCGCTTGCCCTGGTCGGCTTCGCCGCCTGGCGGGCCTGGGGCGGCGCCCTGCGCTGGCCGGACCTGGTCGCCCTGACGGTCACCTACCTGCTGACCGGCCTGGGCGTGACGGTCGGCTTCCATCGCCTGCTGACCCATCGCAGCTTCAAGACGAGCGCGCCGATGCGGGCGCTGCTGGCTGCACTGGGATCGATGGCGGTCGAGGGGCCGGCGATCGAGTGGGTGGCAAACCATCGCAAGCACCACCGCTTCTCCGACCAGCCGGGCGACCCGCACAGCCCGCATGTGGACCGCCCGGAGGGCTGGCGCGGCGCGCTCGTGGGTCTGTTTCACGCGCACGTGGGCTGGATCCTCGGCGGCGATGCGCTGGCCGACAGGCAGCGCTATGCCAAGGACCTGGTGGCAGATCCGGTCGTCAGCCTCATTGACCGCACGTTCCTGGTGTGGGTCCTCGCCGGGCTGGCGCTCCCATTCGGCCTGGGCGTGGCGCTGACCGGCTCTGTCGCAGGCGGCCTGACCGCCCTGCTGTGGGGCGGCGCGGTGCGCATCTTCCTGTTGCACCACGCGACGTTCTCGATCAACTCGCTGTGCCATTTCTTCGGACGGCGACGCTTCGACACGGCCGACGAGTCGCGCAACCTGCTGTGGCTGGCGCTGCCCACGCTGGGCGAGGCCTGGCACAACAACCACCACGCGTTCCCCACGTCGGCACGCCACGGCCTGCGCTGGTGGCAGATCGACCCATCGGGGTGGCTGATCGCGGCCATGGAGCGCGCGGGGCTGGTGTGGGACGTTGTGAGGATCAGCCGCGAGCGCGAGCTGGCCAAGGCGGTGGGCGCACCCGGGGCGCCCGTGCGCCTGTAGCGATGGCGGGCGCCGACGAGATGCTCGAGGCGGCCGCGGCCCGCGCGGGCGAGCTGGCGGTGCCGGGTCTGAGCCCGCGCCCGCGTCGACGCGTGGCGGTGCTTGCATGCATGGACACACGCATCGACCCGCTGGGGATGCTCGGCCTGGAGCGCGGCGACGCGCACATCATCCGCAACGCGGGCGGACTGGTGACCGACGACGCGATCCGTTCGCTGAGCGTCTCCCAGCGGTTGCTGGGCACCGAGGAGGTTGTGGTGGTGATGCACACCGGCTGCGGCCTGCACGGGGCCTCCGAGGACGAGTTCGCGCGCGCTCTGCTCGCCGACGGGGTGCACCCGGGCTGGCGCCTGGGCGCGTTCGAGGACCTCGAGGCCACGCTCGGCCATGGCCTGGAGCGGCTGCGCCGCAGCCCGGAGCTGCCCGTCCGCGAGCACATCCGCGGCTTCATCTTCGACCCAGAGAGCGGGACGCTGCGCGAGGTGCGCCCGGCGCGCGTCTAGGGGCCCGTGGGACCTAATTGACGGCGCCGCCGGCCGCTGCGGGCGTGGCCGTGCCGGATCCGGGCGAGCTGCCGTTGCGCGCGATCAGAGTATCCTGGCCGGCCTCGGTCCAGACGACCTGCTCGCGCCCGGGGCCCACGCCGATGAGCGCGACGGGCGCGCCGATGTGCTCGGCGATGAACTGCAGGTATTCGCGAGCTCCCCGGGGCAGGTCGGACACGGTGCGGCACTCCCCCAGGTCCTCCTTCCAGCCGCCCAGCTCGGTCAGCTGGGCGGTCGTGTGATGCAGCACGGTCTGGTGATAGGGGAAGTCGTCGAACTCGGCTCCTTCGGCGCCGCGGTAGCTCGTGCACACCTGGATGCGGTCCAGGCCCGACAGGACGTCGAGCTTGGTGACGACCAACGAGGTGAGGGTGTTCAGGCGCGTGGCGTAGCGCAGCGCGACCAGGTCCAGCCAGCCGGTGCGCCGCGGGCGCCCGGTGGTGGTACCGAACTCGCCCCCGCGCTGGCGGATCAGCTCGCCCATGTCGTCGTGCAGCTCGCTCGGGAACGGCCCGGCGCCGACGCGCGTGGTGTAGGCCTTGGCGATCCCCCACACTTCGTCGATGGCCTTGGGGCCGAGCCCCGTCCCGACGCAGGCTGCGCCGGCCAGCGGGTTGGAGGAGGTGACGAACGGATAGGTGCCGTGGTCGATGTCCAGCATCGCTCCCTGCGCGCCCTCGAGGATCACCATGTCTCCTTCCTCGAGCATCTCCCACATCAGCTTGGAGGTGTCTGCGATGTGCTGCTCCAGGCGGTGACCGAAGGTCAGGTATTCCTCGGTCATCGTGTGCAGGTCCAGCGCGGGGTCCTTCTCGAACGGACGCAGCGACAGCCGCTTGGGCTCCATCGCGGCGACGATCTTCTTCTTGAGGATCTTCTCGTCGAGCAGGTCCTGCACGCGGATGCCCAGCCGCGC
>DATNLQ010000094.1:0-5642 GCA_035602785.1 Solirubrobacteraceae bacterium
TCCAAGACCGCGTCGAGCGCGTCGCTGAAGGCCGCGCGCAGCCCGCCGCGCTCGAGCGCGTCGACCCCGCGCGCGGTGAGCCCTCCCGGCGAGCTGACCTCGCGTCGCACCGCAACCGTGTCATAGCCGCGCTGGCGCAGCAACTCGGCGGTGCCGGCGAGCGTCTGCACGACCAGCTCGGCGCCCTGGGCAGCCGGGATGCCCCGGCGCACGCCCGCGTCGATCTGCGCCTCGGCGACAAGCGCAACATAGGCAGGTGCGCACGACATCAGGCCCATGGCCACATCCACCAGCGCGTCATCTAGCACGACCAGCGTGCCCAGCTGCGCAAACAGCTCGCTGACGGCAGCGTCGAGCGCATGATCCTGGCCGTCGCCTGCACCGCCCGCGCCGTTTGCGCGCGCCTGCACGACTGCCCCCTGGCGCACCTCGACTGGCAGCGAGGGGATGAAGCGGTACACGGGCCGTGCGGGATAGGCGTCGCGCAGCGCCTGCAACGGCGTGGCAGCGAGGATCGACGCGACCGCCCGCGCGTTGGGCGCGACTTCCTCTGCGACCGCCTGCAGCTGCGCGGGCTTGTGGCAGAGAACCACCAGATCGGCCCGCTCTGCGACCTCGGCGTTGCTCGCCAGCGCCTCCCCGCCGATCTCGGCCGCAAGGCTTTTTGCGCGCTCGTCGATCGGGTCGGCGCACAGCAGCGGATGGCCCCACCCGCGCGCGAGCGCCCTGGCCATGTTGCCGCAACCGATCAGACCTATCTTCATGACTTACTCAAGCTACCGGCCGGCGACCGGACGCGACGCGTCAGCTTTGATTGAAGAAGCCCTTCTCGATCAGGCGTGCGCGCTCCTCGGCGGAGATCTCGACGTTGCGCGGCGTGAGCATGAACACCTTGTCGGCGATCCTCTGCATGCCGCCGTCCAGCGCGTAGGTGAGCCCTGAGGCGAAGTCGATCAGCCGCTTTGACAGGTCGGTGTCCGAGCTTTGCAGGTTGAGGATCACGGGGACCGAGTCCTTGAACTTGTCTGCTATCTGCTGAGCGTCGTTGAAGGACTTGGGCACGACCAGGTGCACGCGCACGTCCCCGTTGCCGCGACCGCCCACCGGCTTGAGCACTGTGGTCGGTCGCCCGCGTCCACGTCCACCGGCGGCCTCAGAAGTGGCGTCCTCGTCGGCGAAGATGTCATCGAACTCGTCGCGGCGGCGGCGCAGGCGGCGGACGTTGGGCCGCTCGCGATAACGATCCTCTATCTCGGCCTCGGGCGGCGCCTCCTCCTCGTAGTCGTCCTGGTACTCCTCGGCAAGGCCGAAGTAGACGAGGGCGCTGTGCCAGGAGTCGCGAAAGGCCATAGCTGGAAGGTAGTGAAGATGGACGACCGACTGTGGGGAAGTCCAAGTACGGGTTCGCCCGGCGAGCCGATTTCCCTGCTGATGCTAGTAATTGGCGCCGGTCGGCGCGCGCTCGTGGGCCTGATGATAGAGGCTCGTGCCGATTCGCACGATCGTAGCGCCCTCCTCGACCGCGACCAGGTAGTCCTGGGAGGTGCCCATCGACAGGTGCTCGAGATCTCGCTCGCTCGCGAGCGCGCGCAGCGCCGCGAACCAGCGGCGGCTGTCCTGCGGGTCGTTCGCCTGCGGGGGCATCGTCATCAACCCGGCCACCGGCACAGGCGCACGCGCGATGAACGCGTCGAGATCGTCGGGCGCCACGCCCGCCTTGCCCTCCTCGCCGGCGACGTTGACCTCGATCAGGATACGCAGCTCCGCTCGCGCGTGCGCGCGATGGCGGTCGAGCTCGCGCAGCGCCGACTCGGAGGCCACCGAGTGGATGAGCCGCACGTGAGGCACGATCATGCGCACCCGCCTGCTCTGCAGTTGGCCGATGAAGTCCCACTCGAACAGCGAGCCGTGGGCGGCGACCTTCTCCTGCAGGTCTTGCGCACGGTTCTCGCCCACCCGTCGCACGCCCGCCTGGGCGAGGATCGGCAGATCCTCGCCGGACACGTACTTGGTGGCCGCCAGCACCTCTACATAATCGCCGTCGCGATCCAGCGCAGACCGGGCGAGCGCTTGGCCGATCTCCTGGCGGATGCGCGCGAGGTTCGCGTGGATGACCTGCGCGCGCAGCCCGGCGATCAGCTCAACCATGCAACCCCCGCCTGGCGGCCCGCACGCACGCCTTCGCGCCGGTGCGAGAAGAAGCGCTCGTCGCAGATCGTGCATGCGCGTTGGTGGTGTACTTGCGCCACGCCCGCCGCCTGCAGTCTGTCGTTCGCGACCGCACGCAGGTCGATGCGCCGCCCGTCGCGATGGGCACCGCCGAAGGCCTCGTGCACCTCCGGCCCGACCTCATAGCAGCAGCCTCCCGCGCACGGGCCGACCACCGCGACGATCTCGCCCCCGTCGCCGAGCTCGGCGACCGCTCGCACGCCCTCCTCGAGCACGCCCGCGACCAGCCCGCGCCAGCCGGCGTGGACCATCGCCACCGCACCCTCGCAGCCGAGCGCTACGGGCAGGCAGTCCGCGCTGAGCACCATCGTTGCGACGCCTGTAAGCGCCGTCGCCTGGCCGTCGGCCTCACGCGTGGCCGCCTGGCTGTCAGCGCCCTGTGCGTCTGCCTCGCCGTCAGTGCCGTGCGCTCCCGCCCCCGCCGGCGGCTGAGCACTATGAGAGACCGACGTGACCCGCCGCACGGTACTCCCGTGCACTTGATATCCGCGCACGAGCTGCCCCACCCCGATCATGGCGCGCAGGTTCTCGCGCGCAGCGGGCGCAAGCTCTGAGTGCTCGCCGCCGACGCTCGACATGTTGCCCTGCTCGCGCCCCGTGAACAGCGCGCGGCCTGCGCCGGGAAGCTCGAATATCTGGCCGACCGGCGAGCGACCGATCGCAGCCTGGTCTGTGCGTCTCATTCGTCGGCATCCTCCAGGGCGGCCGACAGCTCGCCCTCGCGTCCGTCGGAGAGCTCGCCGTCGAGCTTGCGAGCGAGCGCGGCCGCCAGACGCTGCCCGATCTGCGGGCCAGCGGGAATGCCGGCGGCGATCAGGTCGTCGCCGGTGATCAGCAGGCGCACGTGGCGCAGCCGGTCAAACCATTGCATGGCCTCGCCGCCGCAGGCGGTGGTGCTCTCGTCGCCGAGGGCACCACCGAGTGCGACCGCCTCCAGCGTGTGTGCGAACAGCGCTTCGTGCAGCTGCGAGGGCCTGGCGGCGACGACCATCTCCTCGACCAGCGACGGAGCGACAAGCGCGCTGCGCATCACCCGTTCGCGCTCTGGCGCGGTGAACTCCAGCCGATCGAGCAGTTCGTGGATCTCCGCCTCGGCATCCTGGTCAGGGTCCATCGACAGCGCCAGCAGAAGCGAGGCCATCAGCAGCAGGTCGGGGCGCCCATCCGCGGGCAGCAGCGCGAGGGCCCTGCGCGCGATTTGCTCGGGCAGGCGCAACCCCGGGTGCACGGCTGCGAGCACGCCGAGCGAGCTCATGCGCGACAGCGCCGCCACAGGATCGTGTTCGCCGAGCGCCAGGCGCAGCTCGGCGCCCACACGCGCGCCGGACACCGTGGCCAACGCGCCACCGGCAAGCGCATCGGCAGCCAGCTCGCTCGTACGCCGCTCGGGCACAAAGCCCAGGCGGGCGCTGTAGCGGGCCAGCCGCAGCAGCCGCGTGGGGTCATCGAGGAAGCTGCGCTCGTGCAGCACACGCAGGCGCCCAGCGGCGAGATCGTCCAGGGCATGCTCGGCCGCGGCGGTCTCACCCCGGTGCGAGCCCCCCAGCGACACGGCGATCGCGTTGACCGTGAAGTCGCGACGGCACAAGTCCTCCTCCACGGTGCCCGGACGCACCTGCGGCAAGGCTCCCGGCGCCGGGTAGGACTCGGCGCGGCGCTGGGCAACGTCCACACGCCCGTGCGCCCATGCGACCAGGGCCGTGCCGAAGCGCTCGTGAACCGTGGTCTGGGGGGGCGCGATCGCAGAGGCACCCGAGTCCGCGGAGGCGCCCGAGGCCGCTGACGCGAGGTTCGCGGCAAGCTCCTGCGCGAAGTCGGCGGCGCCCGATGCGACCACCACGTCGAGCTCCCTGGGTATGCGCCCCAGCAGCAGGTCGCGCACGGCGCCACCGACCAGCGAGACGTCCTCGCGCCCGCCGGCCAGCGTCAACAGCTGAGGTCCTCCCGGGCGATCGCCAAGCACATCGAGCACGCGCTCGCCGATGAGCGCTGGCGTGGCGCGCGCTCGATCGCTCGCGTCACCCGCGTTGCCCGCGGCCGGGCTCATCCGCTCTGACGTACCGCGATGCCCGCCGCCGCCAGGTGGGCCTTGGCCTCGGCCACCGTATACCGCCCGTAGTGAAAGATGGACGCGCACAGGACCGCGTCGGCGCCCGCCTGCAGCGCCTGGACGAGATGCTCCAGCTCGCCCGCGCCGCCCGAGGCGATCACGGGTACGCCCACCGCGTCGCTGACCGCGCGAGTGAGCTCCAGGTCATAGCCGTCGCTGGTGCCGTCGCGATCCATGCTGGTCAGCAGGATCTCGCCTGCGCCGCGCTGCACCGCCTCGCGCGCCCACGCGACCACGTCGCGGCCCGTGGCGGTGCGCCCGCCCGCCAGGTAGGCCTCCCAGGCCGTCGCGGTATCCCTGGTTGTGTTGTGTCCGTTCGGCGCTGGTGTATCGCCATGGTCATACGCACTCTGCTGCGAAGGAGACCCGTCTGCGGCCCGCCGGGCCTTGGCGTCGATCGCCAGCACCACGCACTGCGCGCCGAAGACCTCCGCCAGCTCGTCCAGCAGCTCGGGGCGTTCCAGCGCGGCGGAGTTGACCGACACCTTGTCTGCGCCCGCGTCCAACACGGCCTGGGCGTCTGCGACCGAGCGGATGCCCCCGCCGATGGTGAACGGCACGAACACCTCGTCGGCGGTGCTGCGCGCCAGCCTGGCGATCGTTTCGCGCTTCTCGTGCGTGGCGGTGATGTCCAGGAAGACCACCTCGTCGGCGCCCTCGCGGTCATAGTGGGCGGCCAGCTCAACGGGATCGCCCGCGTCGCGGATGTCGACGAATTCAACGCCCTTGACCACGCGTCCGCGATCCACGTCCAGACAGGGAATCACGCGCTTGTAGTGCACGCGTTCACGGTAGCGATCAGGCGAGCGGCTCAACCGGCAAGTGCCGCCTTGGCCTCGGCGACCGTGAAGCGCTTCTCGTATAGGGCCGTGCCAACTATCACGCCGTCGAGGGCGTCCAACGCCAGCTCGCGGCGCAGGTCCGCGAGCGCCTGGAGGTCCTTACGGCTACCGATGCCGCCCGAGAAGATCACGCTGCCGCCCTCGGCCGCCTGCGCAACCCACGCGACCTCGTCGCGGTTGGCGCCGTCGAGCATCCCGTCATGGTCGACGTTCGTGAACACGAAGTTGCGCACGCCGCGCTCGCGCAGAGAGTCAAAAGCGGCGCGGGCCTGCACATCGGTGCCCTGCAGCCACCCGTGCGTCACCACATCCCCCCCGCGAACGTCCACACCGACGAGGATCCGCTCGGGACCATGTGCTTCCAGGCACTCGCGCAGCACCGACGGGTCGAACATCGCGACCGTGCCGAGTATTACCCGCGAGGCGCCCGCAGCGAGGGCACGCTCGACGGCGCCTGCCGA
>DATNLQ010000096.1:0-15978 GCA_035602785.1 Solirubrobacteraceae bacterium
GAGCCTTCGCCTTCGCGCGTGAACACCCATGCCGTGCCTGCCGAGTCGTGGCTGGAGGGAGCGCCCACCAGAGCCGTCATGCCATTGGCAGACAGCGCCACGCTCTTGCCGAAATGCCCGTTCTTGAGCCCGTCGGTCAGCGTTTCGCCTCGTTCCCAGGTCGAGCCCTCGCGCACGTACACGCGGGCATACCCGGTGGCTTCGTCGGCGCGCGGCGCGCCGATCAGGGCGGTGTTGCCGTTGGCAGACAACGCCACGCTGCGGCCGAAGCCTCCGCATTCGCTGAGTTCGCCCGGTTCTTCCCCGCCACACGTTTCAGGCGACGCCGCGGTGCTGGCGCCGGCTTCTTCGTTGGTCAGTTCCTTCTGCATCGTCCATGTCGCGCCCGAGCGGACGAAGATCCACGCGCCGCCGTTTTCCCGCGGCGCGCCGACCAGCGCGGTACTCGCGTCTTCGGACAGCGCGACGCTGTAGCCCAGCAGGCCTTCGTCATGACCGGCCAGCGTGGCCTGCTCGGCCAGCGGGTCGATGCGCAACGGGTAGCGCGCGCCCCGCGCGTCGACGCGCAGCAGCACTCGGCCACCCTGCAGGACGAGCCAACTGCGCAGCAGGCGCCCGCGCGCGTCGGTTGCCATGAGATCGCCATAGCGCAGCGACGGGCCGCGGCGACTGGTGAAGACGATGCTCTTGGCGCCCGCGGCCAGCGCAGCGTGCGCGTTGCCGGAGATGGCAAGTGAGAGCGTCAGGGGAGCGCTCGCGGATCCCGCGGGCGCCCGCGCGACCGTAAAGCCCTGCTCGAGGCCGAGCGGCCCGTTCACATACCACTCGCTCAGGCCGGTGTGCGCGTAGCGCACACGATTGGCCTGCGCGCGCGGCGGCGTCCGGTCAACGGTGCCCAGCGAGCTTGCGAAGCCCACGCCGCGCAAGCTCAGGCCGACCTGCGTGGCGCCCGAGCTGAGCAGCACCTGGCCGGGCAGAAAGCTCACGCCCAGCCGTTGGGCGGGGTTGCGTGCGCCGTATCCGCCACCGGCGGAGGGAAGAACGCGGTAGCGCGGGTCAGTGGCGCCAAGCGTCGCCGACACGGGGGCCCGGGCGGTCAGCGGCAGGCTCGACAGCAGACTGCGCGACGCGGTCGGGGCATGCGCGCCAGCCGGGAGCGACGCTGCGCCGGGACCTATGAGCGCGTGCGACAGCAGCACCCCCAGCGCGACCGAGATCGTCGCCGCGCACGCCGCGAGTCTCCAGGGGATCGCCGCCATTCTTGCCGCTAGCGCCGTTCGGTCGCCCATCAGATTCTTCCTCGCAATCCTTGCGCAGCGTCTCTCGCCATGGGCAACCCTCCGTAGTCGCGTCTACTGAAATCTGGGCAGGTGCACGTGCGCACCCGAATGACCATCCCATTCAACACCCAAGCCACCCGTGCCCGGCCACCCGCTTCGTCTACAAAGGCTACACAGGCTTATCACTAAGTCAAGGCGAAGCCGGAGAGCGCCAATAATCTTAGTCAGGCGGCCAAGGCCTGGCGTGACCGCTTGGTCAGATGTGGTACATGCTCGCGCCCGCCTCGCGAGCCTCTCGCTCGATCACATCGGCGATGGTGGTGTCTTTGAGCACCTGCCGCGCCGCCCCGGCGGCATCCGCGAACACGCCCTGCGCGTCGCGCCCCAGCGGGCCGTCGAGCAGCTCGACGATCTCCAGCACGCTGATGGCGGCGGGCTCACGCGCGAAGCGGTAGCCGCCCTTGACGCCGCGCTGGGAGCTGACGATCCCCGCCCGCCGCAGCACGGCGAACAGCTGCTCGAGGAACTGCACCGGCACATCGCGCCTGCGCGCCAGTTCCCCGATCGGCACGGGACCCGAGCCCGCGCTGCGACCGAGCTCGGCCAGCGCGAGCACCGCATAGGGAGACTTGCTCGTGATCGAGATCATCCAGCGACGATGCTACGAGACCCAGCCGTAGCAGGCCCGGCTGGGCGACCTATAGCCAGCCGCGCTCGGTGGCGATCAAGACCGCTTGGGCGCGGTCGACGGCACCGAGCTTGCGGTAGATGTTGTGCAGGTGCGTGCGCACGGTGCTGGTCGACAACGTGAGCTCGTGGGCGATCTGCTTGTAGACCTTGCCCTCGGCCAATCTCTGCAGGACCCCCAGCTCGCGCCCTGACAGCGGGCAGGGATCGACGTGACGCTGGCGCTGGCTGTTGGAGTTGGGAAGTTCGTACATAACGCGGCGCAGCTCTTCGGGCCCGAGACCGACGCTGCGCGCCGTCTGCAGCATCTCGCTCGGCGACACCCGTCCGCCCTGCTCGTAGTGGGCGAGCATGTCTGCCAGGCGAATGAACGCAGCCTCACCCTCTACATCAGGGTTATGGTGACGCTCGATCGGCGTTGAGACCGTGACCGGCAGGCCCCAGCGACGGATGAGCACGCCGCCGACCAGGGCGTGGTCGACGCCGAGCTCGCGCCGCTCCTGGTGGATGCGCTCCTCGGGGGTGCGCGCGCCGCGGTGGACCTGGGAGGGGTAGCCGGGGTAGGCGTGCAGCAGGACCAGCTTGCCGATGTCGTGCAGCAGGCTGGTGACGGTCAGGCGATCGCGGTTCTCGTAGCCCACCTCGGCTGCCAGTCGGTCGGCGGCGTGCTGGGTGGCGAGGGCGTGCAGGCGAAAGCGCTCGGGCGCGGCGTCCCACACGCTCGCGCGCTCGAAGAAGTCGAACGTGCGCACACGGCTTGCAACCGCCTGCACCGTGTGCGGGCTGAGCAGCTCGACGGCTCCCACGGCGGTGTCGATGCGCTTGCGGCCGTCCCCAGCGCGGTTGGCGAGGCGCAGGACGGCGATGATCAGGGCCACGTCGGACTCGACCGCGGTGACGACGTCTGCGGTGGCCACGTGATCGCGCGAAATGACCGCCAGCAAACGGTCGCGCGACTCGGCCAGAGCGGGGAAGCCCTCGAGCGCTTCGAAGGCCATCGTCAGACGGCGGCCGTGGCCCTCGTTCTGGTGTCGCTCGCCTGCGGGAGCACCGGGCGCGTTGGCACGCGTAGCGGGCGCGGCGGCAAGGCGCGCCTTGGTGTCCTTCAGCTTGCTGCCCGGGTTCGGCTTCTTAGCTGCAGCAGTCGCCTGCATTTCGATTCAAGACCCCTTCCTTGGGTTTTCCGGTCGTGCGGACCGGCGATATCCGTGTTTGTCCCTATCGGCAGCCACCGGCCGGCGGTTAAGCGCAGGCTGGCGCGCTTTTTGGCGGTTTGCAGCGAAGAGCGTCGCAATGCGCGGGCGCACACTGGTGGGAGACACTTCGAGCTCACGTCCAGGACGGCTTCGCGACCGACGAGCTCATGACGATCGTCTGGCCTGGGACGGAGGCGGGCAATATCAGCATGCGGACCCAGTTCGTGAATCAATACTCCTACGCTATGACCGAGCGCGGGGTCTACGGTATGACGCCTTCGGGTCAAGCGACATGACCAAAAGCAAGGAGAATCAGCAATGAAGAAGAGAGTCTCGTCGATCGCGGCCGCCGTCCTGTTCCTGATGGCCGCGGCTGCGCAGGCGCACCCGCCCTCGGTGAGCGTGCCGCTGGCCGAACGCGAGATCCGCGATGCTTATTACCGCGGCAACGAACTGGCGATCACAAACTGCCAGGAGAAACGCGACACGACCCGCTGTCGGGTGACGGAGATCCTCTCTGACGACGGCGAAGATCTGCGCTGGACCGCCACCATGTTCTGGCGGGGTCCTTGGATCGTCATCCACGAATCGTGACGCATTCGGGGCAAAGGGTCTGAGTCACGTGGCGATCAGCGCGCAATCAGCGCCTGATCGACGCGCCGCAGCGTCTCCTCGCGGCCGAGCAGCGCGACGCTCTCGAAGATCCCGGGCGAGATCGTCGCACCGGAGATGGCCACGCGCAGCGGCTGGTAGACCTCGCGCGGCTTGGCCGCTCGCTGCGCGACGACCGCCGCGAGCGCCTCGCCCACAGCGACCTCGTCAAAGCTCTGCGTCTGGGCCAGAGCGGCACGCACGGCGGCCAGCGCCGCGCGGCCGTCGTCGGTCAGCCAGCGCTCGCGCGCCTTGGGATCGTCGACGGGGCCCTCGCGCAGCGCGCCGGCCAACGGCCAGAAGTCGGCGAGCGTGTGGATCTTCTCCTGGCTGATCCTGGCGAGGTCTTCAAGCCCCTGCTGGCCTGTGAACTGCTCCAGCCGGTGGGTCAGCTCGGCAACCGGCATCTGGCGTATGTACATGCCGTTAAGCCACTTCAGCTTGGCCTCGTCAAAACGCGCCGGGTTGCGGCTGACGCGCTCGAGGGTAAAGCGTTGCACGAGCTCCTGCGTGGACAGCACCGTCTGGTCGTCGCCCGCACCCCAGCCAAGCAGCGCCAGGTAGTTGCGAACGGCTTCGGGAAGGTAGCCGGCGTCGCGCAGCTCCTGTACGGATGCGGCGCCGTGGCGCTTTGACAGCTTCTTGCCGTCGGGCCCGTGCAGCAGCGGCAGGTGCGCGTACAGCGGCACGCTCGCCTCCTGGTCGACCCCCGCACGCCCAAGTCCTGCGACGCCTGCGGCTTCCAGCACAAGCAGCTGCTTGGGGGTGTTCGACAGGTGGTCCTCGCCGCGGACCACGTGGGTGATGCCCGCGTCGAGATCGTCAATGGCGACCGCGAAGTTGTACAGCACCGATCCATCCGCGCGTGCGATGACCGGGTCGTCCAGGTGCACGTGCTCGAAGCGGGTCTCGCCGCGGATCACGTCGTGCACGACGGTCGCGCCCTCGTCGGGCACGTGCAGGCGCACCGCGCCATCCGGGTCGGCCTTGGCGCGGAATCCGCGGTCGGCGCCATAGAGCTGCTTGAAGGCCTTGACGTCGTCGGTGGTCGCGCGCGAGCGGTATGCGTGGCCCGAGGCCAGCAGCGCCTCCAGGGCCTCCTGGTGACGCTGCGAGCGCTGCGTCTGAAACACCGGCCCCTCGTCCCAGTCGAGTTCCAGCCAGCGCAGCGCGTCGATGATCTGCGCCACGTTCTCCGGGGTCGATCGCTCGCGGTCTGTGTCCTCGATGCGCAGCAGCAGCTGCCCGCCTTCGTGGCGGGCGAGCAGCCAGTTGAACAGGGCCGTGCGGGCGCCGCCGATGTGCAGCGCTCCCGTGGGCGATGGCGCGAAGCGAACCTTCATAGGATGCGGCGCATGCTAGTGCCAGCCGGCTGTTTGTACACGCAGTGCTGATCGGAGCGCACGTCTCGCCGGCGGGCGGCCTGCCCAAGGCGATCGAGCGGGGCGTGGCGCGCGGCTGTCGAGCGATCCAGATCTTCAACCAGTCGCCGCGGATGTGGAAACCGACGGCCTACCGCGACGAGGACTTCGCGGCCTTCAGGCAGGCGATGGCCGACAGCCCCATCGACGCAGTGCTCATCCACGCCGTCTATCTGCTCAACTGCGCAAGCGAAGACAGCGACATCCGGCGCAAATCGCTGATGTCTCTGACCCACTCGCTGCGCGTGGGCAGCGCGATCGGGGCAAGCGGCGTGGTGCTGCACCCCGGCTCGGCCAAGACCGGGGAGATCGGCGCGGCGATAGCGCGAGCGGGCGAGACGATCGGCGAGGCCCTGGCCGAGAGCGAGGGCTGCGAGCTGCACCTGGAGAACACCGCCGGCGCAGGCGGGACGCTGGGACGCTCCTTCGACGAGCTCGCGCGCCTGCTCGAGGGCGCCGGTGCGTCACAGCGCCTGGGCGTCTGCCTGGACTCCTGCCACCTGCTGGCCTCCGGCTATGACATCCGCAGCGCCACTGCCATGGCGGGCGTCCTGCGCCAGTGCAACCGGGCGCTCGGGCGCGGACGGGTGCGCTCGCTGCACCTCAACGACTCGCAGACGCCGCTGGGGTCAAACCGTGACAGGCATGCCAATGTCGGCGCCGGCGAACTGGGCGAGGAGGGCTGCATGGCGTTCCTGTCGGCGCCCGGCCTGCAGCGACTACCGTGCGTGCTCGAGACCCCGGGCGCCAACCGCGAAGGACCGTCGCGCGAGGAAGTGGCCCACGCGAACGAGCTTCACGATCGCGCAGTAGCGGCGCGCAAAGCCCGCGGCGGGCGCCCGGCATCAGCCTAGCCGCCGCGCGCAAAACCCGCCGCTGGCACCCGGCGTCAGCCGGCCAGTGAGACAGCGGGCACAGCGCTGGGCGCTGTGAGCGCGTGCTGGAGCTCGGCCCGCAGTGTGGGTGTGTGGCGTACGCGGTAGCGCTCGCCCAGCCGCACGCGGCGCCTGGTGCCGTCGCTGTGATCGATGTCGACGAGCACCTCGGCCGCGCCGGGACAGTCCTCGATCGTCTGTCTGAGATCGTCGATCGCGCTGGCTGACAGGTCGGCGACAGCGAGGCGCAGATGCACGGGCTTGGCCAGCGCGGCGGCCGTGCGGTCGGCCGCGCGGGCGTGTGCCCTGGCGTGCTCTATCTCCTCCTGAGAGGGCGCGAACGGCTGCACCGCCTGAACGACCAGGCACGTCTTGCCGGCTTCCTTGTGATCCACGCGGCCCTTGACGAGCACCACCGAGTCGACCGCCAGCGCCGCCTCGTGCTCGGCCAGCGCCTTACCGAAGACGAGGATCTCGACCGCCCCAGCGAGATCGTCGAGGGTGGCGAACATCATCGGATCGCCGTTGCGGGTGCGGATGCGCTTGGTCTCGGTGATGATCCCGCCGACCGTCACCAGGTCCTTGTCGCGACGATCGGCCAGCGCGGCGATCGGGCAGTCCACCCTCGCGCGCAGGACATCGCGCAGTGGCTTGAGCGGATGCGCCGACACGAACAGCCCGATCGCCTCCTTCTCGGCGGCCAGCAGCTCGGCCTGGTCGAACTCCTCGGCGGGGATCGGCGGGTGCACCGGGGCAGCGAACGCATTGGCGAGCGGTGTCGCCGCCCCGTCGGCCGAGGAGGCGGATGGGCCTTCGTCTTGCAGGTCGAAGATCGAGCCCTGTCCGGTCTGTGCGTCCTGCTGGATTTTCTGGCCGTTGGCCTGGGCGAGCTCGAGCACCTCGAGCATCCCCTTGCGACTGGCGCCCGTGGAGCCCAGCGCACCGCACTTGATCAGCGCCTCGATCGCCTTCTTGTTGACGGTGCGGTTGTCCACGCGCTCGCAGAAGTCCCACAGGGACACGAACTCTCCGCCCTCCTCGCGGGCGCGCTTGATCGCCTCAACCGCCTGGTAGCCGACCCCCTTGACCGCGTCCAGGCCGAAGCGGATGTTGCCCTCCCGACTCTCCGAGTCGTGTGCCCCCACAGTGAACTCGTGGTCTGACAGGTTGACGTCGGGCGGCAGGATCTCGATGCCCATCTCCTCGCAGCGCGCCACAAAGAACGGCACCTTGTCCTTGGTCGACATCACCGAGGAGATCAGCGCGGCCATGTACTCGGCGGTGTGGTTGGCCTTCAGCCAGGCCGTGCGATAGGCGATCAGGCCGTAGCAGGCGGCGTGGGACTTGTTGAACGAGTAGTCGGCGGACCTTTCGTTGGTCTGCCACAAGAACTCGATCACCTCGGGCTTGGTGCCGGACGCGCGACAGCCCTCGACGAACTCCGGCTTCAGCTCGGCCATCGCAGCGCGGTTCTTCTTGCCGATCGCCTTGCGCAGGTCGTCCGCCTTGGCGCCCGAGAAGCCGGCGAGCTCCTTGGAGATCTGCATCGCCTGCTCCTGGTAGAGGATGACCCCCTTGGAGGACTCCAGGATCGCCCGCAGGCGCTCGTCGGGATAGGAGATCGCCTGTGGGTTGTGCTTGCCCTTGGCGTACACGGGGATCTGGTCCATCGCGCCGGGCCGGTACAGCGCGTTGAGTGCGACGAGGTCGTTGAATTCGTCCGGGCGCACCTTCTTGAGCGCCTCGCGCATGCCCTCGGACTCGAACTGGAAGACCCCAGTGGAGTCGCCGCTGGCGAGCATCTCATAGGTCTTGGGGTCGTCGAGCGGCAGCGTGGTCATGTCAGGACGTGCGCCGGTCGAGCGCTCGATGATGTCCAGGGCGTCCTCGATCACGTCGAGGTTGCGCAGCCCCAGGAAGTCCATCTTGAGGATGCCGATTTCCTCGATCGGCTTCATCGAGAACTGGGTGACGGTGCGATACGCCCGTTCGCCGCCCTCGTCGGCGCCCGCGTCGGCGAGCTGCAGAGGGACGATGTCGGTGAGCGGCCGGTCGGCGATGACGACCGCTGCGGCGTGGATCGAGGAGTTGCGCACGATCCCCTCCAAGCCCTTGGCGACGTCCACGATGCGCCGCGCGTCGGGCTCCTCGTCATAGGCCTTGCGCAAGGGCTGGCCGGACTTCAGGCAGTCCTCGAAGGAGGGCGCGCGGCCCATGATCGGGTCGGGGATGAGCTTGGCCAGCCTGTCGCCGGTGCTGTAGTCAAAGCCCAGCACGCGCGCCGCGTCGCGTGTGGCCGCACGCGGGAACATCTTGCCGAAGGTCACGATCTGGGCGACCGACTCGCGCCCGTACTTGTCGGTCACGTAGCGCATCACCTGCTCGCGCCCGCGCACCGAGAAGTCGATGTCGATGTCTGGCATGGACACGCGCTCGGGGTTCAAGAAGCGCTCGAACAGCAGGTCGTAGGAGAGGGGATCGACATCGGTGATGGCCAGGCAGTAGGCGACGATCGAGCCGGCCGCCGAGCCGCGGCCCGGGCCCACCGCGATGCCGTTCTCCTTGGCGTACTTGACGAAGTCCCAGACGATCAAGAAGTAGGCGTTGAAGCCCATGCGGTCGATCACCTCGAGCTCCATGTCCATGCGCTCCACGGCCTCCCCCGGCGGCGGGTCGCCATAGCGCAGGCGCAGGCCCTCCTGCACCCGCTCGCGCAGGTACTCGCGCTCGCCACTGCCGTCGGGAGTTTGGAAGCGCGGGATCAGCTGCTTGCCCAGCTCGAGCTCCACAGAGCAGCGCTCGGCGATCTCCAGCGTGCTTGCGATCGCCTCCGGCCACTGCGCGAACTTGGCGCACATCTCCTCGCTGTCGCGCAGGTAGAACTCGTTGGTCTCGAAGGTCATCTTCGGCTGGGCGATCGTGCTCTTGGTCTGCACGCACAGCAGCGCGGTGTGGTGGTCGTAGTCCTCGCGGCGCAGGTAATGCACGTCGCCGGTGCCCACCAGGCGACCGCCAACCTCGTGCGCGATCTTGACGATGCCCTCGTTGCACTTCTCCTGGGCGTCCAGGCCGTTCTTCTGCAGCTCGAAGTAGACGTTCTCGGCACCGTAGATGCGCAGCAGGTCATCGGCGTGAGCGCGGGCGTCGGCCGGGCGATCCTCAAGCAGGCGCTGGCAAAAACGCGAGGCCAGGCAGCCGGTCAGCGCGATCACGCCGTGCGAGTAGCGCTCCAGCTGGGCCAGGTCAACGGTCGGCTTGCCCCTCTGCAGGCCCTCCAGGAATCCGGCCGAGGAGAGCTTGACGAGGTTGCGGTAGCCGGCGTCGTCTGCCGCGAGCAGCGTCAGGTGGTTGCGCTCGCTCTTGGCGGCCACGCCGTTCTGGCGCGGCGCGCTGGCCGCCGCGTGGTCGTCCACCAAATAGATCTCACAGCCGACGATCGGCTTGACGCCATGCTTGTTGCACGCCTTGTAGAGCTCGACCGCACCGTTCATCACGCCGTGGTCGGTCAGGCCGAGAGCCGGCTGGCCGAACTGCGCCGCGCGCTGGGCCAGGGCGTCGATCTTGCACGCGCCGTCGAGCAGCGAGTACTCGGAGTGCACGTGCAGATGGGCGCAGGACGGGCTGTTCACAGGCACTGCATGCTATGAGGCCAGACGGACAGCCAGGGCACCATGCTCAACGCGCGCGTCGCTGTTTGCGCTTGATCCTGCGCCGCGCCAGCCACGACATGCTGTGCTTGTATCGAGGCAGCGCCGGGGGCGCGACCGGCGGCGGCTCGGGAGCGGCCGCGACGGCCTGCGCACGCGTGCGCAGACGCTCGACGGCCGCCGCCAGGGCGTCGGTCATCTCCGCGCCGCGAGCCTGCGCGATCACATCCGCCGGCGCATGCGCGAGCACCGGCCCGGTTGCCTGAGCTGCCGACTGCAGGTCTGCGTGTGCGGCGACGCCCGGCTGGATGGCGCCGCTTGGGGGCACGGCGAGCGCCACCGCGCCGAGCAGCCGCTCGACGATGCCCTTCATCTCGCCGATCAGCTCACCCATCTGCAGGTGGCCGGCGCGCATGCTCTCCAGCAGCCGCTCGGAGCGTTCGCGCGCGCTGCGCTCGCGCTCGAGCCCGATCTGGGTCTCGGCGACGCGGCGCTCGAGGCCTGCCATGCGCGCCTGCAGCTCGCGCTCGACCACAGCCCGCAACTCGGCAAGGCCGCTGGCGTGCTCGGCCACGGCCAGGCGCTCGGCTTGGGCGAGCTGACGCTGCAAGTCGTCGAGGCTGTGCGCGAGCTCGCGCACATCATCCTCGCCCGCCTGCACGCGGGCGCTCAGCCGCTCGATCTCCGCCTGGCTGTCGCGCTCGACGCCGACAAGGCGCTCCTCCGCTTCGACGCGCAGCTGCTGCTCTGCGTACTCGCGCTGCTTGACTCGCCGCAGCTCGTGTTCGCGCTCCAGTGCCAGGACCTTCTCGGCCTCCAGCAGCTCTGACAATCCGCGACGTTCCTCCTCGGCCTCGCGCAGTCGCGCCTGCAGGCTGGACACGTGGCGTTCGAGCGTCTGCACCGTCGCTTCGGCCGCCTCCGCGCGCAGCATGAGCGCCGCCTCGCCCGTCTCGGCCGCGCGGCGGGCGCGCCGTTCGGACAGCAGGTCGCCCTCGCTGCGACCCGGCGGCCTGCGTCCCTGGGGCCCCGCCCCTGCGTCCCCACCCGGCGTCTCGCTTCCCTCTGCCATCACTGTGTGAGGGACGGTAAGGCCAGCGGCGGACGGGAGCGTCAGGCGCTCAGGCGCCTAGCGACCACGGCGGCCACCGCCAGCGCGCCCGCAGCGGCGAGGCCGCCGACGGCCAGCTTGCGCGTCGAGGGCAGGCGCCTGCGCAGGTACCACTTGGCGCCCCGCCAGACCACGTAGCCGAGGAGTCGATAGGGATCGCCGCTCGTCTGCGCCACTGCGGGCATGCTACCCGCATGGTGCGCCCGTCACGCGTCGCGCTCGTTGCGCAGGCGCCAGGCCATGCGCGACTGCAGCGACCACAGCTCGATGAACCCGGGCGACGCGGCCTGCGAGAACAGTCCGCCGGACTCCGAGAACGACGCCAGGCTGGCGTCGTAGACCGCGTTGGGCGAGGACCGCGTGACGACGCGCGCGTGGCCCTTGTAGAGCTTCATGGCGATCGTGCCGGTGACCTGCTCGTTGACCTCGTCCATGTAGGCGTCCAGGTCCCCGCGCAGCGGCTCCCACCACAGCCCCGCGTAGACCAGGTATGCCCACTGGCGGTCGAGCTGGGGCTTGAACTGGTTCTGGTGGATCGTGCAGACGAGGCGCTCGAGCTCCTGGTGGGCGCCCAGCACGACGGCCGCCGCTGGCGCCTCGTAGATGTCTCGCACCTTCAGGCCGACGATGCGGTCCTCGATGTGGTCGATGATCCCCACGCCGTTGCGCGCGGCGATCTGCGCCGTGCGTTCGATCAGCTCCACGAGCCCCAGGCGCTCGCCGTCGAGGGCCACGGGCACGCCCCGCTCGAAGCTCAGCTCGATCAGCTCGGGCTCGTCGGGCGCGAGCTCCGGGCGCGTGACCAGCTGGAAAACGTCGTCCTCGGGCGCATGGTCGAGATCCTCGATCCAGAGGCCCTCCGAGGAGCGCCCCCACAGGTTGTCGTCGATCGAGTACGGCGCCGCCTCGCTGCCGCCTTTGATTGGGATGCCGTGCTCACGTGCATAGGCGATCTCCTCCTCGCGCCCCATCTGCCACGAGCGCACGGGAGCGATCACCTTCAGCTCCGGTGCGAGCGTGGCGACGGTGGCCTCGATGCGCACCTGGTCGTTGCCCTTGCCCGTGCAGCCGTGGGCGATCGTGTCACAGCCGCTGGCGCGCGCGTGCTCGACGGCCAGCTTGGCGATCAGCGGGCGCCCCAGCGCGGTGAACAGTGGATAGCCCCCGCCATACAGGGCGTTCGCCTTGATGGCCGGCGTCAGGTACTCGCGCGCGAACTGCTCGCGCGCGTCGACCACGTGGCACTCCAGCGCGCCGAGCGCGAGCGCCTTGCCCTTGATCACCTCGTAGTCCTCGCCCGGCTGGCCGAGGTTGACCGTCAGGCACACCACCTCGGCGACGTAGGAGTCCTGGATCCACTTGAGCATCACGCTCGTGTCCAGTCCGCCCGAGTACAGCAGCAGCACGCGGTGCACCTGCTTGGGATCGGCCTCGTAGGAGGCCGTCCGCGTGGTCGGGATCGTGTGCTCGCTGCTCATCCGCGCGAAGGCTACTGGGGCCTTGGCCTGCGAGCGTCCATGCTGGCGGCGGCGCCTTCGCGCGGACGTTCCATCAACGGATACGGCGAGGGCGCGTCGGTGAAGCCGAAGCGTGCGTACAGGCCCTGTGCGTCGGCCGTGTGCAGCAGCCAGCGCACGTCCGGGCAGCGGCCGGCCGAGCGGACGGCGCCTCCCTGGAGCATCTCCTGCACCAGTTCGAAGCCGAGCCCGCGACCGCGATGGCCGGGCAGCACGTACACGTCTGCCAGATAGGCGATCAGGGCGCCATCGGATATCGCGCGTGCAAAGCCCACCTGGTCTAATTCGCGGTAGAGCCCGAGCACCCGGCTGGAGCCGCCGATTGCGCTGCGCATCAGCTCGCGCGAGCGCCCGGCGCCCCAGTAGGACTCCCCGCTGATGAACGCGTGCACGGCATCCAGGTCGATCCGGGCAGGATCGTCGTCGAGCTCATAGCCGTCGCCGAGCGCGCGCTGCACGGCCCGTCAGCCTTCCAGCGCGCCCGCCAGGCGGGCCAGCGCGTCGTCGACTTGCTCGCGCTCGATCGTCAGCGGCGGCAGCAGGCGCACCGTGGTCGGCCCGGTGGCGTTGACGATCAGGCGCCGCGCCAGCAGGGCGCGACTGACGACCTCGGGTGCCGGCACGTCGAGCTCGCACGCGAGCATCAGTCCACGCCCGCGCACCGACACCACGTGGGGCAACTCGCGCAGCCCGGCCATCAGTCGCTGCCCGAGCTCACGCACGCGCCCCAGCAGCGGCTGCTCGTCGGTGACCTCCAACGCTGCCAGCGCGGCCGCGGCCACGACCGGTCCCCCAGCGAACGTCGAGCCATGATCGCCTGGCGCCAGCACGTCGGCCAGGCGCTCGCCGGTGATGAGCGCCCCGATCGGCAGCCCGCCGCCGAGCGCCTTGGCGACCGTCATCGCGTCCGGGCGCACGCCCGTCTGCTCGTAGGCCCACAGGGTGCCCGTGCGCCCCATCCCGCACTGGACTTCGTCGAAGATCAGCGCCGCGCCGTGCTGATCGCAGGCTGCGCGCGCGGCGGCGAGCGTCTCGTTGGAGAGCACGTGTACGCCGCTCTCTCCCTGGATCGGCTCGACCAGCACGACCGCCGTGCGCTCGTCGACGGCGCCGGCCAGCGCATCGGGCTCGGGGGCGACCGCGCGAAAGCCCGGGACCAGCGGCGCGAACGGCGCCTGCTTTGACTCTTGCGGCGTGGCCGACAGGGCGCCGTAGGTGCGCCCGTGAAAGGCGCCGTGCACCACCACCACGTCACCGCCCACACGCGCCTTGCGCGCGAGCTTGATCGCCGCCTCGCTGGCCTCCGCGCCGGAGTTGCAGAAGAACACCTTGCCTCCCAAGCTCGACTGCGCCAGCCGCTGCGCAAGGCGCATCGCGGGCTCGGTATAGAAGAGGTTGCTGGTGTGCATCAGGCGCCCCACCTGGTCGCGCACGGCCTCCACGACGCGGGGGTGACAGTGGCCGATGTTGGTCACCGAGATGCCGCACAGGAAGTCCAGGTACTCGTTGCCCTGCGAGTCCCACAGGCGCGCCCCCTCGCCGCGCACGAACTCGACGGGAAAGCGCGCGTAGCTTGCGATCACACTGGAGCGCTCGAGCGCCTGTAGCTCGGCCAACGTCATGAGGACGCCTCGATCTTGGTGCCGATCCCTGCGTCGGTGAACAGCTCTAGCAACAGCGAATGGGCGACCCGCCCGTCGAGGATGTGCGCGGCCGTGACGCCCCCGTCGATCGCCTGCACGCATGCCTCCAGCTTGGGGCGCATACCGCCGGCCAGCGTCGGCAGCGTCTGGCGCACGTGCTCGGATGTCGCCTGGCCGATCAGGCTGGCGGGATCGGCCGGGTCGGCCAGCCAGCCCGGCACGTCGGTCAGGAAGATCACCTTGAAGGCGCCCAGCTCGGACGCGACCGCGCCGGCTGCCTCGTCGGCGTTGACGTTGTAGGAGCGTCCGTAGCGGTCAGCGCCCACCGAGGCGATCACGGGGATGTAGTCGCGGGCCACGTGCTCGATCACGCCCGCGTTCACCCGCTCGATCCGCCCGACGAAGCCGATGTCCTCGCCGCCCGGCCCCGTGCGCCGCTCCACGCGAAACAGCGAGCCGTCGTCGCCGCACAGCCCCACCGCCGGCTGTCCGTGGCGGTTCAGGCGCAGCACGATCTCCTTGTTGACCTTGCCGACGAGCACCATCTTGGCGACCTCCACAGTGTCGGCGTCGGACACGCGCAGGCCGCCGACGAACTCCACCGGCAGATCGAGGCGCTTCATGTAGGCGGTGATCTCCGGGCCGCCGCCGTGCACGACGATCGGGTTGAGCCCTACGTACTTGAGCAGCACGACGTCGCGGGCGAACTCCTCGCGCAGCTCTGAGTCCTCCATCGCAGCGCCCCCGTACTTGATCACCACCGTCTTGCCGTGGAACTCCCTGATGTAGGGAAGCGCCTCCAGCAGCGTGCCGATCTGGGGCGCCATGTCGCGCGGGTCGCGGTCTGCGTAGCGGCTCACGTGGTGTACTCCGCGTTGACCGTCACGTACTCGTGCGAGAGATCGGAGAAGAAGACCTCGGTCTCGGCGCCCTCGCCCGGCAGGGTGATCTCGTACTCGACCTCCATCCGCGCCACGGCTTGGGCGAGCGCGTCCTCATCATGAGGGATGGCGGCGCCGGCGGAGCACACCTGGATCCCCTCGATTGACAGGTCGACCGCCAGTGGCGTGGCAAACCAGTCGCGGGCGGCGGGCGAGGAAAGGGCGCCGCCGGCCGCCTGGATGACGCGTCCCCAGTTGGGGTCGGCGCTGTGCAGCGCGGTCTTGACCAGCGGCGAGTTGGCAATCGCGCGGGCGACCGTCTCCACGCCCTCGGCGTGCCCCCCGCGCACCAACGCGCGCGCGATCCGCCGCGCGCCCTCGCCGTCGGCGACCATCATGATCGCCAGCGTGCGCAGCAGCGCGTCCAGCGCCTCGCCGAAGCGCAGCTCGTCCTCGCTCTCGGGCGCGACGCTTACGCCGCTCGATCCCGAGCACATCAACAGCGCGGTGTCGTTGGTGGACAGCTGGCCATCGACCGAGCAGCGGTCAAACGAGCGCTTGACACACACGCCCAGCAGCAGGTCGGCCGTGTCGGGCGCGAGCGCTGCGTCGGTCTGCACGAAGCACAGCATCGTGGCGAAGTTCGGCGAGATCATCCCGGCGCCCTTGCACTGGGCAGTCAACCGCACGGTCCCCGACGCCAGCTCCACCTCCAGGTTGGCGCGCTTCTCGAAGGCGTCGGTCGTCTGGATCGCCTGCTGGAAGGCCGCATCGCCGTCGGGGCGCAGTTGGGAGCTGGCGGCAAGGATGCCTTTGAGCATCGAGTCCACGGGCAGATACCAGCTGATCCCTCCGGTGGAGCCGAGCGCGACCTCCTCTGGCGCAACCCCCAGCGCCATCGCCGCGGCGCCCTGCGTCTTGGCGGCGTCGTCCAGGCCGCGCCGCCCAGTGGCGGCGTTGGCGCAGCCCGAGTTGGCAAGCACCGCGCGCAGGGCATCCAGGCGGCAGCGCTCGCGGCTGACCAGCACGGGCGCGGCCGGCGTGGCGGTCGCCGTGAAGCGAGCCGCGC
>DATNLQ010000139.1:0-3909 GCA_035602785.1 Solirubrobacteraceae bacterium
GGCCGACCCGCCACATGTGGCGGGTCGATCGATAAGTTGATCGTCGCGGATAGACGACTGGAAGCACCTCTGACCAGAAAGGGACAGGAGCACATGACTGAGAGCGTCAGCGAGAGCGAGAACCCGGCGATCGCGAGCCCCACTCCCGCGGCGCACCGTCCGCGGTCCAACCACGACTGGTGGCCGGACCAGCTGGACCTGAGCGTTCTGCACCGGCGCTCGCCCCTGTCCGACCCGATGGGGCCCGACTTCGACTACGCCAAGGAGTTCGCGACCCTCGACGTGCAGGAGCTGCGGCGCGACCTGATCGAGCTGATGACCGACTCGCAGGACTGGTGGCCGGCCGACTACGGCCACTATGGCCCGCTGTTCATCCGCATGAGCTGGCACGCCGCCGGCACCTACCGCATCGCCGACGGGCGCGGCGGCGGCGGAGAGGGCGCGCAGCGCTTTGCGCCGCTCAACAGCTGGCCCGACAACGCC
This sequence comes from Solirubrobacteraceae bacterium, assembly GCA_035602785.1. Classification (GTDB taxonomy): domain Bacteria; phylum Actinomycetota; class Thermoleophilia; order Solirubrobacterales; family Solirubrobacteraceae; genus Palsa-744. Next base: position 484 of record DATNLQ010000139.1, read on the forward strand.
AGCCTCGACAAGGCGCGGCGGCTGCTGTGGCCGATCAAGCAGAAGTACGGCCGCAAGCTCTCCTGGGCCGATCTGCTCGTATTCACCGGCAACGTGGCGATGGAGTCGATGGGCTTTACAACGTTCGGCTTCGGCTTCGGGCGCGAGGACATCTGGGAGCCCGACGAGATCTTCTGGGGGCAGGAGGACACGTGGCTCGGCGACGAGCGCTATAGCGGCGAGCGCGAGCTCTCCAAGCCCCTCGGCGCGGTGCAGATGGGCCTCATCTACGTCAACCCCGAGGGGCCCAACGGCAACCCCGACCCGTTGGCGGCGGCGAGGGACATCCGCGAGACCTTCGCCCGCATGGCGATGAACGACGAAGAGACCCTCGCGCTGATCGTCGGCGGCCACACGTTCGGCAAGACCCACGGCGCCATCGATCCCGGCATGATCGGCCCCGAGCCCGAGGGCGCACCGCTGGAGCAGCAGGGACTCGGCTGGAAGGGCAGCTTGAGCCGCAACGGAAACGGCCTGCGCATGCTCACCGGCGGCCCGGAGGGCGCCTGGACGAGCGAGCCGACGAAGTGGGACAACGGCTTCCTCGAGAACCTGTTCCGCTACGACTGGGAGCTGACCGAGAGCCCCGCCGGGGCGAAGCAGTGGACGCCCAAGGACCCCGAGGGCCAGGGCACGGTGCCCGACGCCCACGACCCGTCCAAGCGGCACGCGCCGATGATGCTCACGACGGATCTCGCGTTGAGGGTCGATCCGGTCTACGAGCCGATCGCCAGGCGCTTCTACGAGCACCCTGACGAGCTCGCAGATGCGTTCGCCAAGGCGTGGTACAAGCTGCTGCACCGCGACATGGGACCCATTGCCCGCTATCTCGGCCCATGGGTCCCGCAGGCGCAGCTGTGGCAGGACCCTGTCCCCGCGGCCGACCACGAGCTGGTCGGGGAGCCCGACGTAGCGGCACTGAAGGAGAAGATCCTCGCGTCCGGGCTGTCGATCTCGCGCCTGGCCGCCACCGCGTGGTCGTCAGCGGCCTCGTTCCGCGCCACCGACAACCGCGGCGGAGCCAATGGAGCGCGTATCCGTCTCGCGCCCCAGAAGGACTGGGAGGCAAACGAACCCGCTGAGCTCGCCAGCGCGCTGGCGACGCTCGAGCGCATCCAGCAGGAGTTCAACGACTCGCAGTCCGGCGCCAAGAAGGTCTCGCTGGCCGACGTGATCGTCCTCGGCGGGTGCGCCGCCGTCGAGCAGGCGGCGAGGAACGCCGGCCACGACGTCACCGTCCCGTTCACGCCGGGGCGCACCGACGCCTCCCAGGAGCAGACCGACGTGGAGTCGTTCGCCGTGCTCGAGCCGAGCGTGGACGCCTTCCGCAACTACCTCCAGGCGGGAGAGCCGCTCCCGCTGGAGCATGGGCTGCTCGAGCGGGCCTACATGTTGACGCTGACCGCGCCGGAGATGACGGTGCTGATCGCTGGCATGCGTGCGCTGAACGCGAACTTCGGACAGTCCCGGCATGGCGTCTTCACCGACCGACCGGAAACGCTGACCAACGACTTCTTCACCAACCTGCTCGACATGGGCACTGAGTGGAAGGCGCCGGACTCCGCCGAGAACGTCTACGAGGGACGCGACCGCCACACCGGCGAGCTTCGCTGGACCGCCACATCGGCGGACCTCGTGTTCGGCTCCAACTCGCAGCTGCGGGCCCTTGCCGAGGTGTACGCGAGCGACGACGCAAGCGAGAAGTTCGTGCGCGACTTCGTCGCAGCCTGGGGCAAGGTCATGAACCTCGACCGGTTCGACCTGAGCTGAGCGGCTCATGCCGCCGCTCGTGTACCTCGCCCGCCACGGCCAGACCGCCTACAACGCCGAGGGCCGCTTCCAGGGCCAGCAGGAAATTCCACTCGACGACACGGGTCGCGCGCAGGCCGCCGAGCTGGCCGAGCGCGCCGCTGGCTACGGTTTTGCCGCGCTGTGGTGCAGCCCGCTGTTGCGCGCACGCGAAACGGCCGACCTGGTCGCCGCGCGAATAGGCCTTACGCCGCGCGAGGACGCGCGGCTGATGGAGACCGACTCCGGCGACTGGACCGACCGCTCGTTTGCCGAGGTCATCGCCGAGGCGCCCGACGCGTTCGACGCCTTCGCCAACGCCGACGCGAGCTTCGCGTTCCCCGGCGGCGAGTCCTTTGCCCAGCAGGAGGTCCGCGTCGCCGCCGCGCTCGACGACGTCGAAGCCGGCGAGCTGCCCGCCCTGGTGGTCTGCCACGGAATGGTCATACGCGCCGCGCTCGCCGTCCGCGCCGGCGAGCTGCTCGAGCACATCAAACGCGTGCCCAACGCCGCGCTCGTGCCGCTCGACCCGACCGCGGCCGAGCACGCCGAGCTGGGCGGCGGCGCGACCACGCTGGCCAGCTGAGCGGCCGCGCGCCTACCCGGCCATCTGCGCCACGCCGTTGACGTCCTCGCCGGCGGCCAGCAGGAACTCGTTGCTGGCCCCGCGCTCGCGCGCCTGCCGATACGGCCTGTACTCCTCACTCGCGTAGAAATCATCCGCCGCCTCTTTGGAGGGCCACTCGATCAGCACGATGAACTGGGGCCGGCGGCGATCGCCCTCGACCTTCTCGATCTGCCCCGTGCGCGACAGGTAACGTCCGCCGCGACGCTCGACCATGCCGGTCACGTTCGCCACATAGTCACGGATCCAACTCGGGTCTGTGATCTCCATCTCGGCAACCATGTAGTGCTTCATCGCCCCTCCTCGTCGGTCGTGCGCTCAGCGCAGGATCGCGCAACCGGTGGTCGCGTGCGCGAGCAGCGTGCCATCGCTCTCGACGAACAGGCGACCCTCGGCCGTAGCGATGCGTCTGCCGCCGTGCACCACCGTGCCCTGCGCCAGCACGCGGCCGGTCTGCAGGCTCATCGGACGCAGGTATCGGACCTGCAGGTCGGTCGTCGTGTAGCCGACTCCCGCCTCCAACGTGCTGTGCACCGCGCAGCCCATGCACGAGTCGAGGATCGTGGCCGCCACGCCGCCGTGAACCGAGCCGATCGGGTTGTACATCCACTCGGCCGGCTCCATCGCGAACAGGACTCTTCCGGGGTCGACCTCGAGAATCTCAAAGTCGAGCATCCGCGCGATCGGTGGCGCCGGCAGCTCACCGTCGCTGATCGCCCTGAGGTACTCGATCCCCGCGAGCGTCATGCCGGCGGCGGCCATCGCCGCAGGATCCTCCCAGCTGAAGCTGCGCGTGCGCGCCTGGTTCTCGGTCTGAGCCGGAGTGCTCACGCGCTGCTCCTCACGGCAAGCCCCTCGGTGGCGCTGAGCGTTTCGCCCGACTGCAAGGCGACGATCGGCTCCGCGCCGGCGGGCGTGGCAGCGACGCGTCGGGCCGCCGGCCCCAGCGCCGCCATCGCCAGACCCGTCGCGAC
>DATNLQ010000127.1:0-8008 GCA_035602785.1 Solirubrobacteraceae bacterium
CGCACCCACCCTCGATGCCCACCCACCCGCGATAGCATCGGCCGCCCCATCCCCACGGAGGCTCCCTCCCTCCGGCCCAGACACAACAAGGACCCGCCCATGGCCAAGATCAAGGTGAAGAACCCCCTCGTGGAGCTCGACGGCGATGAGATGACACGGATCATCTGGTCGTTCATCAAGGAGCAGCTGATCGTCCCCTACCTGGACGTGCAGCTGGAGTACTACGACCTTGGCATCGAGCATCGCGACGCGACCGGCGATCGGGTGACGGTGGAGGCGGCGGAAGCTATTAAGCGCCACGGCGTGGGCGTCAAGTGCGCGACCATCACCCCCGACGAGGCGCGCGTGAAGGAGTTCGGCCTGAAGGAGATGTACCGCTCGCCCAACGGCACGATCCGCAACATCCTCGGCGGGGTGATCTTCCGCGAGCCGATCGTGATCTCCAATGTGCCCCGGCTGGTGCCCGGCTGGACCAAGCCGATCGTGATCGGCCGTCACGCCTTCGGCGACCAGTACCGCGCCACTGACATGGTTGTTCCGGGCGAGGGCAAACTGGCGCTCACGTTCACGCCGGCGGACGGCAGCGAGCCGATCGAGCTGGACGTGTATGACTTCCCGGGCCCTGGCGTGGCGATGGCGATGTACAACCTCGACGATTCGATCCGCGACTTCGCGCGAGCGTCGCTGCGCTATGGCCTGGAGCGCGGCTACCCGGTGTACTTGTCGACCAAGAACACCATCCTCAAACGCTACGACGGGCGCTTCAAAGACATCTTTGAAGAGGTGTACGAGGGCGAGTTCAAGAGCGACTTCGAGGCCGCTGGCATCACCTATGAACACCGCCTGATTGACGACATGGTGGCGTCGGCGCTGAAGTGGGAAGGCGGCTATGTGTGGGCGTGCAAGAACTACGACGGCGACGTGCAGTCGGACACCGTGGCGCAGGGCTTTGGCTCGCTGGGGCTGATGACGAGCGTGCTGATGACCGCCGACGGCAAGACGGTGGAGGCGGAGGCGGCGCACGGCACGGTCACCCGCCACTATCGTGCCCACCAGCAGGGCAAGCCCACTTCGACCAACCCGATCGCGTCGATCTTCGCGTGGACGCGCGGCCTGGTGGCGCGGGGTCGCATGGACGACACGCCCGAGGTCACGAGTTTCGCGCAGACGCTCGAGCGCGTGTGCGTGGAGACGGTGCAAAGCGGCAAGATGACCAAGGACCTCGCGCTGCTGATCGGTCCCGACCAGCCGTGGCAGACCACGCAGGAGTTCCTCGCGTCGATCGACGAGAGCCTGCGGGCGGCCACCGCCTGAGTCAGAGCCACCCGAACGCCGACAACGATTTAAATATTTATAAAGAGATGAGGAGATGAGTTCGTGAGCAACCCCGTACGAGTTACCGTCACAGGCGCCGCCGGGCAGATCGGCTACAGCATCGTGTTTCGCATCGCCAGCGGTCAGCTGCTCGGCCCCGATCAGCCCGTGGACCTGCGCCTGCTGGAGATCCCCCAGGCGATGGGCGCCCTGGAGGGGGTTGCGATGGAGCTCATCGACTGCGCCTTCCCGCTGCTGGCGGGACTCGACCTGCACGACCGACCGGCAGACGCGTTCGATCAGACCAACGTGGCGCTGCTGGTGGGCTCGCGGCCACGCACCAAGGGCATGGAGCGCGCCGAGCTGTTGAGCGCGAACGGCGAGATCTTCACAGTGCAGGGCAAGGCGCTCAACGAGGTGGCTGCGGCCGATGTGAGGGTGCTCGTGGTGGGGAACCCTGCCAACACCAACTGCCTGATCGCGATGAACAACGCGCCGGACATCCCCAACGAGCGCTTCACGTCGATGATGCGCCTCGATCACAACCGCGCGATCGCCCAGCTGGCCGCCAAGCTGGAGGTGCCGGTCACCGATGTCTCTGAAATGGGGGTCTGGGGCAACCACTCGCCCACCATGTATCCCGACCTGTTCCACGCCAAGGTCGGCGGGCGCATCGCCGCAGGCGCGGTCGACGACCAGGAATGGATCGAAAACCAGTTCCTTCCCGACGTGGGCAAACGCGGTGCCGCGATCATCGAGGCGCGCGGCGCCTCCAGCGCAGCGTCAGCAGCGAGCGCTGCGATCGATCACGTGCACGACTGGGTCGCGGGCACCGAGGGGCGGTGGGTGTCCATGGGTGTCCCTTCTGACGGCTCCTACGGCATCCCGGAGGGCCTCATCAGCGGCTTTCCATGCACATGCGAGAACGGTCGCTACTCGATCGTCGAGGGGTTGGACATAGACGAGTTCTCTCGCGCCAAGATCGACGCGTCAGTCGCCGAGCTCGTCGCCGAGCGCGACACCGTGTCAAGCCAGGGCATGATCTGAGAGGCAGTGCGAGGCCAGCGCCGATCAAGCGATCGGCCCCGCCGGTGAGAGCGGCTGCTTCGACCAGATGACAGATGAAAAAAGGGGCGTGGTCATCGCGACCACGCCCCTTGAATCCTGCAACGAATCTTTCAGCGAGAGGCTAGGATTTCGGGTGCCAACCTCTACCCTGCTTCTCTACCTTCTTTTCCTGCTCCAGTCCGGGGAGCACGCGGTAGAGGTAGTTCTGCTTGATGCCCATCTTGGCAGCAAGCTCGGGAATGGTGATGCCGGGCTGTCCCTGCACGAACGACAGCGCCTCGGCTGCGCGCGTTCCACTTCCTTTGCGTCGGCCTGCGCGGCGGGCAGCGGGGCGTCCTGCAGGGCGACCCGGAGGGCGACCTGGTTTGCGTGCGGCCGGTGCGGCCGGTGCTGCCGGTTTGGCGCTTGCACGGGGTTTGCGTCCGCTGCCGCGCGGGCGTCCCGGGCCACGGCGACGGGGAACTGTGGCGGTCGCGCTGGACGATGCAGCGCTCGATCCGCCCACGCCAGCGAGGGCGGACGCGGCAGCCTCGAGGCGGCTGTACTCGTCTACCAGTGGCTTGAGCTCTTTTAGTCGATCGGTGATCTCTCGGCGCTTCTCGTCAAGGAAGTCGGTCACGATTGCGTCCTGTTCACTCATGCGGATGTGTTCCTAGTCACATCGCTGTTTCGCAGCACCTTACACTAATTGTCTTTGCTTACCTGCTCCAGTTGAGCGCGCAGGCGATCGAGTGTGCGTCGTGCCTCTCGCTCGGGCATTCCCCCGACAAGCGCACGGCTGACCAGCGTGCCGATGGGCCCCAGTGGAGGGCGGAATTCGTTGCGGTAGTCAAAGCGGGTCCCGCCGCGGTCGGCTTTCAGGACATATTCGCTGCGCGCATGTGACCGTGCAGGGCCACGTCCCTCCCACACCGCAAGCTCGCATGAGCGGCACTCGACGAGCTGCCAGTGAACCTCCAGGCTGACCCCCCGCATCTGGATCCGCTGGTCCATCGTGAACCCAACGCGGGGCGGGCCGTCGTCGGCGTGAAGGAGCTTGCGGTGAATTGTGACCCATTGGCCGAGTGAGGCCGGGTCCATGACTATCTTCCACACATCATCGGGCGGAGCTGCGATCTGGATCGATGCTGTGACGAGGCTCATGGGGGGCGGGCGCCGCGGATCGCAGCACCCGCCCAACCCTAACGGGTGCAGCCCAGCCGGCTCTGACCGGTCAGCGCGCGGCCAGCGGCTCGGATTCCTCCCATTCGCGCAGGGCGTGCTCCACAGCACTGTCAAACGAGTGCAACCCAACGCCGAGCAACTCTGCTGCACGGTCGTCCGCGGGCAGGATGTCGCCCTGCAGGCCTTCCATCAGCGCCACGACCAGCTCAGGGTCCTCCCCCGCGATGGCGGCTGCAACGCGAGCGGTGAGCCCTGCCAGATTCACCTTCAGCCCGACCGCCGGGCGGTTGACGAGCATCAGCTCGGCGATACGCGTCAGCATGTCCCCGTATGTCAGCGCTTGTGGACCGCCCACGTCCAGGGACCGTCTTGGCAGTTGCGCGGTGGCGGCTGCGACGAGCATCTCGATCATGTCGCGCTCGTCGATCGGCGCGGTGGCGAAGCGATGCCAGGCGGGGAGTGTGAGAACGGGCATGCGCTCGACCAGATGGACGAGCAGGCGAAACGAACGCGAGCGCGCGCCGATCACGATCGATGCGCGCAGCGCGAGCGCGTCCGGGACGGCTGCCAGCAGGATCTCCTCGACGGTCTCGCGACTGGCCAGGTGGCGCGATCCTCGAGCGCCGGCCCCACCGGGTCCATCCCAGTGCGGCGCGATGCCGCCGAGGTACACGATGCGAGCGACGCCCGCGCGCCCTGCAGCCGACGCGAAGGTTTCCGCGGCCACGCGGTCGCGCTGCTCGAACCCTACGCACTCCGGGCGCGCACGCTCCATCGAGTGGATCAGGTAGTAGGCGACCTGCACGCCCTCGAGGGCGTCCGCCAACCCCTCGCCCGTCAGGGCGTCGCCGCGCATCACCTGCACGTCCGTCGCGGCCGACCGGATTGCCCCGTTGGCCCGACCTCGCTCCTGGGTGAGTGCCAGGCGCACCCGCTCGCGGTCACGTCCGAGCGCCAGCACTGCATGGCCGTCGGCGTGCAGCCGTCTGACCAGCAGCGAGCCCACGAAACCGCTTCCGCCGGTGACCAGGATGCGCATCAGAGCAGACAGGCCGCGCTCGACAGGATCCGAGCGATCGATTGTTCCGCACGGCCGAGGGTGTGGGAATTGCCGCAAACTGGGGCGTCCATGGCCAGATTGTCACAGCAAAGTGACGCGTTGTCGGGTGTTTCCGGTTAGCACGGCATTTATCGTGCGATTTGCGAGGTAGGCGCACAAGCTGCCCTTGAGTCGTCGCTGCGATGGTGCTTTGATCGGCCCCCGTCCATTCAAGTCGATCACCCTCTGGGGGCAGATGCGAGTGCAGAGCAAGCAGACCAGGCGAGCGCCCAAGCGTGCAGTGCGCAAGGTGAGCTGTGACGAATGCTTCTTCAAGGTCAACCGGCTGTGCGCGCTCGTTGTATCTGAGCCGTGCGCGACCTTCCGACCCCACGACGCCCAGTTGCGACCGCCACAGCAACTGCGGTTGGTGTTTCGCCAGGAGCGCCGCTCGCGTGCCGCGTGGTCGTTCCCCTCGGCACAGGAGCAGGCCGCTCTGCACGCCTGAGGTCCGTGGCGCGTCCGGCCGACGCCCCCTTTGCGCATACGCGCGGCTCGCGGGGGGGTATATTTGGCGGTGACCAGAAAGCTTTCGGCAGAGGCGGTGGCAGAGATGGCAGCTAAGGACAGAATCGGCAAGGCCGGCCAGGCCGCGCGAGCGGCGCAGGGCAACAGATACATCCAGCGCATCGTCGAAGACGACGAACTGCGCTCGAGTCTGCTTACGGCCTATGGCGCGGCACGCAGTGTGTATGGGCGCATGAGCAACGGTAAGCCGCCTGCGCGGGCACTGCTGGAGGATCGCAAGCTCCAGCGCGAGCTCAAGCAGGCCGCCGACGCCCTGCGCGAAGCCTCCAACTCGCTGCGCGAGCCCCCCAAGGCGAGTCGTCGCCGGGGTGGGCGCGGCCGCGCGCTGTTGCTGCTGGCGGTGGCCGGCGTGCTGGCGCTGGGTTTGAGCGAGGGCCTGCGATCGAAGATCCTGGACATCATGTTCGGCGCCGAGGAGGAGTTCGACTACAGCTCGACCACCACGCCGGCCGAGCCGGCGCCCGCCGGCGTAGCCGGCAGCTGAGCCAGTCGCTTCGTCGCTTGCGATGACCGCAACGGACGCCACTGCCGTGGAGGCTGTGACCACTCAGACCTTGGACGCCGACCGCGGGCTCTCGTCGTCGGCGTCCGTGAGCGCCAAGTCGCTGTCCGGCGAGAAGGCCCGGCGGATCATCGACGCGATGCGGCGCAGCGTCGCCCGCCGCGGCACCGCCGGCTCGACCTTCGACCGCGTCTCGCGCGAGGCCGGCGTGTCGAGGGGGCTGTTGCATTACTACTTCGGCACCAAGGAGCAACTGCTCGTAGAGGCCGTGCGGCGCGACTGCGAGCTGCGCCTGGAGCTGCTCGAGCGCAGACTCTCCAGGGCGCGGTCTGCGGATGACTTCATCGATCTGATGGCTCAGAACCTGCAGGAGACCTTGCGCGAGGACCCCGACTTCGTCACGCTCGTGTTCGAGCTCTTCACGCTCTCACGTCGCAATGAGGAGATCGCCGACGAGTACGCAGGCCTGATGCGACGCACGCGCGAGCGCGTGGCGGGCATGCTTGCGGTGGCGCAGGAGGGGGGCATCCTGCACCTGCACGCAGAGCCCGAGGCGGTCGCAGAGATCCTCTTCTCGCTCGGCGACGGACTCGCCCTGCGAATGCTCAGCGAGCCCGATCGTAACTTCACACCGACGATCCGCGCCGGTATCGCCTCCGTGCGGACGCTGCTGACCGACTGAGGGCCCGTGGGTCCTGAGCCGCCTGCCGACGCCGGCTGGGCAGGATCGGGGCCGCTGTTTGTTCGCACTTATAATCGTTTGTCAATGCCGATATACGAGTACAGGCGCCCGGACGGCAGCACTTTCGAAATGCAGCAGTCCTTCAGCGACGATCCGCTGACCGTCGACCCCGACTCGGGCGTGCCGGTCGAGCGCGTCCTGCATGCTCCCGCGGTCCACTTCAAGGGCAAAGGCTTCTACAACACCGACTACGGCACGCGCAACCGCCAACGCGAGACTGCCGCTGCTGCTGCCGCCGAGAAGTCCAGCTCGGAGAAGTCCAGCTCGGAGAAGTCCTCCTCGGAGAAGTCCTCGGAGAAGTCCTCACCGCAGAAGCAGAAGTCCTCCGACGGCGGGTCCTCGTCGTCGTCGGACACGGGCGGCAAGGGATCGAGCAAGGCAGGCGCCTCCAAACCGGTCGCCGCCAAGGGCTGACCCGCTGGTCACCCGCTCATGAACCGCGCCACGTCGGCGCGCCGCGCCGCTTGCGAGATCGTCAAGCCTTCTTCGCCACTGGGCAGCGTGGTCTGCCCGGTGGGTAGCAGCACGCGCGTGGGCGGCGTGCCGGTGACGGCCAACGCGGCGAACATCCCCAGCAGTTCGGTGCCGCTCATGTCAGAGATGATCGCCGGCGGCGCGTGCCAGGCGATCCACGGCAGGCGAAAGAAGCTGCCCGGGGACAGCAGCTGGTTCTTCATATCGGTGAACAGCGCCTGCTGGTGTTCCTCGCGCTGGATGTCGGTCTCGTTGGTCTCGCACAGGTTCTCGCGCGTGCGCGCCAGCGCGAGCGCCTGCTTGCCGTCGAGGTGATGGGTGCCGGCGCTCAGCCGCAGGGTGAAGCCGCCGTCGGCGAATCCGCCGTCGAGCTTGGAGATGATGCAGCCGCCCGTGTATGTCACGCCGCCCATAGCTTCGATCAGCTGGGGGAAGTTTTCGAAGTTGACTTCCACCACGTGGTTGATCGGGATTTCGAGCCAATGCTCGATCACCGACACCGACTCGGCCGGCCCGCCGAACTCGTGCGCAGCGTTGATCTTCTGCAGGCCGTGACCGGGGATTTCGATGACGGTGTCGCGCGGGATCGACAGTCGCGCCGCGTGCCCGCCGCCGGTGCGGATCAGCATGATCGTGTCCGAGCGGCCAAAGCCGGTGGTTTCCGCGCCCGGTTCCTTGCTGTTCTTCTGGCGCCGATCTGAGCCCAACACGAGGATGTTGTTGGTCGACGTCAGCGGATAGCTGGCTGGATCGAGTACCCCGGCGACGTTGCCCGGCAGCGACGTGCGCTCGAAGTGCGAGCTGATCAAGAACAGGACCAGCGCCAGCAACAGCCAGCCGAACACCAGCGCGAGCAGGGCCAGCAGCGCGCGCTTGGGCGTGGCCCAGCGGCGCCAGCCGCCGCCCAGCCGCGACGCGAGGCCGCCTCGGTGCGATCCGCCACCGCGCGCAGAGCGCGCCATGCCGATCGCACTGCGCGAGCGGTCGGCCAGGCCAAGGCCCTCCTCGCGGTCGCCGATCAGTTTCCGGCGGGCGCGGTAGCGCGTGTACTGCGGTGGCTTTTCGCGGTCGACGGGCACAGTCAAGAGGACCCTGCGAGGACCCTATAGTTGCGAGA
>DATNLQ010000133.1:0-11113 GCA_035602785.1 Solirubrobacteraceae bacterium
TGCCAGCGGGGTAGCCACCTACGCTTGTTGTGCATCCGGGCTGTGACCTCCAAGAGTCGTGATCTGTGGAAGGACCACAACTCTCGAACTCAGCCCGGATGCCTCCTACCCGTTCGCAAGCACCCGAGGCACGTCACCTAGGCCCGAGTTCGTGAAGTGACGCGATGCCGTCGCGTGTGCACGCACCGAGGACGCGAGCATATCGGCAAGCTCTCGCCGCTCACCGAGATCGGCGTACTCGACTCGTAACGAAGGCGGCGACTTGAGGACCTGGCCCGGACCCTCACAGCGAGCCGCCAAGCTCCGGGCCGTCCTCCAGAACGAAATGCCCGCGGGCGCGCTGCAACTCGCGGCGGATACTCGCGAGCACATCATCGCTGACCCCGGCGGGAAGCGGCCCGCGCCGCACTTGCGGCCAAGGGCGCGGCGGGTCTCGGTTAATGGGGAACGGCCCCCCGGCCGCGATGACGTGCACATACCGTGGCCCGAGTGGGTCCAGCATCGCCATGACAGCTTCCGCTGCTGTCCAAGCCCAACCCAGCCGCTCGGTGACGGTCTCGACCGCCACGGTTTGCATCGCCGCCCCCCAGTGCAAACCAGCGCCGCCGGCCCAGTCGGCGCGGACAATCCACCCGTCACCAAACTCGTGGGTGGGATCGATCGCCAGGGCGAGCGCGTCCTGAGTTGTAGTGCGAACGAACGGGGCGCCGCTCGGGTGAGTGAGAATGTCGCGAGCCGCAAGGGCTTTTATCTGCTCACGCATCGCTGCATCGAGGAGCCCGGCGAACAGCCGCGAGCTGATGTCCGGCCGATAACCCGAGGCGGCTAGTCCGAGAGCTAGCTGGATGTCACCAGGCTCGCGGCGCCGTCCCAGCCCCATCGCGGCCGAAGCCGCTCTCTCCGCCACTGCCTGCGCATGTGCGCGAGCTGAGTCGCCTCGCTGAAAAAGCGCAGAAACGCGAACCGGGTCGGTCACTGCGATCGTTTTCCCCGAGACCCGCTCGAACAAGGTGCCGCGGGTCGTGCATGGCGGGACCGCGACCGATGGAATGCGCACAACCGCGACGTGTCGGCCGCCCGCTACCTCGAACGAACGGACACTCAGCCCGTCGGGGTACGGGGTCACGCCGCCGCCCGCGATCAGGTCGCTGATGTCGCTCGCCGGGTCGCCGTTCGGGAAGACGATCCCCCCGAGCGTCCAGCCACCGTCGCCCTCTTGGGCGCCAAGAATCAGGTAGCCCACGTCGTAGCCGTTGGCGAAGCCGCAGACCTGCGCGCGGACCTTTCCGGGGTTCAGTTCGCCGCCGCCCTTCGCCTCCCACTCCAAGGGCTCTGATGGCGCGTCCTCCAGGAAGGCTTGGAGGTCCGCCAGCTCCAGCTCATGCCACGCTGGGCCAAAGATAGTCATCGAAACATCATCCCGCTGGAGGCGGTCGAGACCGCGCCGTCAGTCGCGCTGTCAAGGTCCGGCTCGTGCTTCCCAGGCATTAGAGAACCACGATCTGCGGCACACGTTCGGGACGGCGACGGCGACCGCGGGCGTACCCATGCGGACGCTGCATGAGTGGATGGATCACGGCGACATCGAGACGACCCAGCGATACGCGTCCCGCGCGCGGGACGCCGAGCTTGTCGCCGCGGCGTTCACTCGGGAGACGGCTCATCGGGCCGGCTCAGGCGGACGCTTCGGTGGTCGACACGCTTCGACGAAGCTGGCGCCAAACGGTGTCAGGCGGATAACTCTGAGCGCGTCGGACGGCGCGAGGACAGGCTTTCCAGCTGGCGTCGGCTGCATATGCCCTAGCTCGATCAGGTTGAGCCTTTCAAGGTTGACGAGGGTCGCGATGGGGATGCCGTCCTGACCCTTGCTGCGGAAGGCCCGCGTCCCACCAATCGAGCCGAGCACGATGATCGACCCGCTCGCAATCCGGTCGAGCATCAGGGCCTCGTCCGGCTCAAGTTGTCGCAGGACAACCGGGTAGGCCCTCCGTGCGGGCGCCAAGCCATCGGTCAACGCGTTAGCAAGCAGGTTCTCCCATACCTTCTGCAGCTCCGGGTCGTCCTCCTCCGCGTTGCCTTCAAGGATCGCGGTCAGGAGCGGATCATCAAACGCGCTATAGGCGCGCGCCGGCAGACCCGATGCCTTGATCTTCTCGGCTGTCGCAGTCGCGCGCTCGATCAGCTTCGGGACGTGCCGGTAGTGGATGCGAGTGACAACGTAGTCGAAGTAGGCCTTAGGGACGAGGGCCGCCCCCGTCTTATCGATGAAGACGTCGGCGAGGGCCGCGGCAGCCTCGCCCGCTTCCTTGATCGGCTCAAGTTCCCCGCTCGACATGGGACTAATGATGCCGAGGCATCAACGAATCCGGCTGAGTGCTTCCTGCCCGAAGATCCCTGTACCGTTTCGCCATCGGTCAGATGACTTATATCGCAGGTGCCAGTGCGCTTCCGGAGCTCGGAATCCCTCTGGGTATCCTGATCGGCATCCTGAGCGGCTTGCTCGCTTTGTCATTTCTGCGAACGCTTCAAGTTGTCCGAAAGGACTCCCGCAAGGTGAGATCGATACTCGCACAAGTCGCAGGCATCCCAACTCTATGGTTCACCGTACCATTTGGTTCGAAACTACTTACGACGGTCGCACCAGAACGCCTCATGACGAGCTATGTGATTACCCTCGCCGCAGTCTTCGCTTGCATATCGGCCGTCCCACTCATTCAGCTGATTATCGCAACGGCTGGCGAGATACGTGCAGGAGGAAACTGATGGTTAGGCCCGCCGCTTTGATCGTCTCGCTGGCGCTGAACTCAACGACGGTGTCGGTGGTGGTAGGCATCGCCGGTGCCTTCGGTGGGTTGGTATTGACGGCCTTGCTCGCCCGGCAGCGACTACACCGCGCAACCATCGAAACCCTAGAGGCAGAGATCGCCGAGGAGGTAGGAAGACTTGGCGAGTTCCACGGCACCGAGTCAATCAAGGCCGCCGTTGAGGACGAGCTGCGTCTGCTGAGCGAGGTTGACGAGGTAGAGCGCCGGGAACTTGCCCGGAGGCGACTCTTGTTCGGTTATCTCGTACTAGCGCTGACCGGAGTGTCGACGGGTGGAGCTGCTGTCTACGTGAGTGAAGTCTCGATTCATGTGGGCGCTCTGGTTTGGGCAGGAATCGCGCTGCTCGTCGGCGGCATCTTCGGCACGGTGCTGTTTTCGCTGGCTCGTAGTAGGGAGATCTCGGTGTCGTTTCCTGCGTCGTTCGAACGGGCACTTGAGCTCGAGGCGGTGCTGCCTGAGCCCGCAATCTCGGTAGCTACCCGAAGGTCGGAACTCGTGGACCAAGTCCGTTCTTGGCTCGATCAACAGCGCTGGGTTATCAGCAAGCCACCTGCGGATAGTGGTGGAGATCTGATTGCCAGACGCGGGGACGAAGTGATGCTAGTCGAGATAAAGGCCGGTTCGCGTCTCGGGATAAGAGATATTGACGCTCTTTCTGGCGCTGCTAGACGGCTCTCCGATGCCCGATCGTCGCCTAAGGCCGCCCTATTCGCCCCGCTGGAGACGCTACAGCGGGCAGCGCGAGTCGAGCAGGTCGCCAGGGCCGACGGGATCGAATTGTTCGCGGTCTCGCCATCCGGCCAGGTGGAACGCTTTGACGCGGGCGAGTCATCGAGCGCGTCAACCTAACCCGCTGCGCACTGAAGGGGACGAGCCGCCCTCCCGCCCGGCGGCGATCTTGATGACGTGTACGACCTTCCGGCTGAGCAGGTGCTACCGGCGGTGCGAGCGGCGCAAGTGTGTGGCTGGCTGCACGAGGCCGAGGCGTAGTCGTGGGCGGACAGGGACAAACCCCTCAGCCAGGTGCGCTCGCTGCCCGCCCACGAGTGCGTCTCGACACACGCCGGTCTTGACGCACAGACACGGCGACGTTATTCTGTTCCTGGATACATAATCCACCTTGCCCGTTTGGTTGACTGATCACGTAGGTAGTTGAGCTGCGGTTGAACGGGTCGTGGTTCCGCGAAGTTCGTAGCGGCCTGCGAGTGGCGCGATGAAAGGAGACCCATTTGGGTCCGCCGTCATCTCGCTGTTCGCAGCGAGACGAAGAAATACAAGAGCTTGCATTGCGGAAGGCGCGATGGCAGCTGCGCTTCTACTGTTGGCGGTGGGTGGTGGTGTTGTCCGGCGCTACTCTCGCACTTGCGGCCGCGATCCTCGCCTTTGCGGAAGGCGTTCCGCCCACGGTGTTGCACACACTATTGACTGTTGGGCCCTGACCCGAACCCCGCGAAGCGGGGCGGAGCCGTGTCAAGCCGGATCAAGCCGCGCCGAGTTCGGTCAACTGAAAGCCCTGCTAACGCCACAAAATGTCTTGAGTAGACGGTCGAGGCACGCGGGCGCGATGAGCAGCCAGGTGAGTGGGCGGTGGCGATCGTCCAGGGGTCCGATGTTGTTGGCATCCTCGGTGGGTGCATTCAGCTGGCCGTTTCCGTGACCGCGAGGAGTCTCGGTTCTACCAAGCTCGGGGTCTTTCGCCAGAGCAGACCTGGCGGGCTCTCGGTGACGAGCTCGCCCGCGTGCTGAGTGATGCGCAGCGGGCATTCTGGCGCGCCCCTCTACACGTCGATCCCGAGCGCATCCGCTGGTGGCATGGAGCGATCTTCGGTCGCCATTTCTCACATGACGGTGGGCTCTTCCGCCAAGAGCGCGCGTACTTCGGAGCGGTGACCACGGATGGCGGTATGCGCCAGATCGAGGGAAGCTCGCCCGACGCTCTGCGCCGGGACCTCGTGGAGGTCTGCGTCTCGTTCAACGGCAGCGTTGAGCGACTCGGGAAGCAGAACGCCGGTGTTCTGGAGCAGACCCGCGTGGCGGGCGCTATGTATGCGGGCATCCTGCGCGTGCATCCTTTTGCCGACGGGAACCACCGCACGGGCTTCGTTGCGCTCTCGGCTGCCCTCTGGTCGTTGGGGCTTCCCGCCGTCGAATTTGCTCTGGATGCGGATCTGGCCGACCACGACGATGCTGTCGCGCCCGCGCTCTTCTCGCGCGACGGGGACATCGAGCCATTCGCGCAGCTCCTCGCGACTCGGATCGAACGCGCGAGAGGTTCCGTGGCATGAGATACCCTGAGGGCATGGAAGACGGCTTGCCTCGCTCGAATGGGAAGCGTGACGTTGCTCAGATCGCGTGCGGGAATCGACTTGTGGACGCAACCCCCGAGGCCGTCCGCGAGCTGGCCGAGAGTGCGATGTTGCTCTCCCAGGGCGCACGGCGCGCGATCGAGATGAAGCGCGAGGCCGCGGAAGCCGACGCTCTCGCTGCGCCCGCCGCTTCGGACTGAGCCCCGCCGTCTGCTCAGGCATCGTCCATCGGTGCGTGGGCAGTCGGCACACGAGCCCGCGTATGCCAACGTTCGCAGCCTGGCGCCGAATCCCGCTCCAGCAAGCCAAGTTTCGCACCCCTCGAACCAGTATCGCCCACTCTCGAAGACATGCAGATCGGCACCTCTTGAAGCTGCCAGGTGCCCGCAGGTTGGTTTGTCTCAACGTCATCTCGCTCGGCGGTAGCAGACGTGCGTCGCGAGAGGGGAATGGAGGACCTCGGCGGGCTCGAGATCGAACTCGGTGAGGCCTTCGAAGATCCTCTCGCCGGACCCGAGCAGAACGGGGGCGATGTCGAGCCAGAGTTCGTCGATGACGCCCGCCAGCAGCGCTTGGCGGACGGTCGAAGCGCCGCCCGCGATGTCGATGCCGTCTGCGCCGGCAGTCTCGCGGGCCTGGGCGTAGGCCGCGTCGAAGCCATCGGTGACGAAGTGAAACGTCGTCCCGCCCTCCATCTCGATTGGCGCGTGAGGGTGGTGGGTCAGGACGAAGACGGGCGCGTGGTATGGCGGCTCGGGCCCCCACCAGCCCTCCCACTCCTTATCCCATTCGCCGCGGATCGGGCCAAACATGTTGCGGCCCATGACGTAGGCGCCGCGGGGGCGCAACAAACGGCGCTCGGCGGTGGCGTCCGCCTCGTTCGCGCGCTCGTCGCCAAGGTGCCAGCCGTGAAGCTCGCGGCCCCGCTTGCCGAGCGGGTTTTCGCGGCTTTGATCCGGCCCGGCCACGAAGCCGTCGAGCGAGATCGACATGTGGCAGGTGGTGTCGGCCATTGCTCTCCTCCTAAGTGATGTCGGCTAGACCTTAGTCAGCGCACGCAGACGCCGAGCCAGGCCATATCTCGCAGCACTCGCTTTCGCAGACGGCACGCCGCTGAAGCACGTCTAGATCGAAGCACCGGAGGATCGGTAGGGAGGCTTCGGCCTCTTCGCGCAGATCCACCCAGACGATCCCGATCTTCGGACTTCGGTGGACGAATCTGCGCGCGTGGGAACGGCCATCGCAGGAGCAGGCGGTCCGCGCGTCCAAACTCGTGGTCCTTCCCGTGGTCCCTAAGTGAGCGAATCTCAGATGATCTCAGAGCACCTCAGAGCCGCTGACGCGCCCCCAAAGCACCCCACGACACGCCCAGGCCCTCCTTCGAGCCCAGTATCGCCCATGACGGTTGTCTGCAGCCGCTACATGTGCGGCTGTCACCCGGTCGATGAGTCAGCGTCGCATGTTAGGAGGATCGTCGCGCGCGTTGGCGTGCTTGGCGATGTGCCCGCAGCCCGGCACGGGGCGCGATGGCGAGCCAGCGGCACTCGGCGGGGGCGCCGTCGGATGGCTCGTTGCGGTAGATGAGACGGAAGCGCGGCTTGCCTTGGTGGGTGGGGATGTCGAAACTGACTCGTCGGCAGTCGGCCAGCTCAGGATGCCGACCAGCGCCCATGAGTTCACCGAAGTAGGGGTTGGCCTTACATTCGACGAGCAGCTCGGCAATGCGATTCTTGAGGGCTTTCAACTCGGAGGCGCCGGCCTCGCCACTCGCGTTTGCGATGAGACTTGCTACGTCATCGCGGACCCCCTCCGCGAAGGTGACGGGCACGCCTGCCTCCGCGCTCATGGACTCAGTGCGTATGGATGCCGAGTTCCGCGAGAGCTTGGGTGCCGTCCTGGGTACGCTCGGCGGCGCCGCTTCTGACGCGCTCGGCTGCCAGTGCTTCGGCCTCCTCGTCGGCGCCACGGGCTTCCAGCGACGAGGCGATGGCGTCGAGTCTGCTGTCGAGATCGTCGTGCATCCGGCGCACTTGATCTTCGAGGCGAGCCAGCATCTCCGACAGCTCCGTGATTTTCGTGTCTGGCGTGGATGCCATAGCTTCCTAGGATAGCCCCTGTCTCGGACCCGACTGCGGCGCCGTTGGGTTTGCGCCGGGCTGGTAGGCGCAGCGTACGCTGGCGTTCGCAGCTCATCTCGCGATCGGCTCTAACAAGCCAAGTTTCGCACCCTTCCGACCAGTATCGCCCATGCCATGAATATCCTGCAGACCGCAGGGTTTTCGTGCATTTAGGGAGCATCCGAGGCACCAATAAGGCACCAATTTCCCTAGCGGCGTCTCAACCGCTCGCCTACCGTGCATGGTGTCCGTAGTGGAGGACCTTTCATAACCGCTGGCGCCGTCCCCTGAGTCAGTAGTCGAATCGACCTCTCAGGCGCGCACAGCGCACAATATTTTGCAAGATTTCCTGCAAACCCATGCACTGCACGGAATCATGCGCCAACAAGCATCAGGGGCCAAGCTCAGGAGCATGGCTCTAAAACCCCGCAAATCAAGCCAAAAATTGGCCAGCGCACTTGCAGGTTATGCAGTGCGGGAGAAGATGTGCAAATGGGGTTGCATTGTGGGAGAAAGTGGGGTATGTTCGTTGCTGATTTGATCCGGTAGGGTCTGGGCGGGTTGCAAGCTTTTTTCGCGTCTGGTACGGTGCCGTTGTGCCCCGGAAAACGTCACGTCCCGCAACGGCGAAGACCTCGCGCCACGATGCAGCGTCCCGCTGACATTGCGCTATTGGTCACGGCGATCGGACTTCTGTCCGCGGTCGCCGGCTATTTGTTCGAAGTTCCGGCTATGACCTTCTTCGGAATCCTCTTTGCGGCTATCGCCTTCGGGGTTCACCTGGGATCGCTACTGATCGATCGCTCCGAGCGGCTGCGCAAATGAATCGGTCCACATACACGCGGAATGCCACGGGTTCCATGCATTTCCTGACGAACGGAGACGCGGCTGCCTGCTCGACCGGGCAGTCACCGACCGACGGCACAGGCAAGTATCGGAGCCTGTTGCAGTACATCCAGGCGCGCTTTGACGACTGCTCGCGCTCGCAGAAGGACGTGGCCCAATACATCGTTGACCATCTCCACGAGGCCGCCTTCCAAACCGCAGAGGAGCTGGCGCGTCGCGCCAACACGTCCAGCTCGACTGTTGTGCGCTTCTCCCAGGCGCTCGGCTTCGAGGGCTTCCCCGAGCTGCAGGCAGCCGCGCGCGAGGAATACCGACGCGTAAACGCCAAGGAGGGCGGCGCGGCCAGCTCCACGCCGCTGTTCTCGCTGGACCAGAACGAGTTCGAGACTGCCCTCGCGGCCGATCACGTGAACGTGGAGGACACCGCGCACAAGGTGTCGCGCAGATCGGTCGAGGCGCTGATCGAGGCGATCGTTGGTGCCGAGAAGGTGCTGGTGGCCGGCACCGACCAGATGGCGTTCTTCGCCAGCTACATGCGTCACCTGCTGATGCTGCTGGACCTGCGCGTGGACGTGGTGGCAAGCCCGTCGCAGGAGGCGCTGTCGCGGCTCGGGCGCATCGACGAGAACACGCTCGTGATCGGGCTGTCGGCCGGGCGCCCGCACCCGCTGGTGGTGCGCGCGATGAAGCTCGCCCGCCACCGTCAGGTGCAGACCGCTGCGATCACCGACGCGACGCTGTCAGAGGTCGCCAAGCTGGCCCAGATCAAGCTGTACTACTCGTCCAACAGCCCGGGGTACGTGCGCTCGCACACGGCGCTGATGGCGGTCATCCAGGCGCTCGCCTACGGCGTGTACGCGCAGGACTCTGCGCAGTACGACGATCGCATCAAGGCCTTCCGGCTCAAGTAGCCAAATCCAAATGGAGCCCGGCCGCTCGCCGACCTCCCTCTCCGAGCCCGGCTGGTACTGCCACTTTGTCGTGAATGTTGCCGCGAGTCTTCTTGATATCGGAGGTGCCCTCCGGCAGCCGCGGGGCGGCGCAGTGCGTTTAAGTCTTCCGTCTGCCTGCGGTGCGACGATAGCCGGCGTTATGGGACCTTGCGCAACAGCCACTTTCGCTCCGTGTCGGACGGCGCTGAACGCCCGCTCGATTTGGGACGGTGAGAGAGGTCAGTCACGGAATAATCGTGCGAGATCAGAGCCACTATTTGTTGCGTCATGTCGAAGGACATCGGTACGCCCGCCTCCGCGGACGCGCCGGCGCCGAGAAGAACGAGCAAGCGTGATGTGTCGCCGATAGGACTCGACATGTCCCCGCACATTAGTCCGAGCGTGGCCGAGTGCCGGTCATCCTTCGCCGCGTTCGATCTCCCGAGCGAGGTCTAGAAGGGTCGCTCTGTAGACCTTGAGCATCTTCAGCATGGTTCGCGTGGCAACACCCCTTTGGGCGTGCTCGACCTGGGATATGTACGTGTTGCGAACGCCTACAAGGTCCGCAACTTGCGCTTGGCTCAGGCCGGCACGACGACGGAGGATGCGCAGAGCGGACGTCAGGGCCACGTAATCGTCCTCGGCGTCGATCATGGCCACCAGGAGAATACCGACCGGGAACTAGTCGCTTCGCCCCCTGCATACCTCGGCAGCCAAGGCTTGAAGGTCGGCCGAATACGCTCGGAGTAGCTTGAGCATGGTTCGTACGGAGACGCCCTTCGATCCGCGCTCGACTTGGGATATGTAGGTGTTGCGGACGCCTACGAGATCCGCTGCTTGTGCTTGGGTTAGTCCCGCGCGCCGGCGCAGGACTCGAAGGCTCTCCCCGATGGCCACGTAGTCGTCCTCAATATCAATCATGCAATTGGTATTCCACCATGAGTCTAAACCTGCTAGGCTGACGCCGCTTGAATAGCGGGCCGGGTCAGCGTGGTTTAGACGCTGACCCGACCCTACACAGCGAAACGGTAAAGGCTACGAGCAGCGGCAACCGGCGCATTGGATCAGGCCTGCAACGGGGCGCGCGGCGACTCCGTAGACGTGTGACTAGGAGGGCTTGGCGAATCGGTTGGCGAAAGCCCTTGATCGCTGCATCGGCGCAGTCTAGCTTCGGCCGCTCCATACGAATTGGCCGGGGCGACAGCGTGAACTGCCCCCCGGCCGTGACACCGAAAGGCGGAACCTTCCGATGCCCGACCAGCCTAACGAGCCGATGCGTGACTTCGGCAACATGGAACGCGAGATCGTCTACCTGCTGACCGACCCGTCCCGCTGCCCGACCGTCTGGTCGGTCGCGGACATCGGCCGCGAGATCGGATACGCCGACCCAGAGATGCTTGTCCGCCCGCTCTGTGGTGCGGGCTTGCTGCACCGTGTCAGCAAGGAGTTCGTGTTCGCCACGCCAGGCGCTTTCCATCTGGTGTCGCTGGTCGGCCAAGTCGTCTGAGGCTCGCTGAGGGCGCCACGTCGCAGGGCTGGGCGTGGCGCTCATTTTGTGCGTTCCCTTCCGTACCGCTCGTTAATCTCAGCGAGGCGATGAATCCGGCGGCGAAGGTATCCCCGCTCGGGACCAACGAGAGAGTCCGAATACCAGTCCGGGCTAAAGCCAACCTCCACGCCAAAGTGTCCGCTGTGAGTGGGAAGCCTCGCTGCAAGACCCTCCTGCGTCTGGTGCTCCCACTTGTACGCCTCGTGAATCTCCTCGGTCGCGTTGTATCTCGGCTTTCCGGGCCAGCTCGCGAGCAGCTCGTTTCCTGCGGATAGCTGTTCGCTGAGCCACACGGCGTCGGCGTCGGCGTTCCCCGCAGCGGCGGTCGGCTTCGCGTCGGCCTCGCGCCAAACCCGGTATGCGCCCTCTCCGAGCACA
Organism: Solirubrobacteraceae bacterium; assembly: GCA_035602785.1. Classification (GTDB taxonomy): domain Bacteria; phylum Actinomycetota; class Thermoleophilia; order Solirubrobacterales; family Solirubrobacteraceae; genus Palsa-744. The sequence goes on from DATNLQ010000133.1 coordinate 10,954, forward strand.
ACCAGGAGCAGAACGACGCCGAACACGCCAAGGAACCAGGCGGGGCGATGTAGCAGGAGACCACCGACCGTGACGCCAGCGGTTAGCGCCGCGAGTGTAAGCAGCGCGGCAACCTCATGCAGAACACTGCGCGCCCAGCGCAGACCTTCGCTCATGGCTC
>DATNLQ010000134.1:0-4235 GCA_035602785.1 Solirubrobacteraceae bacterium
CACCTGCGACAGCGGCTCCAGGCCGAGCTGGTGGCACAGCGCGAATCCGTTTACCGACAGGTCGGAGGTGAACGACCTCCTGACCTTGCCGTCCGCTCCCGCCGCGCCGCGCAGCTCCGACAGGCGACGCTCCGCCGAGAGGGGGATTCCGCCGGCTTCGACGCGCGCGAGCGATTCCTGCTGCTCGCGTTCCTGCTCGGCCTGCCCCTGCCCCGGGTCGCCCATCAGCGCAGCAGCTCCTCAAGCGCGGCCCGGGCATGGGAGCTGCGCTGCGCCTCCGCACGCAGGTCGGCGGTCAGCGCCGCGATCCATTCGTCCGGTGCCAGCGGCTCGCGCTTGATCGAGATGCCGCCCACCTGGCGCTCGCGGAAGCCCTCGACCCGTCCGCCGTTCACACCCAGCAGGTAGGCGGCCGTTCCGAGCTCCACCCGCACGGCGCGCACGCGCTTCTCACCGCGGCCCAGCAGGCCGCCGCCGCGTCGCTCCACGCGCGCCTGCCCGGGCAGCGCCTGCTCGAGCTTCGATGCGAGCACCTCGATGGAGATTGCCAGATCGGTGCCGTCGCCGCGCAGCCCCGCGGCGGCCAGATCGAAGGTGTCTTCGCTGTCCACGTACTGCAGGGTACCCGCAGCGGGCGGCCCGGCCACCACACACAGTGGCCAGGCGCCCGGTGTCTCTGCGGAGTGCGCTCAGTGGAGCAGTTCGAGGGTGTTGGCAGCGTCGTTGACGAAGTACACGCCCTTGAGGTTGGGAGCGACGGTCAACCCGAACAGGCCGCCTTCGCCCGCGCCCGTTTCCGCCGGCTGGAACTCCGCGCCCGCAGGCGTCGTCTCGACGATGTGGCCGTCGTTGGCGTTGGCCGTCAGGATGTCCCCGTTGGGCGCCAGCGTCATGCCCAGCGGGCCGTTGAGGAAGCCGCCCGTGGCCACCGTTTCCCCGCCTTCGCCCAGCGGCGTCTGGCGCGTCAGGGCGTCGGGGATCGCCGCGATGCGGTTGCCCAGCGTGTCGGCCACGAACAGGGTGCCTTCCTGACCCAAGGTGTCGCCGGTCGGGCCGATCACGAGCGCGGCCGGGTTGGTGACCTCTCCGAATCCTTCTGCGATCACGGTCTCAGACGTCACCTTCGGCGGCTTCTTGGCCGTCACGTGCAGTTTGATGCGCACCACCGTTCCCTGGTCGACCGGCGTGCCCTTCGCTTCCACCGTGCCGTTGAGCACGTTGGTCACGAACAGCGTCGCGTCGTTGCCCTGGCTGACCGCCGTCAGGTCCCACGGACCGTCGATCGGCGAACCCGAGATCGTCTCCACGGGGACTCCCGCGCTGTTGAGCACGATCAGGCAGCCTTCCTTGGCGGTCGCCGCTTTGCCGTTCCTGGTCGGCAGGCTGCCCACCACCACGTATCCCTGGGGCAGGATCGCAAGCGCAGTCGTCAGGCCGATGCCGCCCGGGCACGTTTCCGATCCCAGGCTCGCCGGCGTGATCTGCGCGAACAGCGACTGGTGGCCGCTGGGCGTCAACTGCACGATCGTCGAGCCAGTGCCCTGCTTGTTTTCGGCGTCGTTGAAGTTACTGATCAGGATGTCGCCGGCGACCAGCTTGCCGGAGCTCGTGGCCACGTCGACGATCCCGTAGGGGTTGACGTCACCGTTGGCCGGCACCGTGCTGCCGATCTGGGTGACCGTCTTGAACGGCTTGGTGAAGGCCGTTTCGAAGGCCGATGCGCCGACCGGCGCGATGGCCGCATACGCGAGCAGCGTTGCCAGCACCGCCAGCGTGCGGCCGTTGGCGCTCGTTCGGGTGGGCCTGCGCCGCGGTCGCGCCACGGCTCGCGCCAGACCTTGGGCGATCTTGGGCATGCTTGTCGTCTCCACTCGTAGATGGGCTTGTCTGGGGATGGACTCCGCGCAAGCGCAATCCTTCCCGTCGTCGAGTGGCAGGCGGTCCGTCTCTGGACTACATTCAAGGGGTGAGCTCCACGCCGCAGATGCGCGTCGCAGACGCCGACCGCGAGCAGCTCGTCGCAGAGCTGCGCGAGCACGCGCTCGCCGGACGGCTCAGCTCGGAGGAGCTCGAAGAGCGCGTCGGCAGTGCCTATCGCGCGATCACGCGCGCAGACATCGACGCGATCAGGGCCGACCTGCCCGTCAGCTCCACCTCGGTCGCGCTCGCGCTGCGCAAGCGCAAGGGCCAGCTGCGCCGGCGCCTGGCTCAGGAGGCCGGCGGCGGCATTGGCGTGTCGGCGCTGTCTGTCGGTATATGGCTGCTCACCGGTGGGCACCATGGCCACGCCGATTTCTGGCCGGCGTGGGTGATCGGCGTCACAATGCTGCCCGTCGTGCGCGACTCCTGGCGCCTGTTCGGGCCCGCGTCGGACCTGGAGGTTGTGCACGCGCGGCTGCAGGCCCGCCACGAACGTCGTCAGTTGCGTGCGCAGCGGCATCGCTACCGGGGATTGCCTTGGTGAGCGCCGCCCAGCGGCGTCAGCGCCGTACGGGATCGCCGTGCTGAGCAGCCGAGGATCGTCGTGGTGACGGTCGCTCTGTGAGCTCGCTTGCAGACGCGGGCGCGAGCGCTCTCGCCGGGGGGCCGGAGCGCCACAGAGACAAGGCGGCGCAGCAGGGCAAGCGACCGGTGCGCGAGCGCGTGGCGCTGCTGCTCGACGACGGCTCCTTCGCCGAGGAGGGGCTGCTGGCCAACTGGCAGGAGGATGGCCTGGGCGCCGATGGGGTGGTCACCGGGGTCGGAGAGATCGACCGCCGGCCGGTTGCCCTGATGGCGAACGACCCCACCGTAAAGGCCGGCTCGTGGGGCCCCAAGACCGTCGAGAAGATCCTGCGCATCCAGGAGCGTGCGCTGTCGCTGGCCGTGCCGATGATCTACCTGGTCGACTCCGCCGGCGCGCGCATCACCGAGCAGGTGCAGATGTTCCCCGGCCGGCGCGGCGCCGGGCGGATCTTCTACAACCAAGTGCGCCTGTCCGGGGCCGTGCCCCAGGTGTGCGTCCTGTTCGGCCCCAGCGCCGCCGGCGGCGCCTACATACCCGCCTTCTGCGACGTCGTGATCATGCGCGACGGCAACGCCTCCATGTACCTCGGCTCGCCGCGCATGGCCGAGATGGTCATCGGCGAGCAGGTCAGCCTCGAGGAGATGGGCGGCGCGCACATGCACACCGGCGTGTCCGGCTGCGCCCATCAGCTGGTCAAGACAGACGAGGAGGGGATCGCGCTGGCCAGGCGCTACCTCTCCTACATGCCCACCAGCTGCGCAAGTCACCCACCGACAACTCCGCCGGCGAAGCCGGCCTCATCATCGTTTTCGCCTGCGATCTCCGAGCTGATACCGGCGGACGAGAACAAGCCGTTCGACATGAAGCTGCTGCTGGGCGCGCTCGTGGACGAAGGCTCGCTGCTGGAGATCCACCCGCGCTGGGCGCGCGAGCTGATCGTCGCCTACGCCCGCCTGGACGGACGCGTGGTGGGGATCATCGCCAACCAGCCCAAGCACAAGGGCGGGGTGCTGTTCGGGGACTCCGCCGACAAGGCCGCCCGCTTCATCTGGACGTGCAACGCCTTCAACGTGGCGCTGCTGTTCCTCGCCGACGTGCCCGGCTTCATGATCGGCACGCAGGTCGAGCGCGAGGGCATCATCCGCCACGGCGCCAAGATGATCAGCGCCGTCAGCGAGGCCAGCGTGCCCAAGATCTCGGTGATCGTGCGCAAGGCCTACGGCGCCGGGCTGTATGCGATGGCCGGGCCCGCCTTCGAGCCCGACTGCTGCATCGCGCTGCCCAGCGCCTCGATCGCCGTGATGGGCCCGCAGGCCGCCATCAACGCCGTCTACTACAACCAGCTGCAAGCGATCGACGACGACGCTGAGCGCGCCACCAAGGTCGAGCAGCTGCGAACCGAATACGCCGCCGACATCGACATCCTGCACCTCGCCTCCGAGCTGGTCATCGACGCCGTGATCGAGCCCGAGCGGCTGCGCGACGAGCTGATCCGCCGCTTCGCCCACGCCGCCGGCAAGCGGCGCGGGGGGCTTGTGTCTGGCGGAGCGCCCGGCTGGCCCGCCAAGCACAACCCCGTCACGCCCGTCTAGGTGACGTGCCTCGGGTGCTTGCGAACGGGTAGGAGGCATCCGGGCTGAGTTCGAGAGTTGTGGTCCTTCCACAGATCACGACTCTTGGAGGTCACAGCCCGGATGCACAACAAGCGTAGGTGGCTACCCCGCTGGCA
>DATNLQ010000142.1:0-23258 GCA_035602785.1 Solirubrobacteraceae bacterium
CGCCAGCGGGATCGCCGCGCAAGCGGCCACGCTGTTCACGCTGCTCGAGCCGGGCGACCACGTAGTCTCGTCATCAGCGCTGTATGGCGGGACGATCAACCAGCTTAAGCACCTGTTGCGCAAGATGAGCGTGGAGCTAACGTTTGTCGATCCTGACGATCCGAACGCCTGGCGGAAGGCGGCGCGCGCGAACACCAAGGCGTTCTTCGGTGAGACGATCGGGAACCCGGCAGGCAACGTGCTCGACATCTCGACTGTGGCGTCACTGGCCCACGATCACGAATTACCGCTGATCGTGGACAACACGTTCGCGACGCCGTACCTTTGTCGCCCGATCGAGTGGGGCGCGGACATCGTCATCCACTCGGCGACCAAGTTCATCGGCGGCCACGGGACGAGCATCGGCGGCGTCGTCGTCGAGTCCGGCGGGTTCGACTGGTCCAACGGGCGCTTCCCGGTGGTCGCAGACCCGTCGCCGGCCTACCACGGGCTGCAGTTCCACGAGACGTTCGGAACCTACGGCTACCTGATGAAGTTGCGGGCCGAGACGCTGCGCGACCTCGGGGCGGCGCTCTCGCCGTTCAACGCGTTCCTGTTCCTGCAGGGCCTGGAGACGCTGTCGCTGCGCATGGAGCGCCACGTCGAGAACGCTCGTGCGGTCGCGGCGTTCCTCGACTCGCACGAGCTGGCCTCGAACGTCACCTACCCCGGCCTGCCGAACAGCGCATACGAGTCGCTCGTGGCGAAGTACCTGCCGCGCGGCGCGGGCGCGGTGTTCTCGTTTGACTGCGCCGGCGGGCGAGCCGCCGGCCAAGACCTGATTCGCGCCGTGACGCTCTGGTCGCATCTCGCCAACGTCGGCGATGCGAAGAGCCTGATCATCCACCCCGCCAGCACGACGCACCGCCAGCTGAGCGACGCGGAGCTGGAGTCCGCAGGCGTCCGAGCAGGGACGATCAGGCTGTCGGTGGGAACCGAGTCCGTGGACGATCTGATCTGGGACCTCGACCGGGCCCTCGCCAGCGTGAGATGACCGACCTGGATCTCGAGCGATACCAGGACCCGCTGACGATCCAGCGCGTGCTCCATGGCGCGCGCACGATCGCCATCGTCGGCCTGTCCGCCAACCCGCTGCGCGCAAGCAACTTCGTCGGCTTCTACCTCAAGCGCCACGATTACCGGGTGATCCCGGTCAACCCGCGCGAGACCGAGATCCTCGCAGAGGTGAGCCACCCCAGCCTGTCGGACGTGGCCGACCCGGTGGACGTCGTCAACGTCTTCCGCGCCCCCGACGCGCTGCCGGCGATCGCCCGGGAAGCCGTCGCGATCAACGCCGGCGCTCTCTGGTGCCAATTCGGGGTGATCAACGAGGAGGGCGCGCGGATCGCCGAGGAAGGCGGCCTGGATGTCATTGTCGACCGCTGCCTGAAGATCGAGCACGCGCGATACATGGGCAGGATGCACTGGCTGGGGTTCAACACGCAACGGGTTACGTCTGTGCGAAGCGAGCTTGAGTGATGCCGGGCCTCAGTAGCTGACCCAAGAAGCGGGTCGAAACGAGTAACCGCGACCGAAGTGGGTGACAGGTCGCGGGTACTCGGAGTAGCGGGGGCGGGATTGATACCCAATCCTGCGACCGTTGATGGCCCGCACACAGGGGCTATAGCCCACAGGGTCGAGGAGTCGTGCCTACTCGGATAGCCGGTGTCGTCCGAGAAAGGCGCGTAAGTCGGTGCTTACGGGACACCGGCCTTCCGCAGATTAGCCTTGCGGTCAGCGCCAGACACTGGTCGAGAGTGGCGAGATGTCGCCGTGACGCCCGCTTCGCGGCTTCCTGCGTGCTAGATGCGGCAGGATCGGCTGCTTCACGGTCGTCCTGAGTTGCATGACTCGCGACGACTCTCGCGCGGGTCGGCGCGTCCAGGCAGCATTCGACGCGGCTCTCGTGGACGCAAGGACGCCGCGTGGCGCTGCTGCGACCGGAAGCTCACAACCGCCGGCGCCCAGCCGTCGTGCATAGGCGTTTAGTTACGCTTCAGCGCGTGGAGCTGCAGCGGCGCATTGCCGAGGGGACGGGTGAGTTCTTGCTGTTCGCGCTGACCCCACCGCGCCTGACGACCGCACCGGAGCAAGCCAGTCAGATCGCCGCGAAAACGCTCGAGCGCCTGCGCCCGGTGGGCCTCGACGGCCTCGTGCTCTACGACATTGATGACGAGAGCGACCGCATTCCCGAGGAACGCCCCTTTCCGTTCCTACCCACGATGGACCCAGCCGACTACCTCGCTCGCGATCTCGTCGGCTTGGAAGTGCCGGCCATCGTGTACCGCGCTGTCAGCAAGTATCCAGAGCAAGGTCTTCGCTCGTGGCTCAGCGAACAAGCCCCAACCCACGCGCTGTCGGTGTTCGTCGGTGCGTCCTCTCGTGAGAAGGCGGTAGCAACCTCTCTGTTGCGAGCCTACGAACTCAGGACCGAGGTGCGCCCGGATCTCCTTCTCGGAGGTGTCGCGATCCCAGAGCGGCACACGCGCGGGCGCGGGGAGCACGTCCGTCTGCTGGCGAAGCAGGCGGCAGGTTGCTCTTTCTTTGTCACCCAGATCATCTATGACGTCAATGCCGCGAAGAACTTGGTCTCCGATTATCACTACGAGTGTGCCGCTCGTGACGTCAAGCCAGCGCCGATCGTCTTCACGTTCTCGGTCTGCGGCTCGCTGAAGACACTGGAGTTCGTTCAGTGGCTCGGTGTCGATGTGCCGCATTGGATCGAGAACGAGCTGCGCCACGCGGACAACACCCTCGACGCGTCCTACGATCAAGCCGTCGCCACGGCCGTCGAGCTCATCGCATTCTGCCGGCGCGTCGGAGTTCCATTTGGGCTCAGCGTCGAGAGCGTCTCGATCCGCCAAGTCGAGATCGAGGCCTCCGTCCGCCTCGCCACCCGGCTACAAGCAGAGCTACGTCGCTAGTCCCTACGACCTGGTCGTAAGCAGCTGCTGGCGGGCGATCCTCGATCCAGAAGTCGCCCACCGACTGCCGGCCGTCGCAGGTGCATCTGCCGGGCGGGATTCGAACCCGCGACCTTCGGGTTATGAGGCCGCCCGGCCAAGCCCACACAGCCGATCGCTCAGCTCCCGCAGCTGCCTGCGCGCGTCGACGTCATAAGCCTGCGGGTGCGCCCTGGCCGCCTGGCGCCCGTTGAAGTAGACGCCGCTCACCCCGTCGAGCTCCGGGTCGATGACAAGCCGCAGCGTCGCCTGCACGCCCTGCTCCAAGGTGCTGGTCGGGTCGATGCCGGCCGCGGTCACCATCTTGGTGGGCATGTATGTGGCGGGGTGAAGGCAGGTCGCACTGACCACGCTGCTGTCGAACTCCTCGGCGAGGTCCAGCGTGAACATGATCTGGGCGAGCTTGCTCTGGCAGTAGGCCTGTACTCCGTCGTAGTGGCGCTCGAGCATCACGTCGTCGAAGTCGATCGCCGCCTGTCCGGCGGAGCTCACGTTGATCACGCGCGCCGGCGCCGAGCGCTCCAGCATGGCCAACAGCATGCGGGTGAGCAGATAGCCCGACAGGTAGTTGACCGCGAAGCGCAGCTCGTACCCGTCGCGGCTCTCCAGCCGGGCGCCGGCGCCGGGCAGCGACGTCCCGATGCCCGCGTTGTTTACGAGCGCGTCGACGCGATCGCACTGTTCGGTGACGCTGCCCGCCAGCGCGCGCACGTCGTCCAGCGAGGACAGGTCGCCTGCCAGCCAGTGCAGCCTGTCGTTTCCGCTGCTCGCTTGGATCTGCGCGATCGTCTCCCTGCCGCGCTGCTCGTCGCGACCGTGGATGAGCACGGTGGCTCCAGCAGCGGCGAGCTCTGCAGCCAGAGCGCGTCCGAGCCCATCCGTTGCTCCTGTGATCAAGATCGTCTGCTGCTCGGGTGCACGCACGCGCTCACTGTAGGCTCAGACCAGCTTGAAGCCCAACCGCTCCATCCCGCAGGCCACCGTCATCCCGGTCCTGATCTACCCGGAAGTGCGCGAAGCGGTCGAGTGGCTCACCGGCGCATTCGGCTTTGTCGAGCGCGTGCGGATCGGCGAGAACCACCGCGCGCAGCTGGCCTTCGGCAACGGCGCGGTGATCGTCGGCGACGTGCGCCACGATCGCATTGCGCCGCGAGCGGGCGAGGTCACACACTCGGTGATGGTGCGCGTCGAGGACGCTCACAGCCACTGCGAGCACGCGCGCGAGCACGGCGCTCGCATCCTCATGGAGCCAACCGACTTCGAGTACGGCGAGCGCCAGTACACCGCGCAAGACCCAGTCGGCCACCAGTGGACCTTCTCGCAGACGCTCGCCGACGTCGCCCCCGAGCAGTGGGGCGGAGAGCTGCTCGCCGAGTAGCGGCGCCGCTACGCGCCGTCAGGTTCCACGAGCATCCTGCCTAACGCCCTGGCCGCGCAGCCAGCACGAGCTGACTCTATCCTTGCCGGGAATGGCAGAACGCGTGGACGGGCGCAGTTTGCGCTACCAGCACCGCAGGGGGGAGCTGCTCGAGGCAGTCGGCGAGTACGTACTCGAACACGGAGTCGCCAGCCTCTCGCTGAGACGTGTCGCCGAGGCCGTGGGCATCAGCCACGTGACCCTGCAGCACCACTTCGGCACCAAGGAGCAGCTCGTCGGGGAGATCGTCGAGCACCTGCTCGAACGGACCTTGATTCCGCAAGGCGTCTACAGCGACGGCACGCCCGACCCCGGCTTGGATCTTCCCACCCGCTGGCGGGCGCTGTGGGCCCACCTGACCTCGCCGCCGGGCCAGCGCGATATACGCCTGTTCGTAGAGGTTCTCGGCCAGAGTCAATTCGCGGGAGCGGACTATGCACCGGCGGTCGGGCGGTCGATCACCCATCGCCTCGACCTGATCACCGCCAACATCGTCGCTCTCGGCTGCCCGCGCGAGGAAGCCAGGTCATATGCCACCTTGCTGCTCGCCACACTGCGCGGCCTGGTCATCGAACTACTCGCCACAGGTGAACGCGAGCGACTGGACGAGGCGTTCGAGACCTACCTCGCCGGCGCCGAACGTCGCGCCGCCGAATGGTCCTCGACGGACCGGCCGCGCGCGATCGCCGGGCGCGCTGACGCCGGCTGACCGCGCCCTAAAGAAAGGTTGGGGACCCTCCACACCACGGAGAGCCCCCAACTTGAGAACGTCGCGTGAGCCGATCGGCTCTATTCGATGCCGACGGCCTTCAGGCGGCCGATGATGAAGCTGTCGGCCGTCTTGTCGTACTTTTCGACGTAGTCGAGATGCGCCTCCAGGTCGAGGCCTTTGGCGCAGAACGGGTCGCCGGTGTCGCAGTAGGACTGGATGTCCGACGCGAACGCCGTCAGCAACTGCGTTTTCAGCCGCGGGAATAGACCTTCGGCGTTTTTGTCGCTGCCGACGTCGAAGGACTGGCCCGGGATGCGACGCGGGTCGCCGTACTGGATCACGCCGACCACTTTTTCGGTGGCGAACGCCGCCGCCGGCGGGGTCGCAGGACCGTCGCCAGCGCCGTCGACCGATTTGTTGCCGCCGCCGCCGCCGAGGGCGTCACCGACGATCTGCGCGCCCTGGGAGTAGCCGAGCAGTACGATCTTCTGACCCGGGCATTTCGTGACCTCTTCTTCGAGTTCCGCCTTGATCGCCTTGTCGCCGGCGGTGACGCTCGGTTCATACGGGGTCAGCGCCGCGGGGTAGACGACCGACCGCTCTCCGACTGTCGCTTTGACGCCTTTCTGGATTTCTTCAGCCAGAGCGCCGATCACGCCGGGGCCCTGGGCCTCGGTCGATGCGCGCGCGACGATGATGTCGACTGTCGCGCACGGCGAGTTGGACGAGGCAACCGCGAGCGCCGGGGCAGCCTGGACCGCGAGACTTGCGCCGACCGCGATCGCGCTCACCGTAAGCGTGCCCGCCAGGACGCGACCGACGCGAGCTCGTGCGCCCGTCGCTGTTTCCTTGATGTGCATCTTGAATCCCTCCATTCTCGAGTGACATATCCAATCCGACGTCGAGGCCCCGTCGGACGCGAACGGCAGGCGGATACGCGGACACGCGAGGACTGTGCCCCCAGACGGGGGCACAGTCCTCGGCATCCCTCGACACCCCTTCTCCTCCTACCGGTCGCACAGCGAGGCAGCGACGCGCGCGCCATTGTACAGGTTGATCGACCGGATGGTCAATCTATTTGCCTGGCGGGCCGCCCCCGCGACCGCGGCGACTACCCAGCGGTGGCCATCGCCGGCTCCTGCGCGCGGCGCGGAAGCAGCGTCTCGCGCGCGATCACCAGGCGCTGGATCTGGGAGGTGCCCTCGTACAGCTGCATGATCTTGGCGTCGCGGAAGAGCTTCTCGACGGGGTACTCCTTGATGAAGCCGTAGCCACCGTACACCTGCACCGCTTCGGTGGCCGTCTTCATCGCGGTGTCCGCAGCGAAGCGCTTGGCGTGCGATGAGACGAGCGTGTTGCGTTCGCCGTTGTCGAGCATGAACGCGGACTTCCAGGTGAGCAGGCGCGAGGCCTCGATCTCAGTCGCCATGTCGGCGATGATGAACTGGATCGCCTGGTGCATCGCGATCGGCACGCCGAACTGGACGCGTTCCTTGGCGTAGTCGACCGCGAACTCCATGGCCGCGCGCGCGATGCCGGTGGCCATCGCAGCCACCCCGGGGCGCGTGCGATCGAGCGTCATCATGGCCAGCTTGAAGCCGTGGTTCTCCTCGCCGAGCAGGTTCTCGGCAGGGACCTCGACGTCGTTGAAGGAGATCGTCGCGGTGTTAGACGCACGCTGGCCGAGCTTGTCCTCCTTCTTGTCGACCACCACGCCCCACTCGCGCTCGACCACGAACGCCGAGATGCCGCGGTGCCCCGCGTCCTTGTCGGTCTTGGCATAGACCGTGTAGTAGTCCGCATAGCCGCCGTTGGTGATGAAGCACTTGGACCCGTTGAGCACGTACTTGTCGCCCTTCTTGACCGCCGTGGTGCGCATGCCGGAGACATCCGAGCCTGCGTCGGGCTCGGTCAGGCAGAACGACGCGAGCTTGGGCGCTTCGGTGAGCATGCCCAGGTACTTCTTCTTGATCTCCTCCGAGCCGCCCAGCGCGATCGGCGCGGTGGCCAGGCCGTTGCACCCGAGCGAGGTCTGGATGCCCGAGCAGCCCCAGGAGAGCTCTTCCTCGATCAGGCAGCCGTCCAAGTAGCTCGCGCCCGCGCCGCCGTACTCCTCGGCGATGTGCGAGTTCATCAGGCCGACCTCCCAGGCCTTGTCGATGATCTCCTGCGGCCAGGTGCCATCCCTGTCGTACTCCCAGGCGACCGGGCGCATCTCCTTGACGGCGAAGTCGTGCGCCATCTCGCGCAGGTTCAGCTGCTCGTCGGTGAGCGTGAAATCGACCATTCGTGGACCTCCTAAGGGGGGTGGCGCCAACTATAGATTGACTGGTCAGTCAATCTTCTCCGGCCAGGGTAGCGGACGGCGGGCCGATGAGCAACAATCATTGGCGTGCGGGATGCCCTCTCGACGGTCGCCCTAGGCATCGCCCCGAACGCCGCGAGCGCGGTCGTGTTCGGCACCGTTGCCGTCTCGTTGGTGATCTCGCTGCTGCTGCTGATCACGCGCGGCGGCGGCAGCAGCCTGTACGACCAGATCGGCAGCGGCGGCATCTCGCGCGAAGGCGATCATGGAGGCTTCTCCGCACCGGCGCCCGCGCCGGACTCCCCCGCCGTGCGCGCCGAGCGCGAGCGCGAGATACGCCAGATGCTCGGCGCCCGCAGCCAGCGCCTGGTGCGCTCCGGCCAGCCGGCGCTCGACATCGACGCAGAGGTCGCCCGCCTGCTGAGCCCTGCGCGCGAGGAACGCGCGCACGAGTCCGCGCTCGTCGAGGAGGTGCGCCAGCTCGTGGTCGCCCGCAACGAACGGCGCGCCCGCCAGGGCTTGGCGCCGCTGGACGTCGAGACCGAGACGGCGCGTACGCTCGCGGAGATGGACCCGTGAGCAGATTTTCAGCCACGACGCCGTCCGAGTGGGGTATAAACGCGCGATGAGCAACGCCCGCCGCTTCCCGCTCGATGAGCTGACGCTTCGCCCAGGCACCTACTTCAATCCCCAGACGGAGATCCTGATCGTCGTCGATGACTCGCCCGAGGTCGACCACGAGATCTTCGAGCGGGAGGAGTTCGGCAGCACCGACTGGGTGCTGATCTCCGACGACGCCCCGCTTGACGAAAACAAGCGAGACGATCTGATCGAGCGTTTCCAGCTCAGCCACCAGCCCGCCAGCGAGCTGTTGGCTGAGGATCACGACCTCGACGAGGACGACGAGGACGAAGACGAGGACGAGGACGAGGACGACTACGACGAGCTCGACGGCGTCGACGACGACCTCGAGCTCGACCGGGAGTAAGACCCCAGCCGCACGGGCCTATCGGGTTGGGCTCCGATCAGCTGGCGGCGCCCGCGCCAAGCGCAAGGCCGAGCCGTTCAAGCGCTGGCAGGAGCTTTGAGATCGGCTGAGGATTGCTCGGCGCGGCGATCGCCTGCGGTTGGTTCAGGCCAGCGAACTGCAGCGTCAGCTGCAGGCTCGCGCTGCCCAGACCACCCAGGGCGGCGCGCGTCTGCGGTGTGCTGGAGATGCTCGCGCTGATCGATAGGCGGCGCAGCAGATGGTCGTGGGAGCCGGTGTACAGGTCCACGCGTGCCGAGTGCACCGAACCCGCCAGCGCCCTGATCCCCGCCGGCGACAGCAGGCTCAGGCCCGAGCCACCGCCTGCACCGAGTCCCAGTGCCCCGCCCGCGCCGGCGAGCTTATCGGCGTCGGACAGGAAGCGAGTCACGTCCAGTTCGCCGGTCACGTGCGTCGTCTGCGCGCCCGCGCTGTCCACTGTGCCGACGATGTGCGGGTGCACCAGCCATTCGCCGGGGTTCACGCCGAGCGCGGCGAACGTCGACTGGCTGGCGGCCGACGAGGAGGCGCGCGTGGCCTGGACGTAGCCCTGCGCAAGCGCGCTCACCGTGGCCGCGGGCGCGGTGAAGTAAGCGCCGGCGAGCTCGATGTAGAGCTGCCCGGAGGTCGAGGTGGCTCCGGCCTGCAGCGTGTGCCCCGCGCTGGTCATCATGAGCGCAAGCGCAAAGCGCGGCAGCCGCGCCGGCCCGAGGCTTTCAAACGGGCCCTGCACGCCCAGCCGGACAGGCTGGGCGGCCGCAGGCGAGCCGGCCGATCTCGTCGGCGTCAAGGCGAACGTCAGGTCGATTCGCCCGCTTTCGATCGGCTTGTGCGAGGTGAACGTGGCGTGCACCAGCGACGCGGCGCTGGGCGAGCCAGCGCCCCCGCATGCGGCCAGGACGCCTGCCAGCAGGGCGCCCAACAGCAGCACAAGCGCGCGGCGGCGCGCAACTACCCCGCGGCGAGATGTGTTCGGGAGGTGTGCTGTCACGTAAGCGGCGTCAGGCTGCAACAGCCGCTGCAGCCAACGGCGCGGTCGAGCGTAGCATCAGCGCCGTGCGCGCAAGCCGCATCCCCGCGCTCGCCGTGGGCGTGCTTGCCCTGAGCGCGGCCACCTCCCTGCCTGCCCTCGCCGCCAGGACCTCGAGCCCAGAGCTGGCGGGCGCCCGCCGCGGCGTCGCGGCGGCCAGTCACGGCCCCACCGTCAGTGCCGCGCTGCAGGCCCTGCTGCGCGGCGACGCCATCACCCAAGCGGTGTACGGCCAGGACTACGCCACCTACGTGGCCGCCAAACGATCCCTGGCCAAGCTGAGCGGCACGCGCGCCGCCGAACTCGGCGCGGTGCTGGCCGACATACAGGCGATGGCTGGCGCCGGCGAGCTCATCCCCTCGCGGCTGCCCGCGCTGTTCCTCACGCTCGAACGCAACACGCAGTGGTGGACGAACGAACCGCTGTTGGCCAACGGACAGCGGGTCAGCTTTCCCGAAAGCAAGCTGGTGTGGGAGTACTACGCCGGCCAGGGCCTTCAGATCCAGTGGCTGGGCACCTTCGGGGAGGCCAACGGCTACTACCTGTCCGGTCATGAAAACGGCGATCTGCGCCAGGTCCTCAACGAAGCGATCCCGCTGGCCACCCAGCGTGGCGGGGGAATCGCGTGGGAGTACATGTTCCACTTCGACGGCGGAGCGCCGCCGTGGACGAGCGGTCTCTCGCAGGGCACCGCCATCCAGGTCCTCGCCCGCGCCTGGTCGCGCTTTCACGAACAGGCCTACCTGACCGCCGCCCAGCAGGCGCTCGGCATCTTCGAGACCGCTCCTCCGGTCGGCGTGCGCGTGAACACGCCCGCCGGCGCACTGTACGCCGAGTACACATACGCGCCCAGCGACCGCATCCTCAACGGCTTCATCCAGGCGCTGGTGGGTCTCTATGAATACACCTCCATCACCCAGGACCCGCTCGGCCTGCAGCTGTTCGAAGCCGGCGACGCCGAGGCGCGGGCGCTCGTCCCCCACTACAACACGGGCGCGTGGTCGCTGTATGACCAGTTCGGCGAATCGAACCTCAACTACCACGAACTGCTCGCCGAATTCCTCCAGCACCTGTGCGAACGCACGCGCAAAGGCCCGCCCGCCACGCCCGCCCCAGCCCCGCCCGGCGCCCCCGCTCCCCCGCCGGGCGCCGCCACGTCCCCACCGGGTGGCTCGACAACCACGCCCGAAGCGACCGGCAACACCGGCGGCGCGAGTGCTGCCGGCGCCAAGGCGACCGCCCACGCCGCCCAAGCGGCGATCGCGGCTGACCAGGTCTACTGCGCGACCGCCCAGCAGTTCACCGAAGACCTGCACACGCCGCCGAGCATCGCGCTGCTTACGCGCACCCTGCGCGGCGGCACGCGCGGCGGCGTGCAGGTGTCGCTATCGAAGATCGCGACCGTCGGTCTGACCGTCCGCCAGGGCACTCACGTGGTGTGGACCAACAGAGCAACCGTCGAAGGCGGCAAGCCCAAGCTGCTGTGGATCACCCCCGCCAAGGGCGGCACGTTCACGGTCTCGCTCACCGCAACCGACCTGGCGGGCAACTTCTCCACGGCCAGCGGCACCATCGTGGTGACCCCTCACTAGCGTCCGCACCGCGCGCCTAGACTTGGCGTCGGTGGGCCCGACACACACGATCCGAGCAGGCGAGCGGCGAGGATGACCCGGCTGTCGCACGCGTGGCGCGCGATGGAGCCCGAGCAGCGGCTCGTGGCGCTCGCCGCGCTCGGCCTGCTGGTGACCATGTTCCTGCCGTGGTACAGCCTCCAGAGCCTCGATCGCAAGACCAGCGTCATCCACTCGCACAGCATCAGCGCCTTCGGCGACGTGTCCTTCGTCGAGGCCGCCATCTTCCTCGTCGCCATCGGCGTCAGCGCGATCGTATGGGCGCGCGGCGAGGGACGCGAGTTCCACCTGCCCGGAGGCGATGGGCTGATTGTGATGATCGCCGGCTGCTGGGCGGGCCTGTTGATCTTCTATCGCGTCTTTAGCCGTCCCTCCGGCGGGAGTTATCCGGTGGGCATCCAGTGGGGCTTCTTCCTCGCCTTCGTCGCCGCCGGCGTCCTCGCGCTGGCAGGCTGGCGCATGCGCGCCGCCGAGCGACCCGAACCGCCGCTGAGCGCCCGTGCACCGCGCCCGCGCCGCTCGCCCCGGCCCTCGCCCTCGTCCCCTCCCCCCTCCGACGGCGACATCACCGTGCGCGCCGCCGTACCCGCCCGCTCTGCACCATCTGCGCCCGCCGACGCCGATCGCCCCGTCGCAGCCCGGCGACCGCGCTACCCGCCCGCTCCCTGCCAAGCCCGACCCGAGGGCGAGCAGTTGTCCTTCGAGGACCCGCCCGCACGCTCGGAGTGACGGCCCGCAGCTGAGCGCGCCAGGCGGCGCCTATCATTGCGTCACACGATGGCAAGCCCCCCCTCCGCGGCGCCCGCCTCCGTCGCAGAACTGGCCGCCGGCCTGCGCGCCGTGGGCTACCTGCCGGGCGAGTCCACAGCGCTGGTCTCCTTCCTGGCGACGCGTCTGGGCAAGCCGGTGCTCGTCGAGGGCCCGGCCGGCGTGGGCAAGACCGAGCTGGCCAAGGCGCTTGCCAAGCACCTGGGCCGCGAGCTCGTGCGCCTGCAGTGCTACGAGGGCCTCGACGAGGCCAAGGCGCTGTACGAGTGGAACTACCGCAAGCAGCTGCTGCGCATCCAGGCCGAGGCGTCTGACACCGGCTGGGAGGCCGTCCAAGAGGACATCTTCGGAGAGGAGTTCCTGCTGGCGCGCCCGCTGATGACCGCGATCGCGTCCGAGCAGCCGGTCGTGCTGTTGATCGACGAGATCGACAAGACCGACCAGGAGTTCGAGGCGATGCTGCTGGAGGTCCTGTCGGACTTTCAGATCTCGATACCCGAGCTCGGACGGGTCAGCTCGCGCACGCACCCGCTGGTGCTGCTCACCTCCAACAACTCGCGCGAGCTGACCGAGGCGCTCAAGCGCCGCTGCCTGTACCTGTGGCTGGACTACCCGGAGCTCGAGCACGAGCTCGAGATCGTGCGCCTGCACGCGCCCGAGCTGTCGCAGACGGTCGCGCGCAAGCTCGTCGAGGTGATCGGCATGGTGCGCGAGCTCGATCTCAAGAAGCCGCCGTCGATCGCCGAGTCGATCGACTGGGCGCGCGCGCTGCTGCTGTTGGGCGTCAGCGATATCGACGCCGACGTCTTCGCTGAAACCATGTCGGTGATCGTCAAGCACCGCACCGACATGGACGTGGTGGCCGACCGCGTCGGCCTGAAGCTGCGGGCGCCCGCCGATGTCGCCTGACCGACGGGACGGACCGGAATCCGTCCCGTCCCACTCAAATCCTCCCACGCCCGCCGGCTCCTCGCA
Organism: Solirubrobacteraceae bacterium; assembly: GCA_035602785.1. Taxonomy (GTDB): domain Bacteria; phylum Actinomycetota; class Thermoleophilia; order Solirubrobacterales; family Solirubrobacteraceae; genus Palsa-744. The sequence goes on from DATNLQ010000142.1 coordinate 12,868, forward strand.
GACAGACCCACAGCCCGACGGCCTGCCCGCGCGTATCCTCGAGCTCGGCGAGGAGCTGCGTCGCGAAGGCGTCGCCGTGGGCACCTCCGAGCTGCTCGACGCGTTCGCCGTTCTGCGCGAGATCGGCTGGACCTCACAGGAGGACTTTCGCGAGGCGCTCGCCGCTACCTTGGCCAAGAGCCAAGAGGACAGGCGCGTGTTCGAGCTAGTCTTCGAGCGCTTCTTCTTTCGCGCCGTCGAGCTGGCCGCCGCGCGCGAGGGCATCCGCGAGGACGATCGCAGCGCCTTCGGCGAGCTCTCCGACGAGGAGCTCGAGGAACTTCGCGCACAGATCGCTGCCGCGCTGCGCGACGGCGCCGAGGGCGCCATGCGCGACCTCGCGCGCATGGCCATCGCCGCCCTGGCCCGCCGCCAGGAGGGGTCGGGGGTGATCGGCGTGGACGTCCAGCGCATCCGCCGCGCCCTGGGCCTGCGCGCAGAGCCTCAGCCGGAGCTGCCCGCCGACGATCCTCGCCACGAGGGCCTGCCGCGCGAGGCGCTGCGTCGCTTCGAGGCGCTGCTGCGCCGCGAGCTCGAGCGCTCACAGGTCGAGCGCACCGGCAACCTGCCCCCCGCGCGACCGCTTGGCGAGCTCGAACGCGCGCTGCCCTCCGGCCCGCTCGCCGACCTCGACGCGGTGCACCGCGTCGTCGCCCAGCTGCGCCGCCGCCTGGCCACCCAGGGCCAGCAGGCCCGCGGCCACCGCCGCCACGCCCATGTCGACGTCCGCCGCACGATGCGCGCATCGCTGCAGACCGGCGGCGTGCCCGTCGAGCTGAAGTTCCGCCCGCGCCGCCCCAAACGGCCAGAGATCTATGTGCTGTGCGACGTGTCAACCAGCGTCACGTCCGCGTCGGTGTTCTTCCTGTCGGTGCTGCACGCGCTGCACGACACCTTCCGCAAGATGCGCTCGTTCGTGTTCATCGAGCGTATCTCCGAGGTCACCGACGTCTTCGAACGCGAGCGCAACTTCAAAGCGGTCAGCGAACGCATCTCAAGCGACGCCGGCGTTGCCGACATCTCCGGCTACACCGACTACGGGCGCGTGTGGTCGGAGTTCTTGGCCCAGGTCGAGGACGACCTGCACCCCCGCGCCACCGTCATCGTGCTCGGCGACGCGCGCACCAACGGGCGCGACCCGCGCGCGGACGTCTTCGCCCAGATCGCCGCGCGAGCCGGGCGCACCTTCTGGCTGAACCCCGAGCCGCGGCTGTACTGGAACTACGGCGACTCGGTCATCGCCGCCTACGAGGAGCACTGCACCGCCTTTGAGTGCTGGACTACCGCCCAGTTGGAGGACTTCGTCCGCGCGCTTACCCGCCCCGTGATCGCCGCCGCGCGCTAGACAAACCGCCCGCGCGCTAGCATCGGCGCAGAGCACAGCACACACCAGGGGGGCTGGCGGGAAGGCCGGCTGAGATGGCGCACTGGAAACGATTCCTCCGGCGCCGACCCTTTGAACCTGTGGGGTAATGCCCGCGGAGGGAGCCGAGTGTCCACCCAACTGCAATCTCGCGTACAGCCCTCGCATCGGTGGGCGGGCGAGCGCGAGGAGATCGTGCTGGAGGGCGTCGGCCGGCGCTACCGCGGCCGCCGTGGCACCGAGGTGCGAGCGCTGTCGGACGTGTCGCTGCGCGTGGGCCGTGGCGAGATGCTCGCCGTGGTCGGCCCGAGCGGGTGCGGCAAGAGCACGCTGCTGGAGATTCTGTGCGGGCTGGCGCAGCCCGATGAGGGCCGGGTGCTGTCCTGCGCGCCCGCCGTGCTGATGCCCCAGCGCGACCTGCTGCTGCCGTGGTTGGACGCGCTTGACAACGCCGCCCTGGCGCCGCGCATCGCCGGCCACTCGCGTGCGCAGTCGCGCAGGCACGCCGCTCTGCTGTTCGAGGAGCTGGGGCTGGCCGGCTTCGAGCACGCCCGACCGCACGAGCTGTCAGGCGGCATGCGCCAGCGCGTCGCGTTCCTGCGCACGCTGCTGTCGGGCAAGCCGGTCCTGTGCCTGGACGAGCCCTTCGGCGCGCTCGACGCGATCACCCGTGCCGACATGCAGGAGTGGCTGGCCGCCACGCTCGCACGCGAGCAGCGCACCGTGGTCCTGGTCACCCACGACGTCGAGGAGGCGATCCTGCTGGCCGACCGCCTGGTCGTGCTCTCGCCGCGCCCCGGACGCGTGGTCGCCGAGTTGGACGTCGACGTGCAACGACCACGCGCCCGCACCGACCCCGCTGTGACGTCCTTGCGCGAGCGCGCGCTGGACGCGCTCGGGAGGGACCAGCGCCGATGACAGCCGGCGTCGCGCGGACGCCTGGCGGGTGGAGCGCGTTGCCTGCGCTCCTGCTCGCCGGCGCGCTGCTGGGCGGGTGGGAGGGCTATGCGGATCTCGGCGGAGTCCAGGAACAGGTGCTGCCCGCCCCGCACGCCGTCGCGGCGGCCTTGTGGAACAACGCCAGCCTCGTCTTTCACAACTTTACGGTCACCGCCGAGGAGGTCGTGCTCGGGCTCGCGCTCGCGCTCGGCGCAGGATTGGCGCTGGCGGTCGCGCTGCATCTGTCTCCACCGCTGCGCCGCGCCGTGTACCCGCTCGCGGTCGGCTCGCAGGCCGTGCCTGTCCCCGTGATCGGCGTCCTGCTGGTCTTCTGGTGGGGGTTCGGGATCTTCCCCAAGTTGGTGGTCATCGCGCTGATCTGCTTCTTTCCGGTGCTCGTCACGACCGTCGACGGCCTGGCCGCGGTCGACCCCGACCAGCCCAAGCTGCTGCGCACGTTGGACGCCTCGCGCTGGCAGGCGTTTCGCTTCGCCGAGCTGCCTGCCGCGCTGCCCGCCGCGCTGTCCGGCGCGCGCATCGCCCTGGCGGTCGGTGTGATCGGAGCTTTCATCGCCGAGACCAGCACACCCACCACGGCGGCCTATGCCGGATTGGGACGGGAGATCATCACCGATGCGGGCGGCTTTCAGACGGCGCGCGCATACGCGGCGACCGCGGTGCTGATCGCGTTCGCGGTCGCCTGCTTCTATGCCCTGGCCCTCGCCCAGCGCCGCCTGGCGCCGTGGGCCGTCCCATCGAGAGGAGACACCCGTTGACAGACTCTTGCGCCGCCCGCCGTGCAGTCGTACCGATCCTCGCCCGCGCCGTGCGGCCCGTCCTTCTCGCCCTGTCGCTGGGGCTCGCGCTGGCGGCCTGCGGCACCGAGCAGGACGTCATCTCGACATCCACCGTCAAGCCGTTCAGCGTGATGCTCGACTGGTTTCCCAACGCCGACCATGCGGCGTTGTACTCGGCGATCGCCCACGGGGATTTCCGCGCGGTCGGCCTGGATGTCAAACCCGTGGTGCCCGCGGAAACCGCCGAACCGCTCAAGCTGCTCGCGGCGGGCAAGGTCGACATGGCGATCTCCTATGAGCCCCAGCTGCTGCTCGCACGCGATCAGGGCCTGAAGCTGGTCTCCGTCGCAGCGCTCGTGCAGCGCCCGCTCACCTCGATCATCGCCCTGCCCGGACAGCACGTCTCCAGCGTGGCCGACCTCGCCGGCAAGACGGTAGGCACCGCAGGGATTCCCTACCAGTCTGTCGAGCTGCGCGCCGCGCTTGCCAATGCGGGCGTCAACCCGACGAGCGTCAAGGAAGTAAACGTCGGCTTCAACCTCGTGCCAGCCATGCTCTCGGGCAAGGTCGCCGCGACAATCGGCGGCTACTGGAACTACGAGGGGCTACAGCTGCGCCTGGCGCACAAGCATCCGACGGTGATCCCGATCGACCGGGCCGGCGTGCCCAGCTACGACGAGCTGGTGCTGGTGGTGCGCGAGAGCGAAGCGCGCGGCGACGGCGAGGATCTGCGCGCCTTCCTGCAGGCGCTCACGCGCGGCGAGCGCGAGACTCGCGCAGACCCTGCAGCCGCCGCCGCGCTGGTGCTCAAGGCCAACCCGTCGCTGGAAGCCAAGCTGCAGCTTGAATCAATCAAGCAGACACTCCCGGCACAGCTGCCGGCAGACTCGAGCGAGCCGTTCGGCTGGCAAGACCAGGCGACGTGGCAGGCCTTTGGAGAATGGATGTACGCACATAAGCTGCTCGCTCACGACCCCAACGCCAACGGGCTGCCGCCCTTCACCAACGAGTTCCTGCCCGGCCAGGGGATCTAGCCGTCGCGCTTCGTGGTCGGGTTGTCCGAGATCTCTCTCGTTCCATGTTGGACGTATAGTTCGGTTATACTGACTCTCTGGTGGGGGTCAGAGACACTCTAACCGGGCCCGCAGGCACGGGGCCAGCGGCCGCGCATGGCGCGGACATTGGGGTTACGACGCAATTGCCGGAGCCGGTCTGGCCGGTGTCCGGTCCTCGAGATGGGAGGTGAGTCAGATGACCGAGCTGCTGGTCGTCGAGGACGACGAGGCGCTGCGCCTGTGGGCTGAGCGCGTCATGCAGGACCGCGGCTACGCCTGCCAGGGCGCGGCCAACGCCGGTGCCGCGCGCGAGCTGCTCGCGCACAGCGCTTATGAGCTCGTGCTGCTTGACGTCAACATGCCCGGTGAATCGGGCATCGAGTTGTTGACGCGCATCCGCCGCAACCACCCATCGACCGCTGTCTTGATGGTCACCGGCGAGGACGACCCGCAGCTGGCGATGACCGCCATCGAGCAGGGCGCCGACGGATACCTGGTCAAGCCGGTCGGGTCCGGCGAGCTGCTCATCAACGTGGCCAACGCGCTGCACCGCCGCCGGCGCGAGCGGGCCACCCAGCGCATGATGGCGCGACTACAGGCAGAGGCCCACGAGCGCAACAAAAGGCTCGAGGAGACCTTGCAGGAGCTGCAGCTCTCCCAGACCCAAGTATGGGTCTCGCAGGCCGAGACGATCTTTCGCCTGGCCCGCCTGGTGGAGTTCCGCGACGAGGAGACCGGCCACCACCTGCAGCGCACGAGCGGCTATTGCGAGATCGTCGCGCGCCGGATCGGCCTGCCCGAGCAAGATTGCGAGATGCTGCGGCTGGCAAGCCAGCTGCACGACGTCGGCAAGGTCGCCATCTCCGACGAGATCTTGCGCAAGCAGGGCAAGCTCACCGAAGATGAGTTCGAGGTCATCAAGACCCACGCCCAGACGGGCTATGAGATGCTCGCCGGGTCGAGCTCCGACGTCGTGCGCATGGGCGCGCTGATCGCCCAGAGCCACCACGAGCGCTGGGACGGGGGCGGCTATCCGCTCGGCCTCCAGGGCGAGCAGATCCCGCGCGAGGGGCGCATCGCGGCCGTCGCCGACGTGTTCGACGCGCTGACCACCGATCGCGTCTACCGTCCCGCGTTCCCGCTGCGATGGGCCATCGAGGAGATGCAAAGCGAAAGCGCCAGCCACTTCGACCCCCACGTGCTCGACGCGTTCATGGGCGCGCTGCCCGAAGTGGAAGCCGTCCGCGACGCATACGCCGACTGACATGTAACTTCACGCGATGGCGCGGATCGGGCTGCTCAACGGCGGAGGCGACTGCCCGGGGCTCAATGCGGTCATCCGTGCTGTGGTCAGGCGCGCGCTGGCCGACGGCGCCCACAGCGTGATCGGCTTTCGCGCCGGCTGGGCGGGGGTGCTCGCAGACGACGCCGACGAGCTGACACTCACCAACACCGCCGGCATCCTGCCCCGCGGGGGCACCATCCTGGGGACCTCGCGCACCAATCCCTACGCCGACGGCGCCGACGGGACGGCGTCGGTCGCGCGCACGCTCGAGCGCCGCGGCGTCGACGCGCTGATCGCGGTGGGCGGCGAGGACACGCTCGGCGTGGCACTGCGCCTGCACCGCGACGGGGTGCCGATCGTGGGCGTGCCCAAGACGATCGACAACGACCTCGGCGGCACAGAGGTGACGTTCGGCTTCCACACGGCCGTGCAGATCGTCACCGACGCGATCGACCGCCTGCACACGACCGCCGAGTCGCACAACCGCGTGATGGTGGTCGAGGTCATGGGCCGCCACACCGGCTGGATCGCCACGCACGCGGGCATCGCGGGCGGCGCCGACGCGATCCTCGTGCCCGAGCGCCCGTTCGACATCGAGGAGGTGGTCGCCCACCTGCGCCGCCGCCACGAGCGCGGGCGCAGCTTCTCGATCGTGGTCGTCGCCGAGGGCGCCACCCCCCGCGAGGGCACGCTGTCGGTGCGCGAGGGCACCGACACCGACGCCTTCGGACATGCGCGCCTGGGCGGCATCGGCGTGACGCTCGAGGGCGAGATAGAGCGGCGCACCGGCTATGAGACGCGGGTGACCATCCTCGGGCACGTCCAGCGCGGCGGCACGCCGGTCGCCTTCGACCGCGTGCTTGCCACCCGCTTCGGGGTAGCCGCCATGGACGCCGCCGCCGGCCAGCGCTTCGGCGCGATGGTCGCGCTGCACGGCGGCGAGATCATCGAGGTCGCCCTGCAGGACGCACTGCGCGAGCCCAAGCTTTTGGACCCCGCGCTGTACGAGGCTGCAGAGCTGTTCTTCGGCTGAGGCACCGCACGCCGGCGATGGCACAAACCGCTCACAGCCAGACAATGCGGGCGATGGTCTTCGAGGGCGTCGGGCGGCCGCTGCGCGAGGTGCGCCGGGCGATCCCCACGCCCGGCCCCGGCCAGCTGCTCGTGCGCGTGCAGGCCTGCGGGGTCTGTCGCACCGACCTGCACCTGCTCGACGGCGAGGTTCCGATCGACAGCCCGCCGCGCATACTCGGTCACCAGATCGTCGGCATCGTCGAGGCCCGCGGCGAGGCTCGTGAGGAGGGCGACGAGGCCTCGCAGAACGACCGCGAGCGCCCCGACGCCAGCACCGTCGCGATGGGCGCACGGGTGGGCGTGCCCTGGCTGGGCTGGACGTGCGGCCGCTGCGAGTACTGCACGAGCGGACGCGAGAACCTGTGCCCCCAGGCCCGCTTCACCGGCTGTGACATCGACGGCGGGATGGCCGAGTACGCGGTCGCCGATGCGCGCTACTGCTTCGGGTTGCCAGCGGACATGCCCAGCGAGCAGGCAGCACCGCTGCTGTGCGCAGGCCTGATCGGCTACCGCGCCCTGCGCCTGTGCGGTGCGGCCAGGCGCCTCGGGCTCTACGGCTTCGGCGCAGCCGCCCACATCCTCATCCAGGTCTGCCGCTGGGAGGGTCGGCAGGTGTACGCGTTCACGCGCGCCGGCGACGAGAGCGCGCAGGCGTTCGCACGCGAGCTGGGGGCGGTGTGGGCCGGCGGCTCAGAGCAAACGCCGCCCGAGCCGCTGGACGCGGCGATCATCTTCGCCCCCGTGGGCGCGCTCGTGCCGCTCGCGCTGCGCGCTCTCGCGCCCGGAGGGACAGTCGTCTGCGGCGGCATCCACATGAGCGACATTCCATCGTTCCCCTACGACATCCTGTGGCATGAGCGGACCCTGTGCTCGGTCGCCAACCTTACGCGTGCCGACGCCCACGAGATGCTCGCGCTCGCGCCGCGCGTACCGGTGCGGACCCGCGTCAGCACCTATCCGTTGCAGGACGCCGGCCAGGCGCTCGATGACCTGCGTGCAGGGCGCTTCACCGGCGCCGCCGTGATAGTGCCGTAGTCGACCGTCTGCGAGCGCTCGCAGACGGTCGACTGGCATATGCCACGCCGCAATTTACGGATACGCACTCTGACAAGTTGTCGGAACGATTCGGCAAAAGGTGTCTCTGTCCGGTATTGTCCGAGCAGCCAGTTTGAGACGAGGAGCGATGGCAGCAAGCAGCGCAGAGAAGACGAAGTGGATGCGGGGGCCTTCGACGCCGCTGCGTGGAGCGTTGCTCGGCCTGCTGCTGGAGCGACCAGGTCACGGCGGCGACCTGGCCAACCGTCTGGCCGCGCGCCTGGGTGAGACCTGGCGCGTCGACACCAACGACGTCTACCGTCTCTTGGAGCAGCTCGAGAACACGGGCCTGGCGATATCGCGCGACGAACCCAAGCGCGGCAACCACCGACGCACGCACCTCGTCTACCACCCGACCGAGGCGACTTCCGAGGCGCTCACGCTGTGGATGGAAACGCTGCTGCCCCGCGAGCCGGTGCGCCTGGGCCTGCAGGCCAAGCTGTCGGTAGCACGCCAGCAGGACGCTCCGCGCCTGCTGATCGCGCTGCGCGCGTATGAGCGCGAGTGCCTGCTGTTGGCCCAGATGGTCTCACCGACCGACGGGCCGGCGCGCTCGTGGGCCGCCCTGTGTATGGAGTGCACACGCGAAGCGGTCTATGCACAACTGCAGACTGAGGTCACATGGGCGACGAATACGCGCAGGCGGATCAAAGAGTTCTCCGAGCGCAGCACCTAGCGCCGCCACCGCGATGACGCCGCTGCTCTCCTTCCTGAACGCCAGCAAGCGCCATCTCGACGGCGGGCGCGAGATCATGGTGCTCGACCAGGTCTCCTTGGACATCGACGCAGGCGTCTCGGTCGGCCTCTTCGGCGCGCGCCGCTCGGGCAAGTCCACGCTGCTGCGCATGGCCGCAGGAATCACGCTTGCGGATTCCGGAACGGTCTGCTTCGACGGGCGCGATATGGCGCGCATGAGCGCCGCCGAGCGCGGTCGCCTGCTGCGTGGAGAGATCGCGTTCATGGCCTCGGGCGACTGGCGCACCAACCCCGGCGAGAGCGTCGTCGACCACGTCGCCACGTCGCTGGGCAGCGAGAGCCTGACGATGCGCGATGCGCGCCGGCGTGCGCTGCGCGCGCTCGGTCAGGTCGGCGTGAGCGCCTCTGCCGAGGAGCCCACGGCGTCGCTGTCGCTGGACGAGCGCGCGCGTGTGATGCTCGCGCGAGCGCTCGTGCGAGAACCCCGGCTGCTGGTGCTCGACGAACCAGCGCTGATGCCCAATCTGACCGACCGCGACGAGTTCTACGCGCTGCTGCGCACGACCACTCGCGAGCAGGGCATGGCGCTGCTGCTCGCCTCCGAGCAGATGAGCGTGCTGCAGGGCGTTGGCGTGCTGATCTCGATCGCCGACGGCGAAGTGGTCACGACGGAGGAGCGGGGCTCGGTCGTGCAGCTGCCGCGCAGGAGAACGGCGGCGGAGCGGTCCGGGTAGTGAGCACGCTCGACCTGCGCGAGCTCGTCAAGCACTACACCAACGGGGTCGAGACCGTCAAGGCCGTGGACGGCGTTTCGCTGACGATCTCCAGCGGCGAATTCGTGGCGCTGTACGGGCCCAGCGGCTCGGGCAAGACCACGCTTTTGCTGCTAACCGCCGGCCTGGCCACCCCCGACAGCGGCAGCGTCGTCTTCGACGGGCGCGACGTGGCCAGGATGTCAGAGCGAGAGAGCGCCTCCTACCGGCGCAGCGAGCTGGGATTCGTGTTCCAGTCCTTTCACCTGATGCCCCATGCCTCGGCGCTGGACAACGCCACAATCAAGCTGACCGGCGGCGGCGCCACCCTACGCGAGGCACGACGCCAAGTGCGCCCGTGGTTGGAGCGTGTGGGGCTCGGCGACCGAGCCGAGCACACGCCCGCACAGCTGTCGATGGGCGAGCGTCAGCGCGTGGCAATCGCCCGCGCGCTCGCCGGCGAGCCGCGCCTGCTGTTGGCCGACGAGCCGACCGGCAACCTCGACACGCAGCGCAGCCGCGAGATACTGGCGCTCATGCGCGACATCTGCCACGAGCGGGGCATCCCCGCGCTGCTCGTCACACACGATCTGGACGCCGGCGCCTTTGTCGACCGCGTGCACACGCTGCGCGACGGTCAGCTGGTCGACGGGATGGACCCGGAGCTCGCCACAATCACCTCGTGAGCAGCCTCACGAACCCCGCGATCGCGGGGGTCCGCCTGAGCATGCTGGTGCACCTCTACCGCTTGCGGCTGCGCTCGCACGCGGTCTCAGAGGCACTCGCCGGCAGCGGCATCGCGATCGGCGTGGCGCTCGTGCTTGGCGTCCTGGTCGCCAACTCGAGCCTGACGAGCTCGGCCGACGAATTCGTCCACCAGGCGATCGGCTCGGCCGGCGTGCAGATGGCCGCGCGTTCCCCGCTCGGGTTCGACGAACGGCTGGCCGACGCGTCTGACCGGCTGGCCGGGGTGCGGACCGCAGCGCCCCTGCTGCGCGAGAACGTCGCGGTGGTCGGCCCGCACGGGCGCCGCGCGGCCCAGCTGGTCGGCGTGACGCCGCGCGTGGCCGCACTCGGCGGGCTGGGCACGCGCAACTTCGGCCTGGGCGGGTTTCGCTTCTCAGGCGGACTGATACTGCCCGCGAGCATCGCCGCGGCGATCGGCGTCGAACCCGGCGATCGAGTCACCGTGCTCGCCTTCGGGCAGGCGCACAGGATCAGCGTGGGAGCCGTGTTGGACACCGCTCAGTTCGGCCCGTTCGCCTCCAGCCCGGTGGCGATCACGACGCTGGCGGC
>DATNLQ010000143.1:0-6308 GCA_035602785.1 Solirubrobacteraceae bacterium
CTGCTGGGCGACGAGCAGTCCGGGCACGTGGCGGCGCTCGGCTTCGAGCTGTACATGCAGATGCTCGACGAGGCGGTCAGGGCGGCCGGGGACCTGGCCGAGGACGAGACGCCACCCGAGCCGGTGCGCCTGGACGTGAACGTCGACGCATACGTGCCCGCCGACTACATCCCCTACGAGCAGGCCAAGATCGAGGTGCACCGCCGCGTGGCGTCCGCGCGGGAGGTGGCTGACGTGGAGCGCTTGGCAGAGGAGCTCGAGGACCGCTTCGGGCCTGCGCCCGAGCCGCTGCGCAACCTGCTGTCGCTGCAGCGGGCGCGGATCAAGTTCGGCCAGGCGGGCGCCCAGACGGTGAGCTTTCGCGGAGATCGGCTGGCGGTGGTGCCGATCGAGCTGGACTCGGCGCGGGCCAGGCGCCTGCGCCAGGAGCTGCCCGAAGCGCTGTACGAGTCCGGCCGTTCGCAGGTCTCCCTGCGGGTCCCAAAGGACGGGGGCGAGCGCTTCTCCAGCGTGGTCAAGGCGGCCGACGCGCTGCTGGCGGTCATGCGCGAGGCGGCTTGAAAGCGGACATCCCGTACCCCATATCCATCGCGATGTGGCCCCCTGCAGGCCGCTTAGAAACAATTAAGCGCACTCGCGGGGGCTTTCCGCTAGAGTGCCCGCGTCGTGTCTAAGAAGGCCACTCGATCGCTCCCGGCGCTAGGCGCCGTTTTGTTTGCCCTGGTTGGACTGTCGGCCTGCGGTGGCATACCCGGCGACGCGGTCGTGCAGGTCAACGGCAACTCGATCACCAAATCCACGTTCAACCACTGGATGGCGGTGGCCGCGTCCTCGAGCACGGTCGCGACGGGAGCCAAGCCCGTGATCCCCGAACCGCCCAATTACACCGCGTGCATCGCGCATCTGGCGGCAACCGCGCCAAAACCGGAAAAAGGCCAGAAGGCCCCCACCACGGCGCAGCTGAAGACCGAGTGCGAGACTCAGTACAAATCGCTCCAGACCGAGGTGCTGGGATTTCTGATCTCCTCGTCGTGGGTGCTCGAAGAAGGCTCCGCGCTGGGTGTGAAGCTCAACGACAAAGAAGTCCACAAGCAGTTTGAAAAGATCAAGTCGGCGCAGTTCCCCAAAGCGGCGGAATTCGAAAAATTCCTGGCCACGTCGGGTCAGACGGTTTCCGACCTGCTGCTGCGCGTGAAGCTGAACCTGCTGTCGCAGCGGATCGAGTCAAAGATCACCAAACAGAAAAGCAAGGTCACCGAAGCTCAGGTGACCAAGTACTACAACGAAAACAAGTCTCGCTTCGGCACCCCGGAAAAGCGCAGCGTGGAGATCATCCTCACCAAGACCGAAGCGGCCGCCAAGAGCGCCAAGCAGGAAGTGCAATCGGGCAAGAGCTTTGCCAGCGTGGCCAAGGCCAAGTCGATCGACCCCACCAGCAAGGCCAACGGTGGTCTGCTGCCCGAAGTGGTCAAAGGCGAGGAGGAGAAGGCGCTCGACACGGCCATCTTCTCGACCGCGACCAACGTGCTCAGCGGGCCAGTCAAGACGCCTTTCGGCTACTACGTGTTCGAGGTGAAAAGCATCACGGCAGGTAGCCAGCAGCCCTTGTCCAAGGTGAAGTCCTCGATCAAAACGCAGCTGGCCTCTCAGGGGCAGCAGACGGCGCTGAGCAAGTTCGTCAAGGAATTCAAAAAACGCTGGCAGGACAAAACGGAATGTCGCTCAGGCTTCATGGTGGCCGACTGCAAGGGCTACAAAGCGCCCAAGACCAGCACTGGCGCGGCTGGCGCCACGGGCACGGGCGAAACGCCGTAGTAGCGGGCGCGCTGGCGAAGTGAGCCAGATCGAGCGAGTCCACGCGCGCCAGATCCTCGACAGCCGTGGCAACCCGACGGTGGAGGTGGACGTGCAGCTGCGCTCCGGCGCCAGCGGGCGCGCGGCGGTCCCCTCGGGTGCGTCGACGGGAGAGTTCGAGGCGGTCGAGCTGCGCGATGGCGGCAAGGACTGGCAGGGCAAGGGCGTCACCCGCGCGGTGGCCAACGTCAACGGCGAGATCGCACAGGCGGTGGCCGGCCTGGATGCCGTTGACCAGGAGGCGCTGGACGGTGTGCTGATCGAGTGCGACGGCACCGCCAACAAGTCGCGCCTTGGCGCCAACGCGATCCTGGGAGTGTCGCTGGCGACAGCCCATGCGCAGGCCGCCGACGAGGGCCTGGCGCTGTGGCGCTACCTCGGCGGCGAGGCCGCGCGGGTGCTGCCGGTGCCGATGATGAACGTGCTCAATGGTGGCGCGCATGCGGACAACAAAGTCGACTTCCAGGAGTTCATGGTGGTCCCGTGCGGCGCGCAGAGCTTCTCGCAGTGCCTGCAGATGGGGGCAGAGGTGTTCCACGCGCTCAAAGGCACTCTGCACGAGCGTGCCTTGGGCACAGCGGTGGGCGACGAGGGCGGCTTCGCGCCCGACCTTCAGTCCAACGAGCAGGCCCTGCAGATGCTCGTTGCGGGCATCGAGGCGGCCGGATATCGGCCCGGAGAGGACGTGGCGATAGCGCTGGATCCCGCCACCAGCGAGCTGTACGGCGCGGACGCCTACACGCTCGAGCACGAGGGCCGCACGCTCAGCGCGGCCGAGCTGACCGACTACTGGGCCGACCTGGTGGCCCGCTATCCGATCGTGTCGATCGAGGACGGCATGGACGAGCAGGACTGGGATGGGTGGAAGACGCTGACCGAGCGTTTGGGGGCGGCTGTGCAGCTGGTAGGCGACGACCTGTTCGTGACCAACACGCAGCGGCTGGCGCGGGGGATCGAGATGGGCGTGGCCAACTCGATCCTGATCAAGGTCAACCAGATCGGCACGCTGACAGAGACGCTGGCGGCGATCGCGATGGCGCGCGATGCCGGCTACACGGCGGTCATCAGCCATCGCTCCGGCGAGACCGAGGACGTGACCATCGCCGACCTCGCCGTGGCCACCGGTTGCGGGCAGATCAAGACGGGCGCACCGTCGCGATCGGACAGGGTGGCCAAGTACAACCAGCTGCTGCGTATCGAGGAGCAGTTGGGCGACGACGCGCAGTTCCCCGGCGTGAGCGCGTTCGCCGGCCGATAGAGGTACCGGAGGCCGCTCGCCGGCAGGAGCTTTGCGTGCGGGGGCGAATGGCGCTCCATGCACGTGCGTTGGGATCGAGTGGGACGTGTGGCGATGATGTGCGTGCTGACTGCGCTGGTGTACCTGTATGCGAGTGCGGGCGTCCACATGCTGTCGACCTGGCGTCAGTCACGCCGCGACGCGGCGGTGGTTGGGGAGATGGAACGCGAACATCGTCAGCTTGCCCGCCAGCACGAAGCGCTGGGCACGCAGGGAACGCTCGAAACGGAGGCTCGTCGCCTTGGCATGATGCGCAAGAACGAGCAGCCATACGTTGTAAGTGGTCTACCCGACAACTGAGACAAGGACTGAATGTGGCGCTGCTAGCCTCGGCCGATGCCGTTCGACAACGCGATCTATCAGTGGCAGCAGGGAGAGCGCCGCGTGGACGCGGCCGCGCCCGAGCGCAGGCCGCTGCTGGAGCGGGTGATCGACGCGCTGGTGGCAGAGCTGCGCAGGCGGCTGGGCGGACGCTTCTCAGCGGACGAGCTCGTGGTGCTCTACGAGCAGGGCACCGGCTGGTGCCTGCAGGTGGCCATGCGACTGGCCCCAGAGGAGCCGTGGGCGTGGGAGGCCGGCGTGGTGGTGGACGCGGCCTTTGCCAGATACCTGCGCGAGGCGGCCGACTATGCGGGAGGCCGCAGGGAGGTCAGCGCCTAGTCCAGTGCCTAGTCGTCATCGCCTGCGCGGCGAATGACGATGCGGTCGGGTTCTACGGTGACCTCCACGGGTCTGTGACCGGCCCAGTGCTCAGCGTAGATCGGGTCCTCCTGGACGGCGGGGTCCAGCCACAGCCCGTATCCCTCCTCGCCATGGTCGAAGGTGCCTTCCAGCGGCGCGCCGCGGCCCGACGTGCGCGACCGGGCCGCTGGGCCGACGCTGCTCGCCGATCTGCCGCGGCCGCCGCGACGACTGCGCCTGCGGGCACGGGGGGCGCTGGGCTCCTCATCGGCCTCCTCGTCGCCGTCCTCCGCCTCGGCCTTGGCGCGTTCGGCCTCCGCTTCGGCCGCCTCCAGCTCGGCGGCGATCAGGGCGTCGTCCTCGGCTCGCAGGTCGATCTCCTCGGGATAGTCGGCAAGGCCCGTGCCGTTCTGGGGCTCCTCGTCGCCGACCAGCTCGTTCTGGCGCTTGAACTGCTCGATGTCGCGCACAGTCACCTCGAGCTGGTGGGCGATCCAGGCATCGGTGCGTCCCTGTCTCACCCAGGCGCGGATTTGATTGAGGTGCGGGCGCAATGATCTGCGGGGCATGGACGGTCCGGGACACTAGCGCAAAGGGCCGGCCGCGCGTCCCGGCCGCAGGGCGGCACGCACCGGGATCGCGTTCCCCCGGTCCTGTGACTATCCTTGCCAGACCGGCGTCCAGGGGGTCGCGCCGGGTCGCTAGTCGGCCAACGGGAAGAGGAGCACCCAAATGCTGGTCCTGACGCGCAAGTCCAACCAGAGCATCATGATCGGAGACGATATCGAGGTGTCGGTGCTCTCGGTTATGGGCGAGAAGGTGCGCATCGGCATTCAGGCGCCTCAGAAGGTTCCGGTTTTTCGCAAGGAGATCTACCTGGAGATCCATCGCGAAGCCGGCGTGGCCAAACCCGAGGACGAGGGAAGTCCCGAGACCGCGTCAGACGCCGCGGCCCAGGCCAAGCCGGGCGCGCACGCCGCAGAGGTCGACAGCTCGCTGCACAAGCTCGGCGAGGGCAGCTAGCCAAGCAGCAGGTACAGCGTGCGGAACATGACCACGGTGACGATGACCGCCGTCATGATCAGCGTGAGGACGAGCAGCGCGAAGCGGACCGAGCCGCGCTTTTGACGCTTCTGTGCCTCTCGCTTGGCGGCCCGCTGCTCGGTGGTGCGCGCCAGCGACGCGCGCCGGCGGCGGTCGAGGGTTATCTCCTTGACGAACGCCTGCTCCCAGTCGGCCAGGCTCTGGCGCATTTTCATAGCGCTCACGCGGAGGCGGCTGCTGACTTCGCGCGCTCGTAGACGGCGACGAAGCGCAGGTAGTTCTCGGCGATCTTGCGCGCGCCTGCTGCGCGTTCGATCTTGCCGTCGACGTATGCCTTGAGCGGGTCCCACCAGATCGAGCGGCCGATGGCAAAGCCGATGAAGCCGTCGACCGGGGCGGCCTGAATGAGCCAATGGTCGACCCTGGCATCCTCGGCGCCGCGACCGAGGACCACGCAGGTCACGCCGTCGCGGCCGCCCGAGCGAGCCTGCGCGACCAGCATCTCGCAGTCGGAGCGCTCTTCCACGCCCTCGATCTTCCACACGTCCACCTCGATGCCCGCGTCCTGGATCTCGGCGATTGTCCGGCGCATCAGCTCGGGGCGCAGCTCGGCGTCATAGCGGTCGTTGTCGCCGCCGACCGACTGCAGCTGGGCGTCCTCGGCGGGCACGAGCAGCTCGAACAGGAACTTACGATCGTGCTGCTTGAGCCAGTCGCTCAGGCGCTTGAGCTTGTCCAGCTGGCCGCGGTTGCCGGCCGGGTCACCGTCGGGGTTGTAGCGCACGAGCACCTTGGTGAAGTCGGGATCAAAGCGCTCGATGTGCGCACCGAAGTCGTCGCCGTACTGGAAGTCGAACAACGGCTGGCCAGATCGCTCGGCGGGCATCGCCAGCTTGAAGCCCTTCTCGCGCGCCTCGGCGGGCACGGTGGAGCCGAACTGCTCGTCGACCAGCACCCCGGTGGCGGCCGCGTCTGCGCCGGCGCTGACCGCCTGCAGTAGGCCCTCGAAGATGAGGTGCTTGGCGTCGGCGATGATCGCCGTCTGCTCTGAGTCGGGCTCGCCGTCGATGCCAAAGAACTTCTTCTGGAAGGAGCCACGGTGGTCGAAGGCGAGGATGTAGAGCTTCTGGTCGTATCCGAGGTTCATGGTGGTGAGTATTCCAGAGGCGCGCGCAGCGGCGCCCAGCGCCTCCCGCGAGACGGCTTGGAGAGGTCCATAGAATGGGTCTGCGATGACCTCTGGCGCTGACCTCTTCGTGGTGTGCAAGCAGTGTGGATCGGAGGTCAGCCCGTACATCACCGAGTGTCCCTATTGCGGGCATCGCCTGCGCAGGCGCGCGCCCAAGCTGCCGCGCGCGCACGTCCCGGCCCGGGCGTCGCGGGGTCGCCGGCTACGGCTGGCGTCGGTGCTGCGCGCGCCCCGGACTCGCAG
>DATNLQ010000160.1:0-2994 GCA_035602785.1 Solirubrobacteraceae bacterium
GCGCGGCGCGTGCCTGCGTCCTCGGTCGCTCGCGTGCTACTCCGCACGCCACGCTCCCTGCGTCCTGGGCACGCTTGGCCAGCGACTTCCTAGACGACACCAGGTCTCAGGACCGCTACTCGCCCAAAAAGCCGTCGAGCAGCTCGTTGAACGCGGCTGGGCGCTCGAGCATGGACATGTGGCCGGTGTCTGCGAAGACGACCTTGCGCGAGTTGGGGATCAGCTCGGCGAACACGTCGGCGTCGCGCAGCGGCACCAGGCGGTCGCGATCGCCCCACACGATCAGCGTGGGGCAGGCGATCTCGGGCAGGCGCTCGCGAAAGTCGTATTCGAAGATGGCCTGCAGCGCAGGCAGGAAGCCGGGCTTGCCGGCGCCGCGCACCTGCTCGGCGGCCAGCGCCGCGGGCAGGCGGCCGGGATGGCGCACGACCACGTTCAGTGCGGCCTCGCGCAGCCGTGCGCGACGGACGACCGTGTCGGACTTGGAGGCCACCCATGCGCCGCTGGCCTCGAGCACCCGCTCGGCGCGTCGCATAGCGGGCAGCACGCGCATGCCCGGCCGGTTGTCGTAGGTGGAGATCCCGGCGGCCGACACGAGCACGAGGCGCTCCACGCGCTGGGGGAAGGCGATCGCCAGCTCGGCCGCGATGAAGCCGCCCATCGAGTTGCCCACAACGGCGGCTGCGTCAATGTCCAGCTGGCCGAGCAGGCGATCGAGCAATCGGGCATAGCCCGAGATGGATATCGGCCCGGCGGGCATCGGCGAATGCCCGAAGCCGGGCAGGTCAAGGCTGACCACGCGATGCTCGCGCGCGAAGACCGGCAGCTGCTCGAGCCAGTTGGGCCAGGAGCCGGCCAGCCCATGGACAAACACCACCGGCAGACCGCCCGTCGCGCGTTCGGGGCCGAGCTCGATCGTGTTGACCGGCAGGCCATCCACGGTCACCCAGCGCTGGTGTGCGCGCCAGTCAACGTCCAGCCACGGCGAGCGTCCGACCGGCCCGTAGGGCGGCTGCACGTCACCGGCCGACGTGGAAGTCGCTTGGGCGTGCTGAAAGGTGCTCATGGCTTGCGACCTGCTCGGGCGACCGTCGTGTCAAACGACGATAGTGCATCCGTCGAGTCTGGCCTGTGACTATGGTTATACGGCGCTGGCACGGGATATCATCCGTGCAAGGTCCATCCGACCGTCGCCGCAGGCACTCGCGGCGAGCACCTTTTACTCCGGAGCGGTAGGGGCCATGGCCGACAAGCGAACGAGCGCTCGAGAGGATCTGCGCCGGCTATGCCAGGCAGGCCGGAGGGCGCCTGCGGCGAAGTAGGCCTCGCGATGGCCGGGGCACAGACTGGGCAACAACACGAGCAGCACGAGAGCGCGCTTGACGACGCGTGGGAGCGGGCGATCGCCCTCATGCAGGAGGACCTGCGCCGCCGCGACGCCGCACAGCGCACGCGGCGCGCCTATGGCATCGATGCCGCGCAGCTGGCGCGTTGGGCGCTCGCCCGCGGCCTCGCGCCCAGCGACCTGACCGCGAAGGCGGTGCGTCGCTACATCGCTCACCTGTCAGAGCGCTCGCGCGACGGCGAGGGCAGTGCGCCCGCGACCGCTGCGCGCAAGCTGGCCTCGCTACGCGCACTGCTATCAAGCCAGCGCGAGCACGGGCTGATCTCCCACAACCCCGCCGAGCTCGTGTCGACGCCGCGGCGAGGAGCTCCGCTGCCTCGGGTTCTCAGCGCGCGCGACGCGGCCAGGCTGCTGGACGGCATCCCCACGGGTGGCGTCGGTCGGGTAGGTGGGCCTCTCGGCATTCGCGACAGGGCGATGTTCGAGCTCGCGTACTCGTGTGGGCTGCGGGCCGAGGAGCTCGTTTCGCTGAAGGTGGGCGACGTGGATTACGACGCGGAGCAGCTGAGGGTCGAGGGCAAGGGCCGCAAGACTCGCTTCGTGCCGGTCGGCGAGCAGGCCATGGCGGCGGTAGCGATGTACCTGGAGCGCGCCCGCAGCGGGCTCGCTGCGACTGCCAAGCAGGACCCCACCGGGACGCTGTTCTTGAGCAAGAGCGGGCGCCCGCTCGGCACCAGCGACGTCAGGCGCAGGCTGAAGACGTGGACGGCGCGCGTGGGAGTGGGCGAGGGCAGCTCACCGCACGCCCTGCGCCACAGCTTCGCAACGCACCTGCTCGACGGTGGGGCGGACCTGCGCAGCATCCAGGAGCTGCTGGGACATGCAAGCGTGTCGAGCACTCAGATTTATACTCGGGTAGAGTCCGCGAGACTGAGAAACGCTTACGCACGCAGCCACCCTCGGGCCTGATGTAGACGCCCGCCAGCCCTTGGGAGATACGACCCTGGAGACGAATGTCAAACCGATCGAGCTGCGCGAACTGTGGCGGCGCTATAAGGACAAGGGCGATGACAGCGTCCGCGAGCGGCTCGTGGTTGCATACTCGCCGCTGGTCAAGTACGTAGCCGGACGCACGGCGGCGGGTCTGCCACCTCATGTGGAGGAGGCAGACCTGATCTCCTACGGGCTGGTCGGGCTGATCTCCGCCATAGAGCGCTTTGACCTGTCTCGCGACATCAAGTTCGAGACCTACGCGATCATGCGCATCAAGGGCGCGATCATCGACGAGCTGCGCTCGTTGGATTGGGTGCCGCGCAGTGTGCGTGCGCGGGCGCGCGAGGTCGAGCGGGCGCACGCCAAGCTCGAGAACGCCCTGCAGCGCGCGCCCACCGACGAGGAGATCGCGGCGGAGATGGGCATCACTGTCGACGAACTGAACGAGTCGCTGCTGGCGATCTCGCACTCCTCAATCGTCGCCCTGGACGAGCTGTGGAGTGTGTCTGACTCCAGCGGCGACCAGGTATCGCTGATGGATACGATCGAGGACCCCGGCGCGCCCGACCCCGCCAAGGCCCTGGACGTGGGCGACCTCAAGGATCGGATCGCCGACTCGATCGCCAAGCTGCCCGAGCGTGAGAAGCTCGTGATCG
>DATNLQ010000168.1:0-2925 GCA_035602785.1 Solirubrobacteraceae bacterium
CGCCAGCGCGATCGCGGGACGGCGCCCGAGCGCTCGGGCGCCGGCGACTCGCCCGCCGGGCGCGAGCGCGCAGGCCAGGCCCAGCAGCGCGAATGCGGGCGCACCCAGTCCGGCATACTCCCAGAACCAGTCGAACGAGCCATGGATCACCCAATAGGCAAACCCGGCCAGCGCCGCCGCGGCAACCGAGCGGGCGAGCGGATCGGCGAGCCGCAGTGCGCGCGCGGCCGCCCACAGGGCCGCGCCCAGTCCCACCAGCGCCAGCAACGAGCCCACGATTCCCGTCTGCACGAGCGTGCGCAGCTCCACGCTGTGCGGGTAGTGGGGCGTCTCCGTGGAGCGGCCGTGCTGGAGGTACTGCTCCTGGAAGTTGTCCACGCCGATGCCGAGAACGGGATGGGCAAGGAATTCATCGAGCGCGACGCGATAGAAGTCATAGCGATTGCTGCCCAGGCCGCTCACCAGACGACTGCCCGTCTGGCTGTTGGCCGCGTAGCCCACCTTGAACGTGTGCCAGGCGTGTTCGAGTCGCGAGACGGGGTTGCCCACGGCGACGGCCCCGCCCACCAGGACGAGCGCCAGCGTGGCCAAACCGGTCGCTCCGAGCGCTCGGTGAACCATCCCGGCACGGGTCGTCGAGGGCGCCAGTCGACTCTCGACGAGAGCACCGACAGCCACCACGACCCCAACAACAAACGCTGCCAGGAACGTAGCCGCGATGGCGTGGTGTGTGGTGGAGGCAACGACGGCGCCTGCCCTGAGGTGATCGCCCACGCGCAGCACCGCCGGCGCGGCGGCCACAACCCCGGCGGCCACCGGCACGAGCAGGGCGAACGTGCGGGTGCGCCCGGGGATCAACGCGAACAACAGCACCAGGATGACCGGCGTTGCATACAGCGAGCCCCGGCTCTGGCTGAGCAGGGCGACGTCCGCGAGCAGCACCGCTCCGCCGGCGAGCAGCCCCCTCAGCCACCACGCGAGGCGCTCGCTGCGGGCCAACAGCAGGGCCGGCCAGAACGCCATCAGCCATTGCGCCGCCGAGGCGTTGGGATAGCCGCTCGGATACGCCAGGCGACCTCCAGGGATGAGGCTCTGCAGGCCCGCGCCCGTCGCGGCGTCCAGGTGTAGCGCCACGAACACCGCCAGGCCGATCATCGCCATCGTCCACGCACCCAGCAGGAGCGCCGCGCTGCGCGCCCGCTGCGGCCAGCAGGCGAACAGCGAGAACACGAGCAGATACAGCAGCGTCCTGTTGGCCCCTTCCCAGGCCGCCCCCTGCACGCCGGCCCACAGAATCGAGCAGAAGCTGAGAGCCGTGTAGCCGGCCAGGCAACCCACGGCGAGCTTCACCGCGCTGTCGATCTCGGCCCAGCGAACGCCGACGCAGACCGCCGCGATCACAAGCAGGAGACCAACGATCAGAGCGCCAGGAGCCCAATGCGTTACGGGGTAGCCTGCTTCGCTGGTGGCCCATACGACGAACAGCGCGATAGCGCCGAGCGCGGGCACTGTCACCGGCGCCTCGCGCAGCGACGCGGTGAGCTTGCTCAGCATCGCGATCACAATAGTCCCCGGGGTGACAGACCCGAGACAGCTGGCATAATCGCCCCGTGCGGGTGCAGAACCCTGCCGAGCTCGTCGCGTTCTACGACGACGCCTACGCCAAGGAGCCCGTGGACGCGGCGCTGTACTCGCGCTGGCGCGCGCTGGGCGCCATGGGCAAGGCTGACCACGTTATCGCACTGTGCGCGCGGGGTGGTGTGAGGCCGCTGAGCACGCTGGAGGTCGGCTGCGGCGACGGCGCGCTGCTGTGCGAGCTTGCCCGACGCGGGTTTGGCGGGCAGCTGTCGGGGGTGGAGATCACCCGGGCGGCCGTGGAGATCGCGCGTGGGCGCCCGCAGATCGACTCTGTGTCGCTGTACGACGGCCTGCACGTGCCCGCCCCGGACGGGGCCTACGACCTGGGGATCCTGTCGCACGTGCTCGAGCACGTCCCGCAGCCAGCGGCGCTGCTGGCGGAGGTGGCGCGTGCGTGTCGAGCGGTAGTCATGGAGGTGCCGCTGGAGGCCAACTGGTCGGCGAGGCGGGCAGGCAAGCGCGAGCACGCTGCCGAGGTGGGGCATCTGCAGCGCCTGGACCGTCGGGCCGCCCGTGCGATCGTGGCCGACGCAGGCCTATCGCTGGAGGGCGAGTTGGCGGACGCCTTGCCGCTTGCAGTTCAGCGCTTCTTCGCGATCACTCCAGCTGCCCGCTCGGCGGCCACGGCTAAGTGGGCACTGCGGTCCCTCCTGCACCGCCTGGCGCCAGCGCTGGCGCTACGGCTGTTCACGGTGCACTACGCCTGCCTGTGCCTGCCGGGCGGGTGACCGCGCCGAACAGCAGCGACAGCACTCGGCCCATTAGCTCGTCGGGCACCGCGTCGGGGTCGGTCAGCTTCTGGCGGGCGATACCGTCGGCCAGCGCGTCGATCGCCAGCGCGAGCTGCTCGGCGGGCAGCTCCAGCTCGAGGTCGAAGTCGCGCACGCCGTCTGCGATCAGCCTGGTGAGCACCTCGCGCATTTGGGCAAAGCGCGCCGCCACCTTGGGGCGCACCTGCGCGTCGCGCACGCCGTAGGCCCAGAACTCCATGAACAGCAGGACCACCTCGGGCTCGCGCTCGATCATGGTCATCCACTGGCGCGCCCCGCCGGTGGCCCGCTCGGACATCGACGCCCGCTCGCGCACCGCCTCGGCGATCTCGCGCGCGTGTGCCTCTATCTCGCGCTCCATCAACACCAGGAAGAGATCCTCCTTGCCGCCGAAGTTGGAGTACAGAGCGCCGGTAGAGAAGCCAGCGGCGGAGGCGATCTCCTCGACGGACGCGCCGTGAAAGCCGCTGTGCGCGAACACGCTGCGGGCGGCCGCCAGCAGGCGCTCGCGGGTGTT
>DATNLQ010000182.1:0-15159 GCA_035602785.1 Solirubrobacteraceae bacterium
CTCGGCCGGCGCGTAGGCGTCCCGCCGAACGCCGCCGTCCAGCTGCGCAGTGCCGTGGCGGGCGAGCCTTGTAACCGAACGCACGTTCCTCCTGTTACAAAGTCCTTAACTCGGACCCTTGGCGGTTACAGGACTTTCACGGGGTGCTACGATCTCGGTGTAACGATCTTCAGCGGACGGGTTACAAACATGTGTTCGCTGCAAACCGCAGCGACAAGCCCCCGAACAGAGCAAGCATGAACCCGTTCCTCGCGTTGACGAGGAAGAAGAGGAGACCCACCAAAGATGCCAACCGCCAACAGCACATCCGCCAGCGGCGCCCGTAGCACCGGGGCCAACGGCGCCGGCAAACCTACTTCGGCGAAAGCGTCGACGGCCCGTAGCTCGGGCCCGAGCGCGACGAAAGCCAAAGCGACGCGCGCGAAGGCTGCGCGCACCCGTGCGACCCACCAGGCCGAGTCGGCCGTGCGCCAGTCCCAGATCGCCTCGCGCGAGACGGCGGGCGTGTTCGGCGACTACGCCGAGCGCGCGGTGCTGATCCCCGTGGGAGCGGCTCTGATGGCCCGCGACCGCGTCGTGTCGACGGTTAGCGACACCCTGTCGACGTACTCGTCGAGCGCGAAGACCCAGGCCCAGCTGCGCCGCTTCGAGCGCCGCGGCGCGACGGCTCGCAACCGCCTCGAGCGCGAGGTGCGCAAAACGCGCGTGCGCGTGGAGCGCGAACTGCGCGAGCGTAGGCGCGAGATCGAGGACACGGTGACGGAGCTGGAGGAGCGCCGCGACGCTCTGGTCAACCGCGTGCCCGAGCTGGCGAACGAGATCCAGGAGCGCATCCTCAGCCTGGTCTGAGCTAAAGCTTCCCCCGCCCCGGTCCGGAGAGGCCGGGGAGCCCGTCCAACATACGGCGGGGTTGTCGGACGGCGACAACGGGAAAGTCTGCCGACCTCATATCCCGTCGGCAGGAGTAGCACCCTCTCCTCCCCTCGACCCGCGGACGGTCCCCATCGTCCGCGGGTCTTTTTTTGCGTCGGGTCCGCGGCGACCGCGCGTTGTGTCCGGGCGAGTTCGGTAAAGTGGACAAATGCCACTAATCAGGCGTCGCGTATGCGTCTTGTCTGCGGTCTCCGCGCTCGTCGCCGTGGCGCTGGCCTGCCCGGCGAGCTCGCCCGCGGCGACCGGACGCGCGTCGGGAGGGCTGTCGCTGAGCGACACCGGCCGCCTGCATCTCACGAGCCATCACTCCTTCACGCTCAACGAGGCCGGCTCCGCCTCGGGAACGCTCTCGGGGACGATCTACATCCACCTGAACGTAGTGTCCACCAACCGGGTCACCGCGGAAGTCAATCTCTATCCCCGCGGGGGGTCGGTGACGGGCTACGCCAGCGCGAGCTATCGGTCCTCCGGTGGCGTGGCGACTTTCACCGGGACCATGTCGGTCACGCGGGGAACTGGACGCTACGAACACGCCCACGGCTCGGGCCTGAGCTTCACGGGCACGATCGAGCGTGTCAACGACGCCATCACGGTGCACGTGAGCGGCGGGATGACCACTTGACGCGGGTGCGCGGACGCGCAATGCCCGGACGGCTGGCCATTTCAGTTCTGTGTGCGGCGCTCGTCGTAGCTGTTGCGCCGGCTGGCGCCGGCGCGGTCACGGAGCGGGCCAGCCTGCAGGCCTCCTTCTCTCCCGATCGCCTGGGCACACCGACGACCATCGGCTTCGGCTTCCACCTGGCCACAAGCGAAGGCGCCGCGCCTCCGCCGCTGACCTCCATGGACCTGCGCATGCCGGCGGGCATGAACTACACGACGACGACGCTCGGCCTGGCCATCTGCCAGCCGGCCGTGCTGCTTGCCCACGGTCTTGCGGGTTGCCCGCCCAACTCGCGCCTGGGCTACGGATCGGCCGTGGTAGAAGTGCCGTTTGGCACCGGCGACGGACACGAGATCCCCGAAATCCAGGCGGTGTCCGGCCCGTCCCCGAATGGGAATCTGGTCGTGCTGTTCTACGCCAACGGCGAGACGCCCGTGTACGCGCAGCTCGACTTCTCGGGAGAAGTGCTGCCCGACTCGGGCGCCTTCGGCTCACAGCTCTCCACCTCCGTCCCGTTGGTGCCGAGCGTTCCCGGCGGCCCCGACGTGTCGATCGTCAATGTCCAGGCGACGATCGGACCGAGCCACCTCACCTACTACAAGCACGTGCACGGCCGTCTGGTCCCGTTCCATCCCCGCGGCGTGGCGGTCCCGGAACGCTGCCCGCGCGGCGGTTTCCCGTTCGCCGCCGAGTTCACCTTCCAGGACGGCACGAGCGCGAGCGCGCAGACCACCGTACCCTGCCCGCCCCACCGTCGCTAGTCCCCGACATGCGATGAGCACAGCTGTCTCGATACGCCGACCCTCCGTTCGCGAACGGTCCGCGATGGACGGTGCCGAGCTGGCCGGGGTGTTCGCCGGCACGGTGCTGCGCTACCTGGTGGGAATCCTTCCGCAGGTCGGCAGCGAGCTCACGCACTGGCATACCATGGCCGCCCCTATTCCCGACACCCGGCTTCGCCTTGGCGCAGGCGAGGCTCTGTGCAAGCGCGGCAACGTCGAGGGAGCAGCCCTGTTCGCCACGCTCGTCCCCCGTGCGCATCGCCGGGCGACGGTGCGCGCGCTGGTCGCGTACCAGACGGCTTACAACTACCTGGACGCGCTCTCAGAGCTCCCCAGCGACGATCCGATCGCCAACGGGCGTCAGCTGCATCAGGCGCTCCTGGTCGCGCTCGAACCGGGCGCAGAGCACCCGGCTTACTACGCGCGCGGCCCCCAGCGCGCAGACGCGACGCGGCGCGCGGACGGGGGCTACCTGCAGGCGATCGTTGACGCGTGCCGGGAGGCTCTCGTCGGTCTTCCCTCCTACGCGCTCGTCGCTCCTACCGCGCGGGCCGCGACGGCGCGGATCGTCGACTACCAGGCCCTGAACCTCTCTCGTGGGCAGGGTGGCCACGGCGCGCTGGAGCGCTGGGCCACCGAGGCCACGCCGGTGGGCAGCGGCCTCGCCTGGTGGGAGACGGCGGCCGCCTCCGGTTCCTCGCTGGCGGTGAACGCGCTGATCGCGGCCGCAGCGACCCCCGAACTCGACCCTCGCGACGTAGCGGAGATCGACGGCGCGTACTTCCCATGGATCGGGGCGCTGCACTCGCTGCTGGACAGCCTCGTCGACCGCCGCGAGGATCGCGACGGGGGCTGGCTCTGCCTGCTCGACCACTACCCGTCCTCGACACACGCGGCGAGCCGCCTGGCTGACCTGGCGCTGCGCTCGAAGACGGCGTGCGAGCGCCTGCCAGGCGCGCAGGCGCATCGCGTGATCGTGACGGCGATGGCCAGCTACTACCTGTCGGCGCCCGAGTGCGAGACGGCCGAGGCGCAGGCGATGGCCCGCGCGCTCACCGGGGTTCTCGGGCGTCCCCTGAGCGTGGCGATCGCGATGTTCCGCGCCAGGCGTCTGCTACGTGCGTTGACGGGCCGAGCCTACACGTAGCGCAGACCATGCTCGAGCTGCGCGATCTGGTCAAGCACTACCCCGCGGTCGGAGGCGAGCTGGTCTGCGCGGTCGACGGCGTGTCGCTGTCGGTGGAGGGCGGCGAGCTGGTGGCGCTGTATGGCCCGAGCGGCTCGGGCAAGACGACGCTGCTGTTGATGGTGGCCACGCTGCTGGAGCCCACCAGCGGAATCGTGTCGATCGCCGGCCGCGACGTGTCATCGCTGTCAGAGAGCGAGGCCTCGCGCTTTCGCCTGTCGCAGCTGGGCTTCATCCGCCAGAACTTCGACCTGCTCCCGGGTGTGAGCGCGATCGACAACGCGGTGCTCAAGCTGCTCAAGACGGTCCGCTGGCGAGAGGCGCACCGCCAGATCACCCCGTTGCTGGAGCGCCTGGGCCTCGGCGAGCGCCTGGCCCATCGCGCGGAGACGCTGTCGATGGGCGAGCGCCAGCGCGTGATGATCGCCCGCGCCCTGTCGACCGAACCCAGCCTGCTGCTGGCGGACGAGCCGACCGGCAGCCTGGATTCCCAGCGCAGCCACGAGGTGCTGGGCCTCCTGCGCGAGCTCTGCCGCGAGCGGGGAGTTGCGATCGTGCTCGTCAGCCACGACCCGATCGCGGCCGCCTACGCCGACCGCGTTTATGCGCTGCGCGACGGCCGGCTGTCCGATTACCGCCCCGACGCTCCCGTGCCCGTACTTGCCGGCTAGCCGCCGCGGGGTGGTGCCACGGTGACGGCGGGCAACCTCCTGCATCTCTACCGCGTGCGCGTGCGCTCGCGGCTGGTGCAGGAGCTCTTTGCGGTCCTCGGCATCGCGGCCGGGGTGGCGCTGCTGTTCGCCTCCCAGGTTGCCAGCCAGAGCCTGTCCAGCTCGGTGGCTCAGCTGTCTGGAGGGATCGTGGGCAACGCGACGCTGCAGCTGCTCGCACGTGACCCGCACGGCATGCCGGAAGGCTTCGTTGGCGACGTTCGCGCGATCTCGGGCGTGCGCTTCGCGGCGCCGCTGCTGGAAGCGAGCGCCAACGCGAGCGGGCCGAAGGGCAGCGAATCGGTGGCGCTGGTGGGCGCCGACTCGAGCCTGCGCAGCCTCGGCGGGCGGCTCGTGGCACACACCGAACTGGAACCGTTTGCGAACATCGGTGCGGTCCTGCTGCCGGCGCGGCTTGCCAGCCACCTGGGTGTGACCAGATTCGGCCGCGAAGTGACGCTGCAGCTGTACGGCAAAAGCGAGCGCGCGCCGCTGTACGAGCAGCTGCACGAAAAGCAGATCGGCGGCCTGGTGGCAAGTCCCATAGTGGTGGCCCCGCTGTTCTTCGCCCAGGAAGTGACGGGACTGTCCGGGCGGGTCAGCCGCATCCTCGTCGAGCCCGCAGCGGGCCATGAAGCCCAGGTGCGCACGGCTTTGCAGCGCCTGGCGGCGGGCCGTCTGAACGTGCAGAGCACGAGCTATGACGAAAGGCTGTTCGCCAAGGCGGCGGCGGCGAGCAACCAGTCGACGGCCCTGTTCGCTGTGATCAGCGCGCTGGTGGGGTTCCTGTTCGCGTTCAACGCGATGCTGCTGACGGTGCCCCAGCGCAGGCGGCTGATCGCGGACCTGCGCCGCGACGGCTACGAGCCCGCCACGGTGATCGGCGTGCTGTTGTTCGACGCCCTGGTCCTCGGCGTGGTCGCGTGCGCGCTTGGCCTGGTGCTGGGGGATGAGCTGTCGATCCACCTGTTTCGCTCCAATCCCGGCTACCTGGGCTCGGCCTTCGCGGTTGGCTCCCAGCGGGTGGTCGGCTGGCAGAGCGTGGCGGTGGCCGCGGGGGGCGGCATGCTGGCGGCGGTCGTGGCGGTGCTGAGCCCGCTGCGCGACATCCTCTCGCGCGATCCGCTCGCGGCGACGGCTCCCAAGGAGGGCGCGATGGCCGGCGGCGCGGAGATCCGGGCGGCGGGCGCGGGAGCGCTGTGCGTGCTGGGCGCCAGCGCGATCCTGCTCGCGGCCCCTGGGCTGGCGCTGGTCGGCATGATCGCGCTCGTGGCCGCGCTGCTGCTCGTCCTGCCCGCGGCGCTGGCGCTCGTGCTGGCTCTGCTTACGAGGATCGCGCGTGCGCTCACGGGCGCAGTGGGGCACGTGGCGGCGATGGAGCTGAGCGCGGCGCGCTCGCGAGCGGTCGGCGTGGCGGCGACGGGCGCGGTGGCGGTGTTCGGTGCGGTTGCGATCCAGGGCGCGCACGCCGACCTGCTCCAGGGCCTCGAAAACGCGGCGCGCGACGAGAACGCCTTCACCGACCTGTGGGTCTCGCCGCCGGGCTCCTACAACCTGCTCCGCACCGCCCCGTTCGCGGCGACGCAGCGGGCGACGCTCGAACGCCTGCCGGGCGTGCGCGCGGTGCGCGTGTACCGCGGCGGTCTGCTCGACTGGGGCGAACGGCGCATCTGGGTGATCGCGCCGCCGGTGCAAGCCGCACCGCTGCTTCCTGCGTCGCAGATCGTTGAAGGCTCGGTCGCCCAGGCGACCGCGCGCGTGCGCTCGGGCGGCTGGGCGGTCTTCTCCCAGGCCGTTGCCCGTGAACATCACCTGCGCATCGGCCAGAGTGTGACCCTGCCGACGCCGGTGCCGACGACGGTTCGGGTGGCGGCCATGTCCAGCAACATCGGCTGGGCGCCGGGCGCGGTGATCATGACCGCGGGCGAATACGCCGGCGCGTGGGGC
Source organism: Solirubrobacteraceae bacterium (assembly GCA_035602785.1). Classification (GTDB taxonomy): domain Bacteria; phylum Actinomycetota; class Thermoleophilia; order Solirubrobacterales; family Solirubrobacteraceae; genus Palsa-744. The sequence goes on from DATNLQ010000182.1 coordinate 6,220, forward strand.
AGCGCGGACGCGAGCGCGTACAACGTCCTGCCCGACCTGGGCGAGTCCGTGCCGGCGGTGGCCGCCGAGATCAGGCGCGCGCTGGGGCCGTCCTCGGGGCTGTCGGTGCAGACGGCTCAGGCGCACGCCTCCGAACAGAACGCCCTCAGCCGCCAGGGCCTGCAGCGACTGACGCAGATCGCGACGTTGATCCTCGTGGTGGCGGTGCTGGCGATGGCGGCCGCCGTCGGCAACATGGTCTGGCAGCGCCGCGTGCGCCTGGCCAAGCTCAAGCTGGAGGGCTTCGATCGCGCCGAGCTGTGGCAGACGATCGTGCTGGAGAGCGTCTTGTTGGTCGGAGTGGGCTGCCTCAGCGGGGCCCTGTTCGGCCTCTACGGCCAGCAGCTGCTCGACCGTGCGCTGGCCAACGTGATGAACTTCCCGGTCGTCTACTCCGTGGCTCTGCTGCCGGCCCTGCTGAGCCTCGCGATCGTGACGACAGCGGCGGCGGCGATCGTGGCGTTGCCGGGCTGGCTGGCGGCGGGCGTGGCGCCGGCGGTGGCGCTGCAGGATTGACGGCTCTCTCTCCGCGAAACCGTGTATAGCGATGGTTGTACGGTGTTCGCAAGGGGACACTACCCTCCGCCGCTCCCGGGGACACTAGCCGTACTGGGTGTATAGCGATGGTTATACGGTGTTCGCAAGGGGACACTATCCCCGAGGACGCCTACTGCCCGTCGGGCCCCCGCTGGCGCAGAAAGCGCTGGAATTCCCTCGCGATCATGTCCCCGGACGGAACGTCCTGTGGCGAGTCCTGCGCCTCGCTTTCAGCCGCCTGCTCGAGCCGTTCGACGAACGCCTGGATGTCGGGGTCGCTCTGCACGGCAAGCCCGACCTGGCGCTCGTAGTCGGCGGCGGCGGATTCCAGCTCGGAGACGTCGACGGAAACCCCGATCACGCCTTCGACCCTGCGCACGAGCGCGAGCGCGGCCTTGGGGTTGGCGGCGGCGGCGACATAGTGGGGAACGGCGGCCCACAAACTCGCCGACGGCAGCCCCGCGCTGGTGCACACGCTGTGCAGCACGCCGACGATCCCCGTGGGGCCCTCATAGCTGGACGACGCGATGCCCAGGCGCTCGCTGAGCGCAGCGTCGGAGGCGTGACCGGTCATGGCCACGGGGTGGGTGTGGGGCACGTCGCCCAGCAGCGCGCCGAGCGTGACCACCACCTGCACCCCGAGCGCCTCGGCCAGGTCGACGATGTGGGCGCTGAACCCGCGCCAGCGCATCGACGGCTCGACACCCTGCACGAGCACCAGATCGCGTGGCGCGCGTGGCGCGTGGGCCTCTGAGATCTCGACGGTGGGCCACACGATCTCCCGCTGTTCGTCCTCGCCGAAACGAATGCACGGGCGGTTGGCCTGGAAGTCGTAGAACTCCTCGGAGTCGATCCGCGCGAAGCGCTTGGCGCCCAGCGCGCTTGCCAGGAACGACACGGCACCCGACGCTGCGTCGCCGGCATCATTCCAGCCCTGGAAGGCGCACACCATGGCCGGGGCCCTCAGGCCGTCCGGACGGCGGTCCCAAATGAGGGGTTGCATCCGAATCACCGTACATCATGAGCGGATGACAGCCGTAACGTCTTCGCCCCCGCAGCCGGCCCAGACGATCGCCACGCTGCGCGACGGCGAGGAGGTTCAGGGCGTGTTCGCATGCACGCGCAAGGATCGCCAGCTGACCCGCGCGGGCGCGCCCTACCTGGCCCTCGAGCTGCGCGACAGCAGCGGAGCGATGCCCGCGCGCGCCTTCCGCGACGCGGACGTGCTCGCGGGTCGTTTCCAGCGCGGCGAGCTGGTGCGCGTGCACGGACGCGTGGCCCGCTACCGTGACGAGCTGCAGATCGAGCTGAGCGCGATCGAGGGCGCGGCTGGCGCGGACGCCGACCCTGCCCGTTTCCTGCCTGTCGCTTATCGCGACCTGGACGAGCTGGAAGGCTTCCTCGAGCACCTCGCGCGCGAGGTGTATGACCCGGCGCTGGCGCAGCTGCTGCGCGCGCTGCTCGGCGACGGCGCGCTGCGCGCCGAGATCCGTCGCGCGCCCTGCTCGATCCCGTCCGCGTCTGCGCCCGGGCGCAACCCGTCGGGCCACCACGCCTACCTGGGCGGCCTGCTCGAGCACACGGTCGCGGTGGCCACGATGGCCGTGGAGCTGTGCGCGTTGCACCAGCGCCTGGACCGCGACCTGCTGCTGAGCGCGGCGATCGTGCACGACCTGGGCAAGACCCGCGAGTACGCCTACGGCGCGGACATCCAGCGCAGCCGCGAGGGTCGCCTGCTGGGCCACGTCCAGCTGGGCCTGCAGGTGATCGCAGCCTACGCGCCGGCCGGCCTCGATGGCGAGCGCAGGCTGGCGCTGGAGCACTGCGTGATGCTCCATCACGGCGCCGACGGCGCGTCGGGTCAGCGCTTCGCATCCGCGGAGGCGCTCGCGCTGTATCGCCTGAATGCGCTCGACGCCAGCATCAAGGGGGCATTCGAGCACGGCCTCGCCGGCGCCTATTGATCGGCTCCACGGCACCGTTTGCGGTCAAGAGGGCGCTCTGCGATGCCGATATAGCTCATTGATGGGCGATATCGCCACGCCAACAGCTGCAGCTCCACCAGACGACGTCGCTGAGACGACGCCGCAGGAGCATGGGCCAGAGCCAGACCACGGCGACGATCACAGCGGCCTGTACGCCCCGCGCAGCTCCGGGCGCTCGACGCGGATGATCGGCGAGGTGGTCGTCGACCTCGGCCTGGCAGATGCGGAGACGGTGGAGGAGGCGGTCGACGCGGCTCGCTCCCAAGGCCGCCCGACCGGCCTGGTGCTGGTGGAGCGCGGAATCCTGCGCCACGACCAGCTCGCCCGCGTGGTCGCGGAGCGCTTCGGCCTGGACTTCGTGGACCTGTCGGTCTACGAGCTGGACATGGGCGCGGTCAACCTGATCAGCTCGGAGACGGCCAAGCGCTATCAGGCGGTGCCGGTCGGCTTCACGGACGACGGCGCGCTGCTGCTGGCGATGGCCAACCCGACGAACGTCCTGACGATCGACGACGTCGGCATGATGACCGGCCGGCGCATCAGGCCGGCGGCGGCGTCGGTGGAGGACCTCAGCCTGCTGCTGCAGCGACTGGCCCGCATGGATGAGTCGATCGAAGACATCGTCGACGAGGACGAGATCGAGGACGCCCAGAGTGTGCTGGCCGACGAGGCCGACAACGACGCGCCGATCATCAAGCTCGTGCACTCGATCGTGGCCCAGGCGATCCAGCAGGGCGCGTCGGACATCCACATCAACCCCGAGGAGGGGGACACGAAGGTGCTGTTCCGCGTCGACGGCGTGCTCGCGCCGGCAGCGACGGTCAAGCGCAAGATGGCCATGGGCGTGGTGTCGCGCATCAAGATCATGGCCGACCTGGACATCTCCGAGCGGCGCGTGCCCCAGGACGGGCGCTTCGCGCTGACGGTGGACGGCCGGCGCGTGGACATCCGCGTGGTGACGCTGCCGCTGGTCAACGGCGAGGGCTCGGTGATGCGCATCCTCGACAAGGGCGTGGTCGTCAACGGCCTGGAGTCGATCGGCATGCAGGAGGCCGAGCTCGAGCGCTTTGACTCCGCGATCCATCGCCCCAATGGCGCGGTGCTCGTGACCGGGCCGACCGGCTCGGGCAAGTCGACGACGCTGTATGCGGCGCTGCACGCGCTCAACGACGGCGAACGCTCGATCCTCACGATCGAGGACCCGGTCGAGCAGCGCATCCCGGGCATCAAGCAGATGCAGATCGCGCCCAAGGCGGGTGTGACCTTCGACGTCGGACTGCGCTCGATGCTGCGCGCGGACCCGGACGTGATCATGGTCGGCGAGATCCGCGACCGCGAGACGGCCCACATCGCGGTGGAGGCCGCCCTGACCGGCCACCTGGTGCTCTCGACGCTGCACACCCGCGACGCGCCCAGCGCGCTGGGGCGCCTGATCGACATGGGCATCGAGCCGTTCCTGGTGTCTTCGGCGGTGGACTGCATCGTGGCCCAGCGCCTCGTGCGCATGCTGTGCAAGCACTGCAAGCGCAAGCAGAAACTTTCCAAAGCGGTGCTCGAGGAGCATGGCCTTGCCGGCGCGGAGCCCTACGAGCCGGTCGGCTGCTCGCGCTGCGGCGGCTCGGGCTATCGCGGGCGCCTGGGCGTGTATGAGGTGATGACCGTCAGCGAGCGCATCCGCGCGCTGATCCTCGAACGCGCATCGGTCGACGACATGGTCACGGTCGCCCTCGAGGAGGGCATGGTGCGCCTGCGCGACGACGGCCTGCAGAAGGTGCGCGACGGCCTCACCTCGATCGCGGAGGTCGAGCGCATGACCTCCAGCATGCTCTGACCATCCAGGCGCCACCGGCCCGCTAGTCGGAAACAACCACGCAGCCAAGATGACGGGCAGCATGGTGTGCACTTATGCACACGTCATCGATGCTGGAGTCGAATGCGGTTAGGGCGTCTCTCATTGCTGGAGTAGTGTCGAGGGCTGTGGAGAGCGAGTGGCGGCCCAGTCATCTCAAGAAGGAGATTCTGTCAGCGCTTGCAGCGGCCGTACTGGCGAGCGTGCTCGGTGTGTGGGCATTGCAGCTGTGGAAGGCGAACCTGCAGGTGCCCTTTCAGATCGGCAGCGACTCGTTCTTCAACCTGATCATGATCAAGGACGTTATTACGCATGGTTGGGACCTCACCAACCCCAGTCTCGGAGCGCCGTTTGGCGAGGAGCTCTACGACTTTCCAGCTTTCAGCGGTGACAGCCTGTATCTGGTGATGATCAAGGCGTTGGGGCTCTTCTCTGATAACCCCGGCGTCGTCGTAAATGTCTTCTTCCTGCTGTGCTTTCCGCTGATCGCCATCGCCGCTTACGGCGTGTTGCGACGACTTGGCATCTCGATTGGGGTGGCGATCGTGTGCGCGGTTCTCTATGCGCTGCTGCCTTACAGGCTGGGCAGCTTCGAGTTTCACCTGTTCCTGAGCTCGTATTTCATAGTGCCGATCTGCTGCTATCTGATCCTCGCCGTTTTCAGCGGGAACGAGCTGTTCGTCCGCGATCCGCGACGCTCCGGTCTGCGCGCATACGCGACCAAACGTGTGGCGGGGATGATCGTAGTGTGCCTGGTGATCGGCTCAGCCGACAATTACTTTGCATTGTTTACCGTCGCGCTTGCGGTGCCTGCTGGCGCGCTGGCCTTTCTCGCGAACCGCCGCCCCCGCGCGCTTGCCTGTGCGTTGGCGGCTGCAACGATCATTGCTGCGGCGGTGGCTCTCAATGCGCTGCCGACGATCATCTATCACGTACGTCACGGCCCCGACAACGTGCCGACACGCCGCCTCCCGCAGGAAGCGGATGTCTGGAGTCTGACGCTGGCCAACCTGGTGCTGCCGGTCGAAGACAGCCGGATTCCATGGCTGGCGAGCCTCACGCACCGCTACGACACGACGGTGCAGGTGCCTGCCAGCTCGCCACCGCTATCGGAACCGGCGTGGACCAATCTGGGCATAGTCGGCACGTTGGGGCTTGTGTGGCTGTCGATCGCGCTCGTAATCCATTGTCTGAGCGCTGGCAGGGGAAAGCCAATCGATCCCCGCGAGATTCGTGCAGCGTTGGGCGCTGGTCTTGCATTCTTGATCGGGACGGTTGGCGGGTTGGCCACACTCTTCGCATACATCGTCAGCCCGCAGTTGCACGCTCCCGTCCGGATCGTGGTCTTCATTGCCTTCTTCGCGGTGTTCGGCGCCGCGTTGGGTATGGATCGCCTGCTCGGCCGGATTGGTCGCGGTCGCAGTGGACGCGGAGTTTCGATCGCTTTGCTTGTGGGCGTGCTGGCCATCGGAGTGCTCTACCAGACCAGTCCCGGGATGGCCCTGAACTACAGGGCCGAGATCGAGGAATACAATATGAGGAAGCAGTTCGTGCGAGCGATCGAAGCGCAGGTGCCGGCGGGGTCGAGCATCTTCCAGCTTCCCTATGTGCCGTTTCCGCAGGGCGCATATCCGCCCGGCATCCACGAGTATGAAAATCTCTATGTCTACTTGGTGTCGAATGACCTGCGCTGGAGTGGCGGGGCGATGGAAGGGCGGCCCACCGATTGGGTGCCCACCTTCCTCCACCGACCATTGGCGCAGATCCTGGAAGGCGTCTCTGCGGTCGGCTTTCAGGGCCTCTATGTCGAACCCGCCGGTATCGCTGAAGCCAACGCTGTGCTGCGCTCATTGAGCAACGCCTTGGGCGTTGCGCCACTGATCAGTCCAGACGGGCGATTGGTGTTCTTCGACATGGCGGGTTACAACAGACGTCTGCGCGAGCGAGATTCGCCGGCGCAGATCGCCACCATCGCCACCGCGGCACTGCACCCGACGGTCGAATAGGGCGATGAGTGAGAGACATGGCTGGGTGGGTGTGCCCGCTGGCAGCCGACGGCCAGCTGCGTGATTTTGCTTTCGATCGCCCGTGGCATATGGTGAGCGGGGCTGGACGCAGCGAGATCGTTGACTTGCTCCGCGATGAATCCGATGACCGTATTCGACTACAGATGCGTCCCCATGGCCGACGCGGCCGCGGCGTGAAGCTGAGCGCCGTCATCGCATGCTACGGCGATGCTCCGGCGGTCCCGGTCATGTACGAGCGTTTGTGCAGGGCCTTTGCGGAGGTCGGCGCCGCACACGAGCTCATCTTCGTCAACGATTGCAGCCCCGACAATGCGCGAGAGGTGTTGACCGAGCTTGCACGCCGTGACCCGGGTGTGGTGGTCGTCAATCACACGCGGGCCTTCGGCTCCCAGAGCGCGTTCACCAGCGGGATGCGCATTGCGACCGGAGATGCGGTCGTACTACTCGACGGAGACCTGCAGGATCCGCCCGAGCTCATCCCTCGGTTTGTGGAGCGATGGCGTGAGGGATTCGACGTCGTCTACGGCGTGCGGGCGGCGCGGGAGACTACTGCGTTGCTGGGCGGGGCCTACAAGCTCTTCTACCGAGTGTTTCGCCGTCTGTCTTACCTCAACGTCCCACTCGACGCGGGCGATTTCGGGCTGCTCGATCGTCGTGTAGTCGATGCGCTGAACGATCTGCCAGAGTCGCATCGCTTCATCAGGGGGCTGCGCGCGTGGGTCGGGTTTCGCCAGGCTGGTGTCCCCTACGTGCGTCCGCAGCGCATGTTTGGCAGGAGCACCAACTCGTGGCTCAAGAACATCGGCTGGGCGCGTCGGGCGATCGTCTCGTTCTCCTACGCGCCGCTCGATCTGATCGCCTGGCTCGCGCTGGCGACGGTGGGTGTGTCATTCATCGGGCTGACGGTTCAGCTCGTCCTGCGGATCGCCGATCCGAGTCTTGCCCCCAAGGGCTTTGCGACGCTGATCGTCGGCATGCTGTTCATCGGCGGGGTCCAGCTGCTGTGCCTTGCGATCATCGGCTCATACGTCGCACATATCTATGAGGAGAGCAAGCATCGTCCGCCGTTCCTGGTCGAGAGCATCCTCAACGACCCCGCTGACCAGCTCTCGGATGACACAGCCCCGACCATCGAGGTCCAGTCGCTGCGACCTGAGCTTCCACAGCTGTGAAAGTCGATTGCGAGACCGGGCCGCCGCTCATGCGGCCCACGCGCTGTGCGATCTGCGATTGCGAGGGCAATGCCGCCGAACGCTGGCCGGCGACATTTCACCCCGAGGCGTTCAACGCGCGCGTGTTCTCGGCCAGACGCGTGCCCGACCGTGTCCACTACCGGATGGTCGCCTGCAACACCTGTGGTCTGATCCGCTCGGATCCGATCGCATGCGAGGAGCTGCTGGCCACGCTCTACCGTTCCAGCAGCTTCGACTACGGTCGCGAGGTCGATGCGATCCAGGCGACCTACGGTCACGCCCTCGGTCGGCTGGAGGCACGCTCGCCGCGACGGGAGGCGCTGCTGGAGATCGGGTGCGGAAACGGCTTCTTCCTGCAACATGCCCACGGGCGGGGCTGGAAGCAGGTGCGAGGGGTGGAGCCGAGTGCTGACGCGGTGGCGCAGGCGCCGCCCGAGCTCCACGGGATGATCGTGCAGGACATGATGCGCGGCGGGCTGTTCGCGCCGGAGAGCTTCGACGCGGTATGCCTGTTTCAAGTGCTCGATCATATTTCCGAGCCGCTCGACTTGCTTGAAGAGTGCCGCGCGGTCCTGCGGTCGGGTGGACACATACTTGCCCTCAATCACAACGTCTGTGCGTGGCCCGCCCAGCTGCTCGGCGAGCGCAGCCCGATCGTGGACATCGAGCACACCTACTTGTACTCGCCCGCGACGATGCGCGCCATCTTTGCCAAGGCCGGCTTTTGCGAGAGCGAGGTGCACAGCGTGCGCAACGCCTACAGCCTGGCGTATCTGACGCAGCTGGCCCCATTGCCCGCCTGGCTCAAGTCCAGGCTGCTGGCGACGTTGCACGCCGGCGCCGCGGGCCGCATTCGCCTGACGCTTGCACTCGGCAATCTATGTCTGATCGCACGCAAGCCGGCCCGCTGAGATGGCCAGAGCGCTCGTCACCGGCGCGGAGGGCTTCGTGGGCGCGAACCTCGTTCGGCGCCTGGCCGCGGACGGACACGACGTAATCGCGCTCTGCCGTCCCGGTGGGACGTTATGGCGCCTTGAAGAGATCGCGACCGATGTGCGGATACTGCAGCTCGACCTCCGCGACACCGACGCGATCGAGCGAGTCGTCGTTGCGATCGGGCCGCGGTGGATCTTTCACCTGGCTGCCCACGGCGCCTACTCCTGGCAGACCGACCTGGCGAGGATGATCGCTGTGAATGTGGGAGCCACCGCGGCGCTGCTCGGGGCCGCACGCGCTTGCGGGGCGCGTGCGTTTGTCAACGCCGGCTCCTCCTCCGAGTATGGCTTGAAGGCGCACGCGCCGCGTGAGGA
>DATNLQ010000186.1:0-8034 GCA_035602785.1 Solirubrobacteraceae bacterium
CGGGCGCAGCGCAGCGCTGGACCTCGCCGCCGCGGTCGTCTGGTCTGCCGCCATCGCCGCCGCCGCCCCAGCACTCGACGCAGGCCTGTCGTCGGCACACGCCAACCCACACGGGCTCGTGCTCGGAGCTGTGTTCGCGGCCGCGCTTGCGATCGGCGCACGCGCCCTGCGCGGCCCTACCTGACCCAGGGTGCGTAGCATGGCTGACGGTTGCCTGCCGATCAGCGACCGGCCGCCGCGACCGCCCACCGATGAACCTGCTCAAGAGCGTAGAGACCACGATCGCCAATCTCGTCGAGGGGACCTTCGGGCGTGTATTTCGCTCCGAGGTTCGCCCGATGGAACTCGCGCGCAAGCTCGCCCGCGAGATGGACGCGCACCGCACGGTGTCGGTGTCGCGCGTGTACGTGCCCAACGAGTACTCGGTGTGGCTGTCGGGCGAGGATCGCGAGCGCTACGAGGGGGTCGAGCAGGAGGTCATCGAAGAGCTGTGCGCCTACCTGCTCGAGCACGCCCGCCGCGAGGAGCTGATCCTGGCCTCCCCGCCGCACATCGTCTTTCACACCGACCAGCAGCTGGCGCTCGGAGAATTCGGCATCCAGGCGCGCCTGGCGCGTGCCGACGACCAGGCCGGCGAGCGCCACGCCCCCGTGCACAGCGAGGAGCACGGCCACACGATGATCTACAGCACCTCCGCGCGCGTCGGCGCTCCGGCCCAGCAGGCGCACAGCCGCGCCAGGCCCCAGCGTGCGCTGCTGGCCCTCGGCGACAAGCGGCTGCTGGTCGCTCCCCGCGGGGCCACGATCGGACGCAGCCGCGACTGCGACATCGTCCTCGACGACGCCGGCATCTCGCGCCGCCACGCCGAGGTGCGACCCGGCCCGGATGGTTGGACGATCGAGGACCTCGGCTCCACCAACGGAGTGCTCGTCAACGGCCACGCGCTTACGGGCGCGCAGCTGCTGTCGGGCGGAGATCGTCTCGAGCTCGGCTCCACGGAGATCGTCTTCGAACTCGGATGAACACGCTCGAACCAGTCTCCGTGGCGCTGAAGTTCGGTTTCCTGGCCGTCCTGTACCTGTTCTTGTTGTGGGTCGCGCGCAGCGCCCGCAGGGACCTCGGAGCGCGCCTGCCCTTCGGCGGCGAGGGCCAGGCGCCCGGCGCGATCCCCCCAGACGCCACCGGCATGTACTCCGCGTCTGCGCATGTCAGCGCCGACCTCGCCCACCGCGCTCCCCGGCTCGTGGTCGAACGCGCCACCGGGCACGATGCCGGCATGATCTACGACCTCGACGGCGACATCGTCCTCGGCCGCGGCGAGCGCGCCGAGATCAGACTCGAAGATCCCTTCGCCTCCTCCTCGCATGCGCGCATCTACGAGCAGGGCGACGTGCTGGTCGTCGAAGACCTGGGCTCCACCAACGGCACCTACCTCAACGAGGAGCTGCTGCAGACGCCCCGCCCGCTGCACCCCGGAGATCACCTGCGCATCGGCGAGAGCGAGTTCGCCTTCGAGGTCGACTAGCCCAGATGGTCGATCGCAACTGACATGCTGCGCGTAGCCGAGCAGTACACCGGAACCGACACGGGGCGCCAGCGGCGGGCCAACGAGGACTCGCTGCTCGCCAGCGCGCCGCTGTTCGTGGTCGCCGACGGCATGGGCGGAGCGCAGGCCGGGGAGGTCGCCTCGCGCATCGCCGTCGAGTCCTTCCAGCTCGGGCTGTCCGATTCGACCGCACCCGAGCTCGCCCTCGCGCAGCTCGCCCGCGAGGCCAACGCGCGCATCCACGAGCTCTCCCAGGCAAACGCTGAGCAGGCCGGCATGGGCACCACGCTGACTGCCGCCTATGTGGGAGAGCGCGACGTCGCCATCGCTCACGTCGGCGACAGTCGCGCCTACTGCCTGCGCGACGGACAGCTGGTGCGCCTGACCGACGACCACTCGCTGGTCGACGAGCTCATGCGCCAGGGACGCCTGACGCCTGAGGAGGCCGTCGAGCACCCCCAGCGCTCGGTCATCACGCGCGCGCTCGGGCCCGAGGGCACTGTCGAGGTCGACACGCGCTCCTTCGCCGCCCGTGCCGGCGACGTCTACCTGCTGTGCAGCGACGGCCTCACCACGATGCTCCCCGAGGAGCAGATCGCCGCGGTGCTGCTGGCCCACCCGCGCCTGCGCGACGCCGGCGAGACGCTGATAGCTGCCGCCAACGACGCGGGCGGACGCGACAACATCACCGTGGTGCTGCTGCGCCTGGAGGAGGTCCAGGTCGCCGGCCAGCCGCCGCCCGTGCACGAGGGCGCGACGATGGTCGGGCTGCCCGCCGTCAGTCCACCCCCGCCCGCCTCCGACGGTCAGTTGCTGACCGCGCCGCCGCCGCACGCGGTCGAACGCTCGCACGTGGCCGTCGCGCAGGCGCCCACCAAGCGCCGCACGCCCCGCGTCGCCTCGACCCCGCCAGCTCGCGCGCGACAGGGTCGCCGGCTGCGCCTGCGGCGCGCTGGCGCGCTGGCGATCGTGCTCGCCGTGCTCGTGATACTCGGCTCGGCCGCCTATCTGGCGGCCCAGTCGGTCTACTTCATCGGGACCAACAGCCGCGGCCTGGTCACGCTGTACCAGGGTCTGCCCTACAAGCTGCCTGGAAACGTCGCGCTGTACAGCAGCCAGTATGTGTCCGGCGTGAGTGCCTCCACGCTCAGTTCCGAAAAACGGCGCACGCTGCTCGACCACTCGCTGCGCTCGGAAGTCAATGCCGCCTCGCTGATCCGCAGCCTCGAATTGGGACAGCTCGAATGAGGCGCTCGCTGTGAACCGTCCGATCATCCGCCTGTACGGACTCATCGTCGTGCTGTTCGCGCTGCTCGTCGCCTTCACGTCGCGCTGGACGATCTTCGAAGCCTCCTCGCTGCGCGAAAACAGGCTCAACGTGCGCCCCGTGCTCGAGCAGGAGCGCATCGACCGCGGCCCGATCCTTGCCGCTGACGGGAGCGTGCTCGCGCGCAGCGTACGCGGGGCCGAAGGGACCTACCAGCGCACCTATCCGATGGGCATGCAGTTCGCAGCCCCGATCGGCTACTCGTTTGTCACCGGCGTCGGCAGCAGCGGCCTGGAGCTGTACCGCAACAAGCAGCTCGACGGCAAGCAAGAAGAAACGAACCTGCAGGCGATCCTCAACCAGCTGCAGGGTAAGAAGCCTCAGGGCGACAAGGTGATCACCACGCTCATCCCCAGCGCCCAGCGCGTCGCAAACGCCGCCCTGGCCGGACACCGCGGTGCGGTGGTCGCAATCGAACCGCAAAGCGGCGCGGTCACCGTGATGGCCTCCTCGCCGAGCTTTGACCCCAACTCGCTGCGCTCCAGCACACAAGCCGAAACGCTCAAACGCGACAGCGAAGCGCCGCTGATCAATCGCGCCACCGAGTTCGGCTACGCCCCCGGCTCGACTTTCAAGATCATCACCGCCAGCGCCGCCATCGACACCGGCGCGTTCACGCCCGAATCGACGCTCAGCGGGCGCAACGACATCCTCATCTCGGGTGTGCCGCTGCAGAACGACGACGGCGAGAGCTTCGGTCAGATCACCCTCACGCGGGCGCTCGCGCATTCCGTCAACACCGTCTACGCCCAGGTGGCCGAACGCCTGGGCAAGCGCACACTCGCCCGCTACATGGACCGCTTTGGCTTCGATCGCAAGCCGCAGCTGGACTATCCCGCCGAAGAGATGTCGGCCAGCGGCGAGTACCTGGGCGCGCACCTGCTCGCACCCACCAGCCCGCTGGTCGACGTCGGTCGCATGGGGATCGGCCAGGACAAGCTGGAGGTGACCCCGCTGCAGATGGCCGAGGTCGCCGCCGCCGTCGCAAACCACGGCACGCTGATGGTCCCCCACCTGACAGACCGCGTCGTCGATCCCGAAGGCGCCACCGTACAGACCGTCGCCCCCCGTGTGCAGTCGGTCGTCATGAAGCCGTCCACCGCCGCAGCCGTCACGACGATGATGGAAGCGGTCGTCAAGGAAGGCACCGGCACCGCCGCGCAGATCCCCGGCGTGACGGTCGCGGGCAAGACCGGCACCGCCCAGACGCTCATAGGCAACACGATCAACAACGTCTGGTTCGTCGCGTTCGCGCCCACATCGCACCCGCGCGTGGCGATCGCCGTGACCTTGCAGGATGTGCCCGGACAGGGCGCGCAGTTCGCCGCACCGGTCGCCAAGGAAGTCATCGAAGCGCTGTTGAGGTCCACGCCATGATCGAGGCCGAGACGATCATCGACGGCCGCTACAGGGTGATCTCGCGCCTGGGCTCGGGCGGCATGGCCGACGTGTACCTCGCCCAGGACCAGCTGCTGGGCAGACAGGTCGCGGTCAAGGTTCTGCACCACCATTTCGCCGAAGACCACGAGTTCGTCGAGCGCTTCCGCCGCGAGGCCTCCAGCGCAGCCGCGCTGTCGCATCCCAACATCGTCGGCATCTTCGATCGCGGCGAGTGGAACGGCACGTACTACATCGCCATGGAGTACGTAGCTGGGCGTTCGCTCAAGGCGATCGTGCGCGAACAGGGCCCGCTGGACCCCACCACGGCGATCGACATCGTCGTGCAGATCCTGCGTGCCGCCCGCTTCGCCCACCGGCGGGGCGTCATCCATCGCGACCTGAAGCCCCACAATGTGATCCTCGACGAGGAGGGGCGCGCGCGCGTAACCGACTTCGGCATCGCACGCGCGGGCGCCTCGGACATGACCCTGACAGGCTCGATCATGGGCACCGCCCAGTACCTGTCTCCCGAGCAGGCCCAGGGCCACATGGTCAGCGAGACCTCCGACCTCTACTCGATCGGGGTGATCCTGTACGAGTTGCTGACGGGGGTGGTGCCGTTCGAGGGCGAAACAGCGGTGGCGATCGCCTTCAAGCAGGTATCCGCCGACCCACGCCCACCCAGCGAGCGCAACCCGGCGTTGGCGCCCTCGCTAGACGCCGTCGTCCTGCGCGCGCTCGCCAAGGACCCCGCCGCGCGCTACGCCGACGCCGAGGAGCTGATCGTCGCGCTCGAGCACGAGCGCTCGGCGCTCGGCGCCTACACCGCCGCGCATGCGGTGGTTGTGCCCGATGGCCATGTGCACCACGCGCCCGCCCCGCCCGCCGCCGGCGGGCTGCTGCTCGCCCCAGCCGAGCTGGGCGACGACTACGCGCCGCCCGCGCCACGGGGCGACCGGCGCAGGCGCAGGGCTCTGCTGTGGGGGCTTGGCGCCGTCGTGCTCGCCGCCGCCGTCGTGCTTGCGGTCCTGCTCACCCAGCCAAGCTCGTCGGTCAGCGTCCCTAATGTGGTCGGACAGAGCGAACAGGCCGCCGGCGCCACGCTGCGCCAGGCGGGCCTGAGCCCGGTCGCGTCGCTGGCGTCCAACGCTGCCGTCCCCAGCGGCCTGGTCGTCAGCCAGTCGCCGCAGGCCGGCGACGATGCCAAGAAGGGCGCGCGCGTGAGCATCGTCGTCTCCCAGGGTCCCGCCAGCGCGGCGCTCGTGGACGTCGATGGTCAGTCCGCCGCCCAGGCGGGCGCGCTGCTGCGCAAGGCCGGCTTCAAGCCCACGACCAAGGGGCAGGCCAGCGCCACGATCAAGGCGGGGCTGGTGATCGCCACGGAACCTCCCGCCGGCACCGAGCTGCAGGTGGGCAGCGAGGTCACGCTGCTCGTTTCCAGTGGCCCCGCGCCGGTGCGTGTTCCAGACGTGGTCGGCCAATCCCAGACGGCAGCCGAAGCGACCCTCAGCAACGCCGAACTGTCCGTCGGCACGGTCAACAAGCAGGTATCCAGCACGCAGGCGCCTGGCACGGTGCTGTCGCAGTCGCCGACCGCCGGCAGCTCGCTGCACGCCGGCGAAAAGGTCGAACTGACCGTCGCGCAGGCGCCCAAGCCGGTGACCATGCCAAACGTCGTGGGCGCCGCCGAAGCGGCCGCAGTGGCCGCGCTCGAACACCTCGGGCTGGCGGTCCACAAGGTGTCACACCCCACCAGCGAACAGCCCCAAGTGGGCGTCGTGCTCGAACAAGCACCGCCGCCCGGCGGCCATGTCCGCAAGGGAGCCACCGTGCAGATCACCGTCGGCGTGCTCGCGCCCGAAACCACGCCCACGACCTCCACGCCGACGACCAGCACACCCACGACCTCCACGCCCACCACCACCTCGACCACGACCACCCCAGCCGCGCCTGCGGTGCCGTGAGGCCAGCCACAAGCATGCATGCCGCCGGCTCGACCACCGACACCCTGACGGTCGTCGTGCTTGGCGGCGGGCGCTCCTCCGAGCACGACGTGTCGCTGTCCTCCGCGGCGTCCGTGACCGCCGGGCTGCTCGCCTGCGGGCACGACGTCCTGGGCGTGGAGATCGGACGCGACGGCGTCTGGCGCCACGACGGCGAGGGGCTGGGCATGACGCCCGGCAAGGGGCTGCTCGGTGCCGATGTCGTATTTCCGGCGCTGCACGGACCCTTTGGCGAGGACGGAACGGTGCAGGGGTTGCTGGAGACCCTCGACGTGGCCTACGTGGGAGCCGGTGTGGCCGCTTCGGCGGTGAGCCTCGACAAGGTGCTGTTCAAGCGGCTGATGGCGGCCGTCGGCGTGCCGCAGGTCGACTACGTGGGCATCCGCGCAGAGCGCTACGCACGCTCGCGCGCCCAAGCGCTGGAGGAGATCGCGCGGTTGGGGCTGCCTGTGTTCGTCAAGCCGGCGCATCTGGGCTCATCGGTGGGGATCGTCAAGGTAAGCGCAGCCGACGCGCTCGAACAGGCGCTCGAGCAGGCGTTCTCGCACGATCCCCTGGCGATCGTCGAGGCGACCGCCCACGGCGTGGAGGTCGAGTGCGGCGTACTCGGCACGCTCGACGACGAACGCGACCACGGCGAGGAGGCGTTCGTCTCACAGCCGGGCGAGATCGTGTTCCCGGGAGAGTGGTATGACTTCCACGCCAAGTACTCCCCCGGCGCGATGGAGCTGAGAATGCCCGCGGGCATCTCCGCCAGCGCGGCCCAGCGCGTACGGACGCTCGCGCTGGACGCATTCCTGGCGGTCGGCTGCGAGGGTCTTGCGCGCGTAGACTTCTTCGTGGACGGAGAGCGCGTGCTGGTCAACGAGCTCAACACGATGCCCGGTTTTACCCCCACGAGCGTGTATGCCAAATTGATGGAGGTCTCGGGGGTGCCCTACCCCCAGATGGTCGATCGCCTCTGTCGCCTGGCGCGCGAGCGCCACCGCCGATTCACCTGAACAGCGTCAGGTCGGCGATCGCCGTCGACTGCATTCCCGGCGGCAGCGACGTCATCCACAGCAGGTAGTAGCGAAAGGGGCGACCGGGCAGGTGCAGCGCGATGCGTTCGCCGTCGTGGACGTAGCCGCTGGAGCCGACCGGCCCCTGCCAGCCACGAGCGGTCAGCGGCGTGGAGTTGCCGTAGGGCAGTTCCAGGTCGATCTGGTCGGCCACGTAGACCTGCACCGCGAAGCCCGGCGTGGGCGTCTGGATCTCGATCGCCTTGGCGAGCACATGCGGGGCCGCGTCGAGGTACAGGCCCAGGCCGACGCCGCCGGCCTTCTTGAGCGTGCCGTCGTAGTACTGCTCCGTGGTCCATGTGGTGCTCGGGTCGCCGTCGACGACGTTGTCGACCTGGTCGCGGTTTTCCGGCCCCGTGCCGAACGGGTTGTAGTCGTGGGCCGCCGTCTGGCTGAGCGCGATCGCTTCCAGGCCCGGGCGCGAGTCGATGTCCTGCGCCACAGCGGCGCCCCGATGGGCGTGCCCGGCCGCCGCCACCAGGACGATCGCGACGATCGCGCCCAGCAGGCCGAGCGAGGCGATCCAGCGCGCCGGGTGGCGCGTGCGCCACGGCAGGCGCCGCCGCGCGGGGGCGGGCAGCGTGCGCAGCACGCTGGTCACCTCGCCGGTGACCTGCCCCGAGCGAGAGGTCTCCAGGGCCAGGATCTCCTCGAGGTCGGCCACCATGTCCGCCGCGTCGGCGTAGCGCACGGACAGATCCTTGGCGACCGCGCGGT
>DATNLQ010000188.1:0-7577 GCA_035602785.1 Solirubrobacteraceae bacterium
AGCCAGCGATCGACGAGCGGCCACTGCGGGTGGGCCACCACGGTGTCCGCCTGCGCGATGAGCGCCCGCAGCGCGGCTGGCGCGTGCGGCCTGAAGGCGACCGTGCGCACCCCGTCGCGCTCGCGCTCCTCGCTGCCGCCGTGGGCGATCGTGACGCGCGCCGCGCCGCTAAGCGCCCGCGCGAGCTCCCAGCAGCGGATGCCGAGCCCCGCCATCTCATCGCCGACCGGGTCCGCGCAGATGAACAGGACGCTCGGGCGGCGCTCGACGGCGCGCTCAGGCTGCGCGCCGTCCATAGACCCCCCGCCGCATGGCCAGCGAGTCGCGGAAGGAGATCGTGTGGTCGATCGCCTCCTCGGGCGGGGGGGACAGCCGCGGCGCGCTCGCCCCGGCGCGCCAGCCCGACAGCCGCCCGCGCAGTGCGGCGAGGTCGCCCGACACGGCCAGGTCGGCGAGCACGACCGCGGTCTCGGTCGCGAGCGTGCGCGGCGCGGCACGTCCCCGCAGCAGGCCGTAGCGGCGCAGCATGTAGCCGCGCCCGAAGCCGCCGTTGCGCCGCTGCCAGGCGGTGCGATGCCCGTGCGTGGCGGAGCCCAGATGCACCCCCATCGCGTCGGGCGCCAGGGCGGTGCTCCAACCGGCGCTGCGCAGGCGCAGGGCCAGGTCGAAGTCCTCCATGTAGGCGAAGATCGTTTCGTCGAGGCCCCCGACCTGCTCCCATGCCGCGCGACGGTAGGCGGCGGCGGTTCCCGCAGGTCCGGCCAGCACGGGGCGCTCGCGTCGTGCCTGCGCTGCGTCCAGGCCCTGCAGGCGCGGGAAGCCCCCCAGCGCGACGTCGGCGGCGAGGCCGGCGCTGTCGATCAGCCGCTCGCCGGGCTGCAGCATCAGCGCAGCCACCGAGCCGACCTGGAGGTCGTCCTGCAGGGGCGCGACGATCCGCGCCAGGAAGTCGCTGTGCACGTCGACGTCGTTGTTGAGCAGCACCACGACGTCGCCGGTGCCGGCCGCGACGCCGCTGTTGGCGGCCTGCGCGAAGCCGCGGTTGTCGGCGAAGCACTCCAGCTGCACGGCCGGCCAGTCGCTGATCATGCGCTCGTAGGTGTCGTCGGTGGAGCCGTTGTCGACGAGGATCACGCGGTGCTTGGTCGTCTGCGCGCGCAGGTGGGCCAGGCAGCTGGCGGTCAGCTCATACCGTCCGTAGGCGACGATCACCACGTCTATAGAGAGAGACACGGTGACTCATCGTATTGGCCGGTCCAGGCGCTTCGGGTGGATGCGACTAGCCTGTCGCCCCGTGAGCTTTGCCCCGGGGAGCGCTCGCCAGCCGCACATCGGCCTCAACCTGATCTTCCTGGTGCCGGGCGAGACGGGCGGTATGGAGGTGGTCGCGCGCGAGCTGATCCCGGCGCTGGCCGCGGCGGCGCCGCCGGGCATGCGCCTGACCGCGTTCGTCAACCGCGAGGCGGCGGGCGAGCGCGACGCGCCGTGGGGGCAGGCGATGCCCGTGGTGACGGTGCCGGTCAACGCGCGCAGCCGCGTGCAGTGGGTGGCGGGCGAGCAGGCGCTGCTGCCGCGGCTGGCGGCGAGGGCGGGCGTGGACCTCGTGCACAGCCTCGCCAGCACCGCTCCCGGCTGGGGACGCTTTCGCCGCGTGGTGACGGTTCACGACCTCATCTACGCGCGCTTCCCCGATGCGCACGCGGGGATCAGGGATCTCGGCATGAGGGCGCTGGTGCCGCTGGCGGTGCGCCGCTCGCAGCGGGTGATCGCAGACTCGCACAGCACGCGCGAGGACCTGATCGAACTGTTGAAAGTCTCGCCCGAGCGCATCGACGTGGTGCCGCTGGGCCTCGGCAGCGTGCGCCGCGAGCAGCCGCTGTCCGAGCGTGAGGTGCGCGCGCGCCTGGATCTCGGCGAGCGCGCGGTCGTGTTGAGCCTGTCGGCCAAGCGGGCGCACAAGAACCTGCTCGCCCTGATCGAGGCGTTTGCGCGCCTGCCCGCCGCGGGCCGTCCCGTGCTCGTCCTGCCCGGCTATCCCACCGCTCACGAGCGCGATCTGCGCGAGCGCGCACGCGCGCTGGCGGTCGCGGGCGACGTGCGCTTCCCCGCCTGGATCTCGCCGGCGGAGCTGGAGGGCCTGTGGACGATCGCCGACGCGTTCGTGTTCCCGTCACTGTATGAGGGCTTCGGGCTGCCGGTGCTGGAGGCGATGGCGCGCGGGGTGCCGGTCGCCTGCTCTAACGCGTCCTCGCTGCCCGAGGTCGCGGGCGATGCGGCGCTGCTGTTCGACCCGCGCGACGAGGGCGCGATCGCGCACGCCCTGGCGCGGCTGCTGTCCGACCGCACGCTCGCCGAACGCCTGCGCGCGCTGGGTCGCGTGCGGGCGCGCGAGTTCACCTGGGAGCGCACGGCGCGGCTGACGCTGGAGAGCTACGGGCGGGCGCTCGAGTCGACGAGGACACGGCAGTCACGGGCGTAGCTTGTCGATCCGCTTGTTGACCAGTTCGGGGAGTTGCTCGGGAAGCGCGTCGATTTCGTCGGTGGATTTCGAGATGGCGGCTGGCAGGCGGTCGAGCGTGTCGGCGACGATCTCCTCGGCGATCCTGCGGGTGATGCCCCATTTCGTTGCCTCGTTGACTATGCGTGGGGCTGTGACGCGGTCCGCCCTCTGCACGGTGTCGACATACATCGCAAGCTTGTCGTCGAGCGGATAGAGCCTCGTGGACAGAAGGTCATATAGGGGTGCGAGCCGTAGGGCTCCTGTGAGGGTGTGCAGCAGCGAGAAGTTCTTGGCGTGGGCGTCGCAGTTGCCGAGCGCGACATTGAGCGTGAGTGCGCGCAGGAGCGTTTCGGGGGCTGATGGCTCGGCGAAGTCCTGCAGCACCCGAGCGATGCGTGCGAGGCTTGGCCCGGCGTCTTGCTCGTACTTCTTCTCGGGCGGGAGCCCGAGCGCCTGGCAGAAGTCCTCCTGGTGGATCCTGTAAACGGTCCCGTCGGGGTCGATGACGCGGTCGTAGCGCTCGACGACGAGCACGGGGCGCTCGTCGACGAGGATCGTCTGGACTGGGGCGACGCTCAGGCCGAGGTTCTGGGCGACGGTCATGCAGAACAGCTCGTTCTCGACCGTGTTCTGGAAGGGTTCGATCTCGGGCTTGAGAATGTGGGTCGAGGGTGTCCCGGCGATGGGCCGGCCCCATGCGCCGTTGGGCATGCGGGTCAGCAGCAGCTTCTCCTGCACACCGGCGAGCGACAGCCGGACGTTCCGGTCGATACCGAGGGGGGCGCGGTGCAGGTTCGCGATCAGCTCACCGAGCTCGTCCGTGGTGATCGGCTCGGCGCTGAGGGTCGTGGGCGGCGGTGCAGGCGGGGCGTCGTCTGGTTGGACGACGAGCGCCCCGGCCGAGTCTTTGCCGAGTACGGCGAGCAGGCCGAAGACATCGCTGGCCGGCAGGTCGAGGTGCTGCGCGATTGCCCTGCGCGGCTCGCCCTCGGGGAGCAGCCCGTCGAGAAACGCGCGGGTCGCGGCGTTCGGGTAACGCTCGCGGGTCAGGGGAAACGCGAGCGACAGGAGTGGCGTGCCGCCCTCGTAGTTGTCGAGCGCATACTCGGTGTAGGAGAGGCGCAGGCGGTTGTTGCGCTGCTTCTCAACGATGGCGACCTGGTGGCCGTAGAGCCAGATCGCGAGGGCGCCCGCCACCTACCAGTCCGCCTTCTGTAGCGTCGCTCGGACACCGAGCAGCTTCAGCAGGCGCAGGATGCGACGCATCTGCTCGGTCTCCCGACCCTGCTCCAGCTCCGAGAGGTAGCTTCGGTGCAGGCCGGCCATCGCGGCGAGCTCCTCCTGGGTCAGTCCGGCTTCTTTGCGGTAGTGGCGAATCGCGGGGCCGACCGACGCTGCGGTATAGAGGCGGAACGGCTTGTCCGCATGCGGAGCACTGTCGGGTGCCTCGCTATCATCTGATGTCGGCATATCCGGACATAATAGCAGACGCGTGCAGAAGTCGGGTTTTTCAGACAGAGAACCGATCGCTCCTCAGTGTCGGTATTTTCAGACAGGCGCCACCGAATAGCTCTCCAGCACCAGCGCCAGCGAGTGCTCCAGCGACAGCGTCTCGGCGTTGCGCGCGTACCAATCGGCGGTGCTCTCGCGCATCGCGATCCCGCCCTCGTGCACGCGCACAATCGCATCGGCGACGGCCTGCGGGTCGGCGCTTGGCGCGATCGTGCCGTTGACGCCCTCCTCGATCAGCTCCGTAGCCGCGTTGTCCTCGCCGGCGACCACCACGCTGGGCGTTCCCCGCGCGGCGGCCTCGACGACGACCAGCCCGTAGCCCTCGCGCCGCGAGGTCAACAGCATGCACAGCGCCCGGCGCATCTCTGCGTCGAGCACGTCGGAGTCCACGAACCCGGGTGCTGAGACGGTCTCCTGCAGGCCGTGATCGACGATCGCGCGCGCCAGCACGTCGCGCTCGGGCCCGTCTCCGAGGAACTCGCCGCGCAGCCCCTCGATTCGCGCCACGGCGATCGCCATCGCGCCAACCCCCAGGGTGACCTGCTTCTCGGGGATCAGGCGCCCGGCGAACAGCACCACGGGGTCTGCGCCGTGGACTTCGGGACGCTCGGTCGCGCCGGCGTACAGCCCGCGCAGGACCGTCACGGGCCCGCGCAGGCCCTCGTCGCGCAGGCGCGCGGCGTGCAGCTGCGAGAAGCAGAAGGTCCGTTGCGGGATGCGCGCGCACAGCCGCTGCACCAGCGCGCCCACGCGCCCGCTCACCCCTCCCAGGTACCCCAGCCAGTAGGAGCGGCTCCACACCTCGAACCAGTCGACCACCAGCTCATAGCCTCCCAGCGCCCGCACCAGCCCGGCGGCCAGCAGGGAGAAGTAGGGGAACGAGCATGTGTGGACAACGTCGTAACGGCGTCCGCGGCGCAGCAGGTGCAAGAGCACGCCCAGCCCGAACACGAGCGGTGGCAGGATGCGCCGCCGGCCGCTCGTCGTGTACAGCCCCATGCGCGGGCCCACGCTGAGCACGCGCACACGCGGGTCCAGATCGACGCGCTCGCCGCGCTCCCACTGGCGCAGCGTCACGTAGGTGACCTCGTGCCCGTCGGCCGCCAGACGCTCGGCGAGGTCGCGATACCAGCGCTCGGCGCCGCCGACCGTGTAGGGGAACAGGCAGTCGTACATCATGCAAACACGCATGCCAGCGTGGAGACTGTCAGACCGTGCGCTAGGATCGCCAGTCGGAACGCGCCACCTTCCGCCTGTCGGCGGGTTATAACGGCATGACGAGCCACCGCCCGGCTCCCGCCTATGGCACGCAGGGGAACAGGCGCCACAGCTGATGAGCACAGCCGCCCAGACAAGGCCCGGAGCCCTCGCGGACGCCGAGGATCAGCGCACGCCGCTGGTGTCGGTGGTGATCCCCTGCCTGAACGAGGCAGAGAACATCGAGCGCTGCGTTGCCGCTGCGCTCGAGGCATTGCGGGGGATGGGCGTGACGGGCGAGGTGCTGGTGGCCGACAACGGCTCCGACGACGACTCGGCCCATCTGGCCGAGCAGGCCGGTGCGCGCGTGGTGGTCGAGCGCCGGCGCGGCTACGGCAGCGCCTACCTGGCCGGCTTCGCGGCCTCACGCGGGCGCTACATCGTGATGGCCGACGCGGATCTGACGTACGACTTCAACGAGATCCCCCGCTTCGTGGCCGCGCTGGAAGAGGGTGCCGAGATGGTGATCGGCGATCGTATGGACAACATCCAGCCAGGCGCGATGCCGTGGCTGCACCGTTACGTCGGCAACCCGATCCTGACGGGGCTGCTCAACCTGTTCTTCCGCACGGGCGTCAAGGACGCCCACTGCGGCATGCGCGCGCTGCGGGCCGACGTGCTCGCGCGCCTGGACCTGCGCACGACGGGGATGGAGTTCGCCTCGGAGATGGTCATCAGGGCCTCGAAGGAGAAGCTGAGGATCGCGGAGTTCCCGATCGAGTACCACCCGCGCGGGGGCGAGAGCAAGCTGTCGAGCTTCCGCGATGGCTGGCGCCACCTGCGCTTTTTGCTTGTGCACAGTCCCAATCACCTGTTCATCGTCCCCGGCGCGGCGCTGGCCGGCCTGGGTACGCTGATCGTCGTGCTCGTGGGCGCGGGTCTGGACTTCTTCGGGCGCGCGTGGGGGCTGCACACGCTGATCGGCGGGGCGCTGCTGATGATCGTGGGCACGCAGGTGCTCGCGCTGGGGCTGTGCGCGCACGCCTACGGCACCTACTTCATGGGCGAGCGCGACCCCTGGTTCGATCGCATGCGCGCCCGCTTTGCACTCGAGCACGGTCTGCTGCTGGGAGGCGCCTTCGCGCTGGTCGGGATCGCGATGGGCGGCGTAATCGTCGGGACGTGGATCTCGCACGGGTTTGGCTCGCTGGCTGACGAACGCCTCGCGGTGATCGCCGCGTCGCTGGTCATCGTCGGCATCCAGATCTTCTTCTCATCCTTTCTGCTGTCGATTCTCGGTCTGCGCCGGCGCTGAGCGTGGGGCGGCTGCGCCGGATGCTGGCGGCGGTGTTCGCCGGCGATCGTCGCGTATGGCGAGCGGCGGCCGTGTGCGCGGTGCCGCTCGTCCTCGTGGTCGCCTACTACTGCCTGCGTCCGCGCTTCTACTACACCGGCTCGGACAGCGTCGAGGACGTGAGCTTCCTGCGCGTCGCGGCGCATGTTCCGATCTGCGTTCCGGACCTCGCACTGCCCGCGCGCACGGCGTTCGTGCGCCTGCGCGTGAAGTCCCCCACCACACGCCGCCCCGCGCTCGCGCTCGTCGTGCGCGTGGACGGGCAGAGGATCAACTCCGAGCTTCCGCCCGTGGGCGTCGTGCCGGATGCCCCGAGCAATGCCGACTTCGCGATCCCCTTGCGGCCGGCCGAGCCGGCGGCGAGAACCGCGTCGCTGTGCGTGACCGCGGACGCTCCGCTGAGGTGGGGCGAGACGCCGCTGTCCAAGCCGGCCGCGTCGCCGGTGAGGGTCGGCGGCAGGCTGCTGTCGGCCCAGGTTGCGGTGTGGTACCTGCCGGTGGCCGGGTCCAGGCGCAGCTACGTGCAGCTGGCCGGCGCGGTCTTCGCCCGCGCGGCGCTGTTTCGGCCGGGGGCGATCGGTGCGTGGACCTACCCATTGCTGCTGTTCGCAGTGCTGCCCGCGGTGGCGCTCGCGGCCGTGCGCTGCCTTGCGCTCGCCCTCGCCGGGCGCGGCCGGCGCCTGGGGGCATGGCTGTTCGCGATCGCCGCGGTCAACGCCTGCTGCTGGGCGCTGATCACGCCTGCCTTCCAGGGGCCCGACGAGGTCGACCACTTCGCCTACACGCAGTCGCTCGTCGAGCGCGGCGAAGGCCCGAGCCACGATCCCAACTCGCCGCTGCAGCGCTGGTCGGGGGCCGAGAACAGGGCACTGGAAGACATGAGCTTCTTCACGGACCATCAGGTCGGCGACGCGCCGCCGCCATGGCTGCGCTCGCGTCAGCGCGACTACGAGCGCGAAGTCGCGATCCTGCATCCCCGAGCGGACGACGGGGGCGGCTACACGACATCGGCCG
>DATNLQ010000226.1:0-10781 GCA_035602785.1 Solirubrobacteraceae bacterium
TCCTTGACCACGGCGGGGCGCATCTTGCCACGAACGTCCACCTGCAGGCGAGTGCCGGTCGCAGATCGCTCGCTCGGCACGTAGGCCAGGCCGATGCCGCACTGCAGACAGGGCGACAGCGTGCCACTGGTCACCTCCCCCCCGCCCACGATCGGGTTGCCCTGGCGGGCGATGCCCGGGCCGTCGATCGCGAACGCGACGAGCCTCTGCGCCAGGCCGGCGACCCGCACGGCGCGCACGGCATCGCTGCCGATGAAGCCCGTGTCCTCCTTGCAGCACCAGCCAAGGCCCGCTTCGATCGGGCCGCGCTCGGTGGACAGGTCGTTGCCATAGAGGTGAAAGCACGCCTCCAGGCGCAGCGTGTCGCGGGCGGCCAGCCCCGCCGGCGTGGCCCCGCGACGCACGAGATCATCCCACAGTGCGGGTGCGTCCTCGGGCGCGCACAGCACCTCCACGCCGTCCTCGCCGGTATAGCCGGTGCCGCACACCAGCGCCGGCGCGCCCGCCAAGCGCTGGTCGGCCGCGTGCATGCGGGCCGGCAGCGGCGCGTCGCAGATCGCCTGCACGATCTCGCGCGCGAGCGGCCCCTGGACGGCGAGCATCGCCCAGTGCTCGATCGCATCGTCCACACGAGCGTGCGGGAACTGGAGCGCGTGCTCCTGAAACCAGGCCAGGTCGCGCGCGTGGTTGGCTGCGTTGGTGACCGTCAGGTAGCGGTCGATGTCCAGTCGGTAGGTGAACAGGTCGTCGAGCACGCCGCCGTCCTCGCGACAGAGCACCGAGTATTGCGCCCCGCCGATGGGCATGCGTGCGAGGTCGTTCGACAGCAGTCGCTGCAACAGCTCGGTGGCTTGGGGCCCGCTGGTCTCGATCTGGCCCATGTGCGAGACGTCGAAGATGCCGCAGCTGTTGCGGACGGCAATGTGCTCGCGCACGATCGGATCGGATGGTCCGGCGGCGGCGCGCGGCGCGGGATAGGAGACGGGCATCTCCCAGCCGGCGAAGTCGACGAGCTTGGCGCCCGCCGCCCGGTGGCGCTCGAACAGGGGCGTGCGCTGGAGCGACGGCGGCGCCTGCGAGGACATCACCCCAGGCTAGCGAAGCGACCCCTAGCGCTAGCGCAGGAACGGCGGTACGTCGATGTCCTCGTCTGCGATCTCCAGCGTCGAGCGCTGGCGCTCTGAGATGCGCGGGCCCCGGTCGGGACGGGCGGCGCCTTTCTCGCGGCGCACACTGCGACCAGGACGATGGTCGAATCCAGTGCCGATGACGGTGACGCGCACGTCGTCGCTCATGGTCTCGTCGATGACCGCGCCGAAGATGATGTTGGCGTTGGCGTCGGCTGCGTTCTGGATGATCTCGGCGGCGTCATTGACCTCGAACAGCCCGAGGTCCTTGCCGCCGGTGATGTTCAAGAGGATGCCGGTGGCGCCGTCGATCGACTCTTCCAGTAGCGGCGAGGAGATCGCCGCGCTGGCGGCGTCCGCGCAGCGGCTCTCGCCACCGGCCGTGCCGATGCCCATCAGCGCAGAGCCGGCGTCCTGCATGATCGTGCGCACGTCGGCGAAGTCGAGGTTGATCAACCCGGGGATGGTGATCAGGTCGGTGATGCCCTGGATACCCTGGCGCAGCACGTCATCGGCCTCGCGGAAGGCGTCGAGCATGGACGTGCGCCGCTCGACGACCGCGAGCAGCTTCTCGTTGGGGATCACGATCAGCGTGTCGACGACCTCGCGCAGTCGCTCGATGCCCTCGGCGGCCTGACGCCCGCGCTGGGAGCCCTCGAACTCGAACGGTCGCGTGACCACGCCGACGGTCAGCGCACCGATCTCGTTCTTGGCGATCTCGGCGATCACGGGCGCGGCGCCGGTGCCGGTGCCGCCGCCCTCGCCGGCGGTCACGAAGACCATGTCTGCGCCCTTGAGCGCCTCCTTGATGTCATCGCGCGACTCCGACGCGGCGGCCAGGCCCACGTCCGGGTTGGCGCCTGCGCCCAGGCCCTTGGTCGACTCGTGGCCGATGTTCAGCTTGATGTCCGCGTCGCACATGGCCAGCGCCTGCGCGTCGGTGTTGGCGGCGATGAACTCCACGCCATGCAGCCCCGCGTCGACCATGCGGCTGACCGCGTTGGTGCCGCCGCCGCCCACGCCCACGACCTTGATGACTGCCAGATAGCTCCCGCCGCTCTCCATCATGGTTTCTGTCCGAAGCCTTCAGTAGGAATTTAGGGTTGGCAGCATAGTGGTTTGCCAACCGCGAGGTTGTGCACGTTATGCAGGGAACTTCGCCCTGTCAACGAGGCGGTCCACTCTCGCAACGATCGTTGCAGATCGGCGAACTCTCGAGTAATAGGTGAGGATTGTCTGACCACTGAGGTAAACCTCGAGTTCAGGTCAAGTGTTCGTTCAGCCGCCGGCGGCTGGTTCGCTGCCCGTCGCGCCGGCCTGTGCTCCTTCGGTCGCTGGAGCGCTGGCGGGCGCCGATTCGGTGCCTGTGGTTGCCGATTCGGTGCCTGTGGTTGCCGATTCGGTGCCCGCGCTCGACGGTTCGGTGCCCGCGCTCGACGGTTCGCCAGCAGCGCCAGTCGACGTCCCAACCCCGCCGGCTTGGCTGAGGCCGGCTGCGAGCGCGGCGACAGTGGATTCTTCGCTGGCGCCCGCGCGTTCGTCACCGACCTGTTCATCACCTGCGCCCGCGGCGCTGTTGGCGGGCGCCGTTACGCCGGCCGGGAAGCCTGCGGCCGGGCGCTCGGGCAGGCGCACGTCGACATAGGACGCGCCCGCCGAGCTGGCGTCTGCAAGCACGCGCGCAAGCGACAGCCACTTGGCGTGCGGGCGCGACGCGTCACCGAAGTAGACCAGCAGGCCGCTGCGCATCGCCACGGTCAGTCCCATGGGTCCGGTGAAGGTGCGTACGACGAACCTGGCCAGGGGCGCGGGGGCGGCGCCAAGCACGGACAATGACGCGAGCAGGCCGGCGCTGCTCAGACGCGCGCCCGTGACTGGCTCGGCCACTCCCTCGAGCGTGGGCAGTGAGCTTGTGAGCAGTGCGGGACCCAGCACCACGCCGTCGGCGGCGACAGCGGTGCGCCAGGAGCCCACTGTCAACGCCGCCACGGGCGGCTGCTCGAGGACCCTGATGCGCAGCCGGTGCGGAAAGCTCGCGACCGCATGCACTGCGCGCACCATGCGGAATGGCGCGACGGCAACGAGCAGGGAGCTGGTGTGCACGTCCAGCGTGCTCATGCGCCGCGCCTCGCTCGTGAGCGCCGCTTCGATCGCCCCAGCCTCGGGGCCCGCCACGCCGCTGATCTGAACGTGCTCGACCGCGACCAGCGGCGAGTCCCTGAGCCACAGCCAGCCTGCGCCCAGCAGCGGCATCGCCACGAGGAGGCCAAGCAGCGCGATGCGGGCGCAGCGGTGCGCCCGCAGCAGCGCGATGACCGACCCGACCGCGCCCGTCTGGCTGCGAGCGCCGGCGGCCTGCCGCGGGTTGCCCTTCGCATAGCGACGCCTTCGCGTGGCCCCCGCTCTCGAGCGGTCACGAGGACGCCTGGACGCCAGCCCGAATGGACGGCCGGGGCGCGCTGCGAATGAGCGATCCATCGAGGCGATGTTCGACCTCGCTCAGATAACCCCTACTCCTGGACTCAGCGGTGGAGCGGACGGGTCGTGCGCAGCCCGCCGACAACGATCTCATGGCCGAGGATGGTCGCGAGCTCGATACCGGCCAGGTCTGCGACGTACGCGCCCATGCGGATGCCGCTCGCGCCGGTGTCGAGCAGGCACGCCTGGGGGGCCAGCTCCAGGCCCTCGACCACCAGGTCGACGACGGGTCGTGCTCTGCCGGCAAGCCCGGGCAGCGCCTGGAACGCGCGCTTCATACAGGCGCCAGCCCGCTGGCCTCGAACTCGCTCTGGGGTACGCGAAACATGCTGTCAGCCTGCTGGCGGTGCTGCGCGAGCCAGCTCACGACAGTGCGGGGGTCTGGAGCCGCAACGAGCACGTCCGGTCCTCGCGTGGCGACCCACTGTCCGACGAATGCCTCGAGCGTCCCGGCGTCGGGCCGCACGGACTTGCTCGCCGCTCCTGACTGCGCAGCGGCTTCGGCGGCGGGCTCCGACTCGTGCTGCGCTCGCATAGGCGTGTCTCCGTTGTCTCTTCTCTGATTCGTGTTCTCTACTTGATTTGCACTGTAGCGACCGTCATCTGTCGCATCAGAGCCGGGCAGCGTCCGTACGCCACCCAAAGCGCACGTCACCCAGCGTCTGCACCTCCGGCTCGAGCTCCACGCCGAAGCGCTCGAGCACGCGCCGACGGCCCTCGGCCATCACCGCCAGCACGTCCGCGGTGGTCGCCTCCCCTGTGTTCTCGATGAAGTTGGCGTGCTTGGGCGCAAAGCGCGCGCCCCCGACCCCCACTCCGTTGCAGCCCGCCTCGGCCAGCAGCAGACCGGCGCTGCGACCCAGCGCGCGCGGATCGTCGGGGTTCTTGAAGGTCGAGCCGAACGTCCTTATCCCCTGCGGCTGGGCCTCGTGGCGTCGCCGGCGCATGTCCGCAAGCATCGCCTTGACCGCCTGCGGTGCAGCAGGTGCGAGCGCAAGCGAGGCACGCATGACGATCTCGCCGTCGCGCAGGTTCGAGCGTCGATAGGACAGGCCCAACTGCGCCGGCTGGCGACGCTGCACCCCCGTAGCGGTCGCGACGTCCACCCACTCGAGCACGCGTTCGAGCTGCCCGTCGTAGGCGTTGGCGTTCATGCGCACCGCGCCCCCGACCGTGCCTGGGATGTTGACGCCGAACTCGATTCCCGACAGCCCCTCGCGCGCCGCGCGCGCAGCCACGGCGGGCAGGCGCGCGCCGCCGCCGCACACCATTCGCGACCCCTCCACGGCGATGTCCGCCAACTCGCGATCGAGCTTGACGACCAGGCCGGCCACGCCCTCGTCGGCCACGAGCAGGTTCGAGCCCGACCCGACCACGGCCACCGTCACGCCGGCGCCCGCCGCCCAGGCCAGCAGCTCGACCAGCCGCGCCTCGCTACCGGCGCGCGCGAAGAACTCGCCGGCGCCGCCTGTGCGCACGGTCGTCAGACGGGCCAGCGGGTAGTCGCGCTGCACCCCCGCCGGCACTCCCACAAGAGCGCGCCCCAGCTCGTCGATGTTCCCGGCGCCCATCAGAACGCACAGGTCGCCCTCGCCCAGCATCTCGCGCAGCACCGACTCGGCGGCGGCGAAGCTGGAAAGCCAGTACACGGGTCCTCCCCCGGCGGAGTCGGCAGCCGCTTCGGCGACCATCAGCCCGCTCACGCCCGGATGGTCCTCGGCGTGCTCGCGCGCGGGATAGACGTCGAGCACGACCGCCGTGTCGGCCAGCGCGAGCGTTGCGCCGAGCTCACGCGCAAGCAACGCCGTGCGCGAGTACAGATGCGGCTGAAAGACGGCCACCAGCCGCCGCGGCGCGAGCGTACGCGCGGCTGTAAGCGTGGCCGCGATCTCGGTCGGATGGTGGGCGTAGTCGTCATAGAGCAGCGCGCCGGCGGCGCTGCGACCGAGCGCCTGAAAGCGCCGCCCGGCGCCATGAAAGCCGGCCAGGCCCGCGATCGCCGATGCGCTGTCGGCCCCCGCCAGCCGGGCGGCCTCCAGGGCGCCCACCGCGTTGAGCGCGTTGTGCTCGCCGGGCACCGCCAGCGACACCTGATGGCCATTCCACATAAAGCGCGAGCCCTGCGCGCTGAGGGCCACCTCGCTCACGTCGTATGCGACCACTGGCCCGTCGCGCAGCTCGAGCAGCTCGGGCCGGTCCCACACGACCGCCGCGCGCGGCCCTGAAAGGAACTCGGCAAACGCCTCGCGCACCTGCGCCAGCGAGGCGAACGTGGCGTGATGGTCGAGCTCGACGTTGGTCACCACGGCCACCTCCACGCTCAGGCTGAGCATCGAGCGGTCCGACTCGTCGGCCTCGACCACCAGCCACTCGCCCGCGCTCCAGTGGGCGTTGGCCAGGCCCTCCCCCACCGGTGCCCCGACCAGCCAGCCGGGGTCCATCCCGGCGCAGCGCAGCGCGTGCACGAGCATCGAGGCTGTGGTCGTCTTGCCGTGCGTGCCGGCCACAGCGATCGTGCGCCGCAGCGCGCTCAGCTCGCCGAGCAGGTGCGCACGGGAAAGCTCGGCGATGCCGCGCTCGCGAGCGGCGCTGCGCTCGACGTTGTCAGCGGGCACGGCCGATGAGTACACGACCTCCACCCCCGCCCCCGCCGGCACGTTCTCGGCCCGGTGGCCGATGGCCGCGTCGAGGATGCCGTCAGCGGCCAAGCGCTGGGAGTACGGCGAGGCGGCTGCGTCGGAGCCGCCTACCTGCGCGCCAAGCGCGTGCGCGGCGCGCGCGTAGGCGCTCATGCCCGCCCCGCCGACGCCGACGAAGTGCAGGCGCCGCCCGCTCCAGGGTCGCGCCGGCGCTGTGCCTGCTGTTCCCTCGCCAGCGTTCATCGCCGCGCGACCGT
Source organism: Solirubrobacteraceae bacterium (assembly GCA_035602785.1). Lineage (GTDB taxonomy): Bacteria > Actinomycetota > Thermoleophilia > Solirubrobacterales > Solirubrobacteraceae > Palsa-744. The sequence continues at coordinate 6,502 of DATNLQ010000226.1, forward strand.
CAGCAGCTCGTCAGCCACCTCCCGTGCCGCGTCCGGACGGGCCAGCGTGCAGGCAGCAGCGGCCATCGCGGCCAGGCGCGCGCGGTCGCCCAGCAGCGCCGCCACCTCGCCGCCCAGACGTTCGGCGCTCAGCTGCGCGTCGGGGATCACGACCGCGGCGCCCGCCTGAGCCATCCACCGGGCATTGGCGCTCTGGTGATCGCCTGCGGCATGCGGGTAGGGCACCAGGATCGCCGGCAGGCCGTGCGCGGCGATCTCGAACACCGACCCGCCGGCGCGTGCGACCACCAGGTCGGCGGCGGACAGCGCTTCGTGAAAGTCTGCGAGGTCCAGGTACTCGCGCAGGTCATACCCGCCAGGCAGCGTGTCCGCGCCGTTGCGAGCGCGACTGGTCACCTCGGGGTGATCGCGCCGGCCACTGACGTGCAGCACGTGAAAGGGCGCTCGCGTCGGCGCGCCCTGCACGAATGCTTCGACGGCGGCCATGTTGATCGAGCGGGCGCCCAGCGAGCCGCCGAACACGAGCACGCATGTCTCCTCGGGCGAGATTCCCAGCTTGCGACGCGCAGACAGACGGTCCTGCGCGACGGACGCCACGGGCCGGCCGGTCACGCGATAGCGCGGACCCTCGCGACCGGCGATCGGGAAGGCCAGGCAGACCCGCAGCGCAAACGGCGCGAGCGCCCGGTTTGTCAGCCCGAGATGGCTGTCGGCCTCGGTCACGACCAGCGGTATGCGCAACGACAGCGCCGCCACGCCGACCGGCCCGGCGATGTAGCCGCCTGCGCCCAGGACAGCATCGGCAGCCAGCCTCTTCAGCAGCGAGCGCGCGCGCGGCGCGGCGCCAGCTGCGCGCGCGAGCGCACGCAGCGCGTGCAGCGGGTTGCTGCGACTGAGGCCCTCGACCGAGATTGTGTGCAGCTCAAAGCCGGCCGCGGGCACCAGCTCGGCCTCGGCGCGCTCACCGCCGATGAACGCGACGTCGGCGCCCTCAGCTCGCAGCGCGTCCGCGACCGCCAGCGCCGGAACGACGTGCCCGGCCGTTCCCCCGGCGGCGATCACGATCCTCTTGCGCGTAGCGTTCACCGCCCCATCGTGCCGCGTCGCGCGGTCGCACGTCGCCGGGACGCTTGCCCGAGGCGCTGGCGCGCGCCCGGCGCCGTGGCGCGACCGCGCGCACGTGCCCGGTGGCGCCGGCGGCGACGTTCATCAACAGGCCCATGCCTGCGAGCATCACGATCAGGCTGCTCGAGCCGTAGGACACGAACGGCAGCGGCACGCCGGTCAGCGGCGCCAGCCCGAGCACGGCGAACGCGTTGAGGACCGCCTGGGAGAGGATCAGCGAGGTGACGCCGACCGCGATCAGGGCGCTGTAGAGGCTGCGGGCGGCCTTGGCGGCGCGCAGCCCCGCGTAGGCGATCAGCCCGTACAAGAACAGCAGCGCGCACACGCCCACGGCGCCGAGCTCTTCGGCGATCACCGCGAGGATGAAGTCGGTGGGCGCCTCGGGCAGGTAGAAGATCTTCTGCACCGACTGCCCGGGACCGACGCCGAACAGCCCGCCCGAGCCGATCGCGATCTGGCCCTGCACCGCCTGAAAGCCACTGGAGGAGGCGTGCGCCCAGGGATCCAAGAACGAGGTCAGCCGCGCCCGCGCGTAGGGTTGCACGAGCGCGTAGAGCAGCACCACGGCCGCCAGCCCGCCGGCGAGGGCGGCCAGCTTTCGCAGCGGCATTCCAGCGGCCAGCAACATCGCGGTGGCGGTGAACGCGATCACCATCGCGGTGCCCAGGTCGGGCTGGATGAACACGAGCAGGCACGAGCCGCCGATGACCAGCCCCAGCGGGTTGGCCAGCTCGCGCAGGTCGTGCACGCGCTGGGGGCGCCTGGCCAGCAGCGCGGCCGAGTAGAGCACCAGCGCCAGCTTGAGCAACTCCGACGGCTGGAACTGCAGCTGGCCCGGGCCGATCCAGCGCCGCGCACCGTTAACGCTCACACCCACATGGGGTATGCGCGTGGCAAGCACGAGCACGATCGACACCACCAGCAGCGGCGCGGTGATGGTCTGCGCTTTGGCGATTCCGTCGCGCGCGAGCAGGCGCATGATGAACAGCCCAACAGCGCCGTAGATCACAAACTTGACCAGCTGGCCGCTGCCGTTGCCGCTGCCCTGCAGCAGCGTGGTGGCCGAGGATGCGCTGTAGACCATCACCGCCCCGAAAGCGAGCAGGCACAGCGTGGCTGTCAGCAGGATCCGCTGCTCCAGCGACTGGCCGGCGGCGATCGCGCCCACCTCGCGCCTGCGCTCGCTACGCGGTCGACGGGCCGCGGCGGGTCCGGCCCGCCGTGCTGGCGCTGCTGGCATCTGCGCTCACTTCGACGCCCGCTCGCGGAAGCCTCCATGCGAAGCCGCGTCGCGGCGTCCCCGCCCGCGAGCGCACGAGCGTGCCCGGACGACGCACCCGCAGGCGCGCGGGCGGATCGTGAGCTTCGCGCCAGCGCAGCACCTCGTCGAGGCGCTCGTGCAGCGCCTCGCGCGTGCCAGCACGATCGTCGGCGAGGGCCGCCTCGGCGGTGGGCATTACGGCCTCTACCGCCTGCGGCGCGCGGCGCTCGACGGTCGGGCGCAGCGTCCGGCCAAGGCTATAGGCGCCGTGCCAGCTGCGCGCGACGAAGCCGGCCAGCAGCACTACGTACATGCCACCCCAGTACAGGAACGGAACGAGCACGATCGCCGGCGGCAGCGTGCCGCGGCGCAGGGCGAACGAGAACGTGAGCGCCACCATCGCCAGCACAACGCTGTGCGGCACGATGCTGCCCCAGTGCCAGCGCGCGTCGTTGTGCTTGCGCGTGACCTTGTAAACCGGCTTGCGAGCGGGGCCACCGACGACCGCCTGGATGGTGGCCTTCATGAACACGGGCGCCAGGCCGCTCCAGATGATCCGCACCCGCCACAGCTCGCGGATCGGATGGCGCTGGCGGCGACGGCGATCGTTGTAGGGACGGTTGATCGCCAGCAGCCATGCCTCGGTGGCCAGGACCAGCGGCAGGATGTGGATGACGAAGCCGTGCACGCTGGTCTTGAACGGCACCAGGCCCAGCAGCGCGGTCATCACGCACGGCAGGTATACGAGCATGGTGAACGCGTGCACATAGTAGAAGAGCAGCTCATAGAATTGTGCCCGCTGTCGCAGCTTCAGGCCGCTCAAATCTCCCCACAGCATCAGGCGCACGGTGTCTATCGCCCAGGTGCCGCGTTGCTTGTACACGTTGGGCACGTCCTCGGGGGAATGCTGTCCGACGGCCCCCACGATCGGCAGGTAGCAACCCAGCCAGCCGCGCCGCAGGGCCTCGACCCCGGACTGCAGGTCCTCGACGAGGTTCCACGTGGGAAACAGGCCGATGTGTTCGAGCGCGCTGCGGCGCCATACAAGGCCCGACCCGCACGGGAAGGTGGCGTTGGCGGCGTTGCGCGAGAGCATCTGCCCGCGGTAGAACATCGCCTCACGGTTGTTGAAGGGGTCTCCCGGGCTGACCTGGGCTTCCTTGATCGTCTGCACATATGCCAGGCGCTCGTTGTGCTCGAGCTGTCCGACCGCCTGGCGCAGAAAGCCGTTGGAGCCCAGCTCGTCGTCGCAGTCGCGCGTCTCGATGTAGCGCACCTCGGGGTGCGCCAGGACGAGCATCACGAAAGCCGAGTTGAGGTTGCCCGACTTGGCCGCACCGTCGCGCCCCGGCGCATAGCGCGGGGGCGGCAGGTGGTAGAGCACCGGCCAGCCCTTCAGCGCCTGCTCCAGTGCGGTGTCGCGAGCGTCGTCGCTGACGACGATCACCAACCGCTCACGCGGCCAGTCCTGTTCGAGCACCGAGGCGATCGTGCGCAGGATCATCGGCACGGGCTCGCCGCAACAGGGGATCAGGATGCCGACCGACGGCTCCACGCCGTGGGGCAGCGGATGCTGCTGGGGAACGGCCCGCCACCAGTGGTTAAAGATGCTCAGGAAGGTGGTGGCGAGCGTCAGCAGGTTGGCGGCGAAGAACGGCCACGACAGCCATGGCAGGCGGTGGTTGAGCGCGCCGTACAGCCACGGCACGTAGATGAGGGTGGTGATCAGGTAGGCCAGGCCCGCGGAGCGGACCAGCCAGTGACGGTCGATCGGCGGGTAGGCGTCGCCGAACGCACGCGCTGCCTTGGCCATCGGGCTGGAGGGCGCCAGCTCGCGCACAGGCACGCCGGCCGGCACAGTTGCGACGCTTGACGATTGCGTGGCAGGGGAAAT
>DATNLQ010000233.1:0-3657 GCA_035602785.1 Solirubrobacteraceae bacterium
TCACGATCCGCAAGCAGGGTCCCTTCCAGGCCAGCGCCTTCCGGGCCGCCTTCGAGGAGCTGGTGCGCCGCCACGAGATCTGGCGCTCGACCTTCGACGTCATGGATGGCGAGCCGGTGCAGGTGGTCCACCCTGCGCCGACGTTGGAGCTGCCCGTCCTAGACCTGAGCGGCCTGCCTTCGTCGCAGCGCGAGAGCGAGGCCGCGCGGATGGCCGCGCAGGAGGCGAGGCGTCCCTATGACCTTGCGTGCGGCCCGCTGCTGAGGCCCCTGCTGGTGCGCTTCGCGCCCGAGCACCACCGCCTGTGCCTGGCCATGCACCACCTGATCTTCGACGGGGTCAGCCTCTATCGCATCGTGCTCCCGGAGCTCATCGCGCTGTATGACTCATTCCTGGCCGGACGCGCGCCGTCGCTGCCCGAGCCGCCGCTGCAGTACGCGCAGTACGCGATCGCTACGCGCGAGGAGCTGGAAGGCTCGGACTTCGCACGACGGATCGACTACTGGCGCGGGCGCCTCGCCGCTGCGCCCACCCTGCAGCTGCCCCACGACCACCCACGCCCCGCCGACCAGCGGTTTCGCGGCGCGATGGAGCGTGTGCGCATCTGCGAGGGGTTGGCCGATGAGCTGCGCGCGCTGAGCCGAACGTCGGGCGCCACGCTCTTCCAGGTTCTCTGCGCCGCGTTCGCGGTCCTGTTGCATCGTTACTGCGGACAGGACGACATCGTGTTCGGCACGCTCAGCGACATGCGCGATCGGCGCGAGCTGGAGAGGATGGTCGGCTACTGCTTGACGCCGCTGGTCCTGCGCGTCGACGTCCACGACGACCCCTCTTTCGTCGAGCTGCTCGGTCGCCTGCGCGGCGATCTGCTGGACGGGCTCAGCCACCAGGTGCCGTTCGAGCGCCTGGTCCGCGAGTTGCACCCGCACCGCGATCCCGCCGCCAACCCGCTCTTCCAGGCCGTGTTCGTGCTCGAGCCGGCGACGGCCGCCAGCGACCCCGCGTGGAGCCTGCACCAGATGGAGGCCGAGGTGGGCAACGCGGTTGGCCACGCCAAGTTCGATCTGCACCTCGAGCTCGACGAGCGTCCCGAGGGGCACCTCGACGGCCGCCTGATCTACAACACCGATCTGTTCGCTCCCGAGACGGCGAAGCGCGTCGCTCGACACTGGGGCACGCTGCTGGAGGCCATCGCCAGCGCGCCGAGCGCTCCCGTCTGCGGTTTGCCCCTACTCGGTCAAGACGAGCGCAATCGCCAGCTCGTCGAGTGGAACGCCACCTCGGCCGAGTACCCGCGCGACGCGTGCGTCCACGAGTTCATCGGCGCTCAGGTCAAGCGCACGCCCGATGCGGTTGCGGCGGTCTTCGGCGACGAGCAGCTCACCTATCGCGAGCTCGACCGCAGGGCCAACCGGGTCGCGCAGCTGTTGTCCAGCGCGAATGCCGGCGGCGGCCTGGTGGCGATCTGCGTCGAGCGCTCGCTCGAGATGCTCGTCGGCATGCTCGGCATCCTGAAGTGCGGGGCCGCCTACCTGCCTCTCGATCCGCGACACCCCGCCGAGCGGCTGGCGCGCGCGCTCGAGGACTCCGGCGCCGCGGTTGTGCTCACGCAGCGCCACCTGCTGGCCACCCTGCCCGATCGCCAGGCGGACGCCATCTGCCTGGACGACGAGGCGACCGTCGAACCTGCAGACGATGCGCCGCCGAGCAGCGCGACGGCCGACGACCTCGCCTACGTGCTCTACACCTCGGGCTCCACGGGCAGGCCCAAGGGGGTGTGCGTCGCCCACCGCGCCCTGGTGAACCTCCTGAGCGCGATGGCACAGAGCCTCGGCATGGCAGCAAAGGACACGATCGTGGCGATCACGACCTACACGTTCGACATTGCAGCTGTCGAGCTGTGGCTGCCGCTGGTCACGGGCGCACGGACGGTGATCGCCTCGCGCGACGCCGCGTCGGACGGGCGGCGCCTCGCCGGCTTCATCGCACGCTCGAAACCCACCATCGTGCAGGCGACGCCGACGACCTGGCAGATGCTGATCGACTCCGGCTGGAGTGGCCAGCGAGGACTGGTCGCGCTCTGTGGGGGCGAGGCGCTTGCGCCGGCGCTGGCCGATTCGCTGCTGGAGCGGGCGCAGACCGTGTGGAACATGTACGGACCGACCGAGACGACCGTGTGGTCGACGATGGCCGCGGTGCAGCGCGGCCATCCCATCACGATCGGACGGCCGATCGCCAACACGCGCGTCTACATCCTGGATCGCGCTCGCCAGCCCGTGCCTGTGGGGGTCGCCGGAGAGATCGCCATCGCCGGTGATGGCCTGGCGCTGGGCTACCTGAACCGCCCCGAGCTGACGGCGCAGCGCTTCGTCGCAGACCCCTTCCTGGCGGGAGCGCGCATGTACCTGACGGGCGACCTGGCACGCCAGCTGCCGGACGGGCTCATCGAGCATCGCGGCCGCCTCGACCAGCAGATCAAGGTGCGCGGCTTTCGCGTCGAGCCAGGCGAGATCGAGGCGGCGCTGGCCGGGTGCCCTGACGTAGCGGCGGCCGTGGTCGTCGCGCGAGAGCTCGCGCCCGGGGACACGCGTCTGGTCGCATACGTGGTGGCGGCGGGCGCCATGCCGCGCCCATCCGAGCTGCGCCGTCTGCTTCGCGGCACGCTGCCCGACTACATGGTCCCCTCGATCTTCGTCGCGCTCGACGCCCTGCCGCTGACCGTCCACGGCAAGCTCGACCGCAACGCCCTCCCCGCGCCCCGGCTCGCCGTCGACGATGGCTCGGCAGGCGATGATGGCAGCGGTGCCTCGGCGCCGCGCTCAGCGCTCGAACAGCGGCTGGTGGCCATCTGGTCGCGCACCCTGGACGTGGAGCGTGTCGGCGTTCACGACGACTTCTTCGCGCTGGGCGGCCACTCGCTGCTCGCCCTGCGCCTGCTCGTCGAGGTCGAGCGCGAGCTCGGCGCGGATGTCTCGCTCGCGTCGCTGTTCGAGAACTTCACCGTCGCCGGCATGACCGCCCTCATCGACGCGATAGACGGGCAGGCGGCGGCCACGCGCGCGTGATTGCCCGCGTTCAGGCGCGGTAGCGGTCGATCACTTTGTGCGAGCAGCCGATCAGCTTCCAGAGACGGTTCTCGGGCAGGTAGCGCATGACGAAGGTCTTCAGACCGCCACCGTCGCAGAACACGACGCCGTGGCCGTACACCAGCGCGAGGTGGTCGTTGCCGGCGCCCGTCCAGATTTCGTTGTAGCCGTGGCTGGAGTAGATCCAGTCTTCGCCGGCGCCGCCATGGATGTAGTCGCGCTGGCTTTCGGGCTGCCCTTCGGGCTGGTAGTCGCCCCAGATCACATCGCCAGCGTCGCCCGCGTAGATCGTGTCGTTTCCGTATCCGCCCAGCAGCCAGTTGTGCACATGCTCGAGGCCCACGAGCGTGTGGCTGAGCCCGGACGGGCCCTTGTCCATCTTCAGGCACTGGTCTTGCGGCCAGCCTTCGTGGTCGGCCATCGCAACGACCGCGCGTGGCCGGCTGGCGGTGACGGCGGCCTGTGCATCGGCAGGGCAGAAGGCGACGTACAGCCCGCGGTCATCGCGTCGCAGCTGCGACGCTTCGCCTGGCGACTGGCCCGCGGCGGACGTGGTGGCCTGCGGCTGGCC
>DATNLQ010000248.1:0-4823 GCA_035602785.1 Solirubrobacteraceae bacterium
GCGCCCGCCCGGTCGCCGAGAAGGGCCACGACGTGTTCGTCGATGCGCTCGCTGCGTGCGGCGGCGGGGTCCGCGGCGCGATCGTGGGCCCGCCGCCGGACGGCCTCGCGGACAGGGTGCGCGCAGCGGGTCTGGAGCAGCGTCTGGCGATCGAGGGTCCGCGCGAGAACGTGGGCGACTACTACGCGGCGTTCGACGTCCTCGCGGTCCCCTCGACCGCTGGCGAGTGCATGCCGATGGTCATCCTCGAGGCCGCCAGCGTGGGCACCCCCGCGTTCGCGTCGGCGCTGGCGGGCATCCCGGAGGCGATCGCAGACGGCGTCGAGGGCCGCCTGTTCGCAGCGGGCGACGCGACGCAGCTGGCCTCGCTCATCCGCGCCGGCGCACGCGATCGCGAGCGCATGCAAGCCATGGGTCGGGCGGCGCGCGAGCGCTGGCTTTCGGCCTTTCAGCCCGAGACGATGGTCAACGCGACGCTCGCGCTCTATGGCACGTGAAAGACCGCGAGCAGGTAGCTGCTCAGCCAGCGATGCTCGAGCCGGTCCGCCAGCGAAAGCCGGCGATAATGTCTCTCAATCAGGGTGACAGCGCCGGGGATGACCCGCCCGGGCGAGAGCAGCGGCCCGCGCCCCAGGCAGATGATCGCCGGGTCAAAGCCACCCAGGTAGCCCAGATGCGCGAGCTGCAGGTCGTGATCGCGGGCGAAGTTGCGATACAGCGAAGGCCGCATGGCGGCCTGGTTGTGCAGTGCGAGATAGCCGGGCTCGGCCAGCCGTTGCAGCCAGCCGTTGCAGCCGATGAGGTTGGGCACGCCCACCGCCAGGCGCCCGCCGGGGGCGACGAAGTCCAGGTGGCGCGCGAGCGCCGCGGCAGGATCGTCGAAGTGCTCGACGAAGCCGATCGACACGACGAGGTCGTAGGGGCGAGGATCGGCCGAGAAGAAGTCTGTCTCGTAGACCACGCCCTCGGCGCCTGCCGCGGCGAGGTTCTCGCGCGACAGACGCGCGCCCTTGGCGCTGTACTCGATCCCCGCCACACGGGCGCCAAAACGCTCGGCATAGAAGATCAGCCACTTGGCCGGCGCGCAGCCCACCTCGAGCACCTGCTGGCCCGGCTCGACCGCAGCGTGGGCACAGAGCGCGCGTGCGAGCGAGCGGTCGAACGCGAACGACATGTCCGCGCGACAGGGCAGCGTCGCGCCCGCCCAGTAGTAGTCGTTCTCCCAGAACGACCGCTGCACGATGTTCACGGGCGCGCGTTTCACTACTTCATGTACTGCCCAATGCTGTTTTCGTAGACCGTCATCGTGACCACGCCAAAGTGGTAGGTCGCGAGCGGAGGTCCGAATTCCCGCTGCGGTACGAATGCCTGACCGGCCACGGTTATCAAGAAGGTTCTTTCCGTCGGCGGCAGCTCATACCAGCTGGACATCGCGTCGAGCGCGCGTGGGCACATGCTGTTGGTCCGGCCGGGACACACGATGAACGGGTACGCTCTGACCTTGAGGTGCGAGAGCCAGGTCAGGGACGCAGCGAACCCGAATTCGGCGTACCCCTGCGTGGCGTGCAACCTTTCAGCTGCCTCGGCGACATCACGGGCGACCGTTGGAGTGACTCCCTGCTGGGGTTCTGTCTCATATTGCACCACTCCGTTGATCGAGGCCACGCAGTAGACGAGCGAGCCTGCGACGACGGCCATCCTCGTGATGTTGCCCCGTGCCAGCCACAGCGGCACGATCGCCGCCGTGGCGAAGATCACGCCGTCGAGGTAGCGCGTCGTCCCCAGACCGACGGGGGCCGAGCTGAAGATGAAGACCAGTGACATGAGCGTGCAGCCCGTCGCCCAGAAGATGACGTATCCGCTCAGCATCGGGTTCACCTGCTCGCGGCGGGCTCGCCAACGTTCGAGCGACTTCCAGGCAAAGCGTGGTGTGAACAGGACGGCCGCGATCGTCAAGACTGCGCAGACCGCAGAGAGCACAGATGACGTCGAAAGCGTCTCACCGAAGAATGCCCCGTTGCCGAGCACCGCGACTGACTCCCACCAGTTGCGGAAGTTCGCGCCGATCGATTCGGTGGTGGCGAATGCGAGCCTGAACGGAGCCTTGTAGATGTGCGCCGAGCGCATGACCGCGATCGTGACCACCGTCGTCGCGGCCATCACGACCACCGCGACCAGGCCCCAGGCGAGCGCTCGTGCGCTGACGGCGCTCGGCGCCAGCCGCCAGGCCACGGTCCCTGCCAGCACGAGCGACGCCGGGCCGACCAGCACCAGCAGGAAGTCCGAAGCCATGTTCACACCCACGATCACGCCCACGACGAGTGCCAGGGGCATCAGGATGCGCTTTCTCACGGCCGCGGCGTGCGACTCGAGAAACACTAGATAGGCGGCGAGCAGCGCCAACGCGTAATAGGTCGTCATGTGATTGTTGAGCCAGAACATCTGCGCGAGCAGCGTCGGGCTCGCGCAGATGAGCAACGCCGCCGTGACGCACGCTGCGCTTCGTCCGGCCACCTTCCACGCCGTCCACGCCATGACAGCGATCGAGCACAGCGCGATTGCGTATGGCCCGACGTCCCAGATTGCACGGTGCGCGGGCAGCCAGCCGGTGGCCCACTCGAACAACAGCGTGGAGTACCACGCGATGTTACCCAGATAGACGGCTCCGCTGTTGTGGCCGTACAGTTCTGCGATCACCTGTGCGGAGATCGCATCGGAGTTCATCTGTGTGCTGGTCAGCTGCGTTGTGAAGTAGCGCGCGACGATCGCCAGATACACCGTCGCAACTGCGACCAGCAACCAGATCCAAGCAGAGCGCGCGATGCCCGTTTGTAACAGGGCGCAGACCGCGAAGTCAAATAATCAGAGACACCGTTCACCGCGTCGTGTCTTGCGGCGCTTTGCTGCCGCGGATGCCCGTGCCAGCGCCGTCAGCGTCCAGGATAATCTCGCCGGCCCATGTCACGGCACACGCTCGCCCTGCTTGCCATCGTCCTCGTCGCAGCAGGCATTCGCATCACCTACAGCGTCACCACAGGACATATCGGCAGCCTGGTGCCCGAGGAGGGCCAGATGGCCCACAACATCGTGGCCGACGGCCGCTGGTTCGTGCGCAACACGCGCGCTGAAGAACACGTCGAAGCGCTCACCCTGCGCGAGGACAGGCTGATCGATCCGGCCTCCGTCGACTATTCACATCTCGATGCGGGCGGCCAGTGGTACCCAGAGATCGGGCAGTCGGTGGGCGTGGGGGTGGTCATCGCCGGGCTGTGGGCGATCACGGGCGACGAACGGTACATCGTGATTCAGGTCTTCCAGGGGCTCGTGGACGCCCTCGCCGCTCTGCTCGTCTACTGGATCGCCCTGCAGCTGTTCAAACGCAGGGGCGCGGCGCTGCTCGCAGCCGCGCTGTATGCGCTGTACCCGCCGATCGCCTGGCAGACGATCGACCCCTACAACGACATCTGGGCGATCGACTTCACGATCGCCACGACAGCCATGTACCTCCTGGTCTTGAAATCCCCGCATCGCTGGCGCTGGCTGATCGTCTGCGGCCTGTGCGTGGGCATCGGCGCCTACTTTCGACCGCAGCTGCTGATCATCGCCCCCGCCCTCGCGCTTGCCACCGTCGCGGCCACGGGTTGGCGCGAGGCGCTGCGACGGGCGGGGACGGTGACGGTGACGGCCTGTTTGCTGCTGATCCCGTGGACGATCCGCAACTACGAGGACTTCCACGCCTTCATCCCCACGCGCATCGACTTCTGGGAGACCGCGTGGGCGGGCCTGGGCGACCTGCCCAACGACTTTGGCAAAAGCTTCACCTCGGGGTCGCTGTTCGCGGAAGTGCATCGCGTGCGTCCCGACCTGACCTATGAAACCCCGGCGTTCGAAGCGAGCGCCAAAAACGTCGTGATAAGGGCCATCGAGCAGCATCCCCTGTTCGAGCTCGAGCTGCTGGGCTACCGCGTGGTGCTCGCGACCCTGGCACACGAAGACGTGTGGATGCACCGAGGCGCCGGATCGCTGTTCGGCGACAGGGGCGGGCTGCTCAATTTGATCGTAGACCGCCCGCGCGAGCTTTTCGAATACGCGCTGCAGCCGCTGACGTTCCTGCTGGCGCTCCTGGGGCTGGCGCTCACCTGGCGCCGCTGGAAAGAGCAGCAGCTGATCCTGGTGGCGCTGGTCCTCTGTGTGCTGCTGCCCTATATAGCGCTCAGCGTCGAAACACGCTACATCCTGCCGGCCGACTTCGTCTATTTCATCTGGATCGGCGTGGGCGCGGAGCTGCTCGTCGAACGCGTCAAGGACAGATCGCGTCGCGGGCGAGCCGTCGCCGCGGACCGCGCCCTGGGCTCCTCGCCGGGCGCCGGCGGTCGGCTGGAAGTATGATCGCGCCGTGTTCACGAAGGTGCTGATCGCCAACCGCGGCGAGATCGCGGTGCGCATCGTGCGCGCGCTGGACGAGCTGGGCGTCGCCAGCGTGGCCGTCTACTCAGAGCTCGACCGCGACGCCCCGCACGTGCGACGCGCCGGCGAGTCCTACAACCTCGGCGACGGCCCCGCAGCGGAGAACTACCTGAGCGTCGAGAAGATCCTCGACGCCGCCAGGCGCGCCGGCGCCGAGGCGATCCACCCCGGCTACGGCTTCCTGGCCGAGAACGCGCCGTTCGCACAGGCCTGCGAGGACGCCGGGATCGTGTTCATCGGACCGCCCGCCTCGGCGATCGAGGCGATGGGCTCGAAGACGCGCGCGCGCGAGCTGATGCAGCAGGCGGGCGTGCCGATCGTGCCCGGCACCACCGAGCCGGTGGAGACGATCGAGG
>DATNLQ010000259.1:0-7504 GCA_035602785.1 Solirubrobacteraceae bacterium
CGACCGGGCGGGCGCAGACCATGCCGACCAGCAGCTCTCCCGCCGCAGCCAGGCGCTCGCGCAGGCGGGCCACGCCTGCGGGATCGGCCCGCGCGGCGGCGACGCCGTAGTAGATCGTGCGTCCCAGGGCGGGAGGCATCAGACGCCTGACGCGCAGGCCCTCGGCGACCGCGTTGCTGGGGGAGATCACCACGTGCACCGACGACCACACCATCTGGTCCACGACGGCCTGGACGCGAGGATCGCTGCGATGGGCGCGCGCCACGGGGTTGGAGTGGACCGTCATGATCCGCCGCTGCACGCCCGCAAGTCGCGCCGCCACGATCGCCATCCGGCACAGGTCAGAGCCCGGGAAGCCTCCGTTGTTGACATGGATCGCGTCCGGCGCCAGCGTTCGCAGCGAGCGTGTCATCGAGCCCAGCAGCGTCGCCAGCGCTCCGGCCCGGCGGATCGGGCCGGGCGCGTCGTGGTAGCCCTCCGCGAATGCCCGTGCCACGTTCGCGCGGGGGGCGCCACGCGCAAGCCATGCGACGAGCTCGCGCTGAGGGGCGAGCACGAGGACTTCGTGGCGATGCGCCGCGGCCTGTGCGAGCGTGGCGAGGTAGCGCTCGGCGCCGCCGATCTCGCGGGTGTCGGTCAGATAGAGGACGCGCATCTGCCAGGCTCATCGCGATGGCTCCGCGCGTCAGCGTCATCATCCCCGCCCGCAACGCCGGCGCCTCGCTGGGCGAGACGCTCGACTCGGTGATCGCCCAGACCTACGAGGACTGGGAGGCGATCGTCGCCGACGATGCCTCCAGCGACGCCACCGGCGAGCTGGCCGCCGGCTATCACCCCAAGGTCCGCTGCGTGCGCAGCCCGCGCAACCTCGGTATCGGCGGCGCTCGCAACCTCGCGCTGGCATGCGCCTCGGGTGAGCTCGTGGCGCTGCTCGACGCGGACGACCTGTGGCTGCCGGGCTATCTGGAGACACAGCTCGCCCGCTACGACCAGGCGCTCGCGCGCGGTGAGAACGTGGGCATCGTCTGCTGTGACGCCTACCTGTTCGACTCCCACGGGCCGCGAGACGGCACCGCGTCGCAGCGGATCGGGTGGGCCGACCCCGTCACGCTCACCACGCTCCTGCACAAGAACACGATCTGCGTCAGCGCGATCGTGCCGCGCGCGCTGATCGAGCAGCTCGGCGGCTTTGCGACCGACTGCCTGGGGACCGAGGACTACGACATGTGGCTGCGCATCCTCGAGACCGGCGCCAGCGTGCTCGCGTCGCGCGAGCCGCTGTTTCGCTATCGCATCGCCGACACGGCCGTCTCGGCCAACGTCGCGGTCATGGCCAAGGCGACGCAGACCACCTATCGCCATGCGCTGGAGCGGGGCCGGCTCAGCGCCGGCCAGCGCGCGATCGCCCGGCGCGAAATGCGCATGCAGCGCTTTGTCGAACTGTGGGAGGAGGTTGCCCTGCGTCGCGGGCAGACGGGGATCGTTCCCTGGGGGCTGGTCGGCGAGGCGGCGCCGCTCGGCGCTCGCGTCGTGCTCGAGCGACCCACGCGCTGGGCGCACTGGCTGAAGATCGGGCTGGCGATCGCCGCCGGCGCGCCGGCGGCCGGTGTGGACCGCTCCGGCGTGCGCTGAGATCGAACGCGACACGGGCGAGCCTAGAAGGTGTCGCGATCGGCACCCGAAAGGTACCAATCGTCGATGTGAAACAGGTCGTTGGGCGTCGCGTCCTCACCGTTGCGACGAACGCCGAAGGACATGTGTCCCCTGACCCGCTTGGGGGCGGGCAGGAAGCCCGTCTGCAGCATCGCCCGCCGATGGGGATGGCGTCGGGTGGCGACCGTGCAGATCATGCTCGCCCCCTCGCGCGTCGCGTCCAGGCAGGCCTGTGCGAGCAGCAGGCGCGCGCCGGCGCGGTCGTGTGCGGGAGCCATCAACTCCATCAGGTAGCAGAGCTTGCCAAAGCGAGTGGGACAGAACGTGCTCACGGCGAAACCGACGGGGCTTCCCTGACGGTGAAGCGCAAAGCGTCGGTAAGAGTATGGTGACGCGTAGAATCGCCAATTGAGATAATCGGCGTCGCGCACGACGCACGTGCCAAGCGCGGGCGAGAGCTCCATCCACAGCTCGTCGGTCCACGCCGAGAAGCGCTCGAGCGGCTGGACCGAGGCGGCGCCCAGCTTGCCGACGGCCGCGAGCGTTCGCTCGAAGAGACGCACGGGTGAGAGCAGCGCGTCGAGCGCGCCCCCCGCGGGCGCGAGCCCGGGAAGCGTCTCGCGCAACGCCCTCCCGACGTTTGCCAGCGGGCGCGCCAGGAAGGGAAACGGGTGCAGCTCGACCCAGTCGAAGCGCCCGTAGTGAAAGGGCGCGGCGGTCGGGTTGGGGAAGCCGAAGACGATCGGGGCGTCGGGCGCCGACGCGGCGTAGATCTCACGCGCCAGCGCCGTGTACACGCCCTGATGCTCGTAGTCGGGGTCGGTCGCCATGTCGACCATGGTCAGGCCTGACGTGCGCTCCCCGCGGTGCTGCATGCGCACCGGTATCCCCGCATACTGGCCGGCCAGGCGCTCTCCCGCGTCGGCCACGAGGTAGTGCACCGGCGCATCGTCAGCCGGCGCGCCGAACAGCCACTCCCATCGTTGCGCGCCCAGCGGCGCCTCGTGTGAGCCGAACGCACGTCGCATCAAATCGCGAATCGCGGCGCGGTCGTCTGCGATCATCGGCCGTACGCGCCAAGTGCGCCCGGCGGCTGTGCGAGAAACATGCGCGGTTGGCTCGCAGCGTAGGCGGGCTCCCCGTGCGGTCTGCTCCACCACGCGAACCTAGCATGCGCCCCGCGCCGGCCCAGAGGGTTGCCGACGCCGGCCTGTGGCACTCTCAAACAGGTGGTGAAAGATGTTTCTCTTTCGCGCGTGTGTCAACATCGGCGGGTGCAAGAAGCGGCCCTCGCGGTGCTCAAACGAGCCAAGGAGGCGTTGTCCTTTGGCATGCGCCGGGCGGGTCTGGCGGCGATCGCGCGGCGTACCTACGCACGGCGACGGGTGGCGATCCTGATGTACCACGAGCCGTCGTTTGACCTGCTCGACCGTCATCTGAGCTATCTCGGGCGCCACTACACGTTCGTGGGACTGAAGGACGTGGTCGCTGCCCTGCGCTCGGGTCGCTGGGAGTCCCTGGCGACCCCCGGCGTGGTCGTGACCATCGACGACGGCAAGCGCGACACCTACCGGCTCCTGCCGCTGTTCCAGCGCCACGGAGTCGTGCCCACGCTGTACGTCTGCAGCCAGCTGGTCGCCACCAACCGCCGCTTCTGGTTTGACGTGCACCCCGATCATCAGTCGCTCAAGGCGATGCCCCACCAGCAGCGTGTCGGTCGCCTGCGAGAGGCGGGCGACTTCACCCTGACAGCGGAGTTTCCCGCAAGCCAGCGATCTGCTCTCAGCCTGCAGGAGATCGCTCAGATGGGAGAGTGGGTCGACATCCAGTGCCACACGCGGTTTCATCCGGTGCTCACGACGTGCTCGGACGAGCTCTGCCGCGAGGAGATCGCCAGATCTCGGTTGGAGATCGAAGAGCTCCTGGGCAGGCCCTGCGAGCACTTCTGCTTTCCCAACGGCGACTACACCGAGCGAGAGCTGGAGATGGTCAAGCAGGCCGGCTACCTGTCGGCCCGCACGATCCGCACCGGTTGGACGGGGCCCCGCAGCGACCCCTTCCAGCTGAAGATCCTCGGCGTCGACGATCATGCATCGGTCAACCAGCTGGCCGCCGACCTGGCCGGCCTGGGCTTCCTGGAGGGTTTCGTGCGGCGGGCGCGCTTGTCCAACCCGACCGGGCGCTACCGACCGATCACGCTCACCCCGCCCGCGTGACCGAACGGCTGCCACTGCGTCCCCCGCCGGGCCATCTGCAGGTCGTCGCGAGGGGCGCGGCGCTTCTCCACGACGGTCATGAACGGATACATGTGAATCGAGTCCAACATGCGCTGCAGCTCCGTCGGAGCGCCCCACGCGTTGAGGTTGCGCGACAGGCCACAGATGTAATGGTGAAAGCCGTTGGCGGTCCCGTGAACGTCCTCGCAGATGTACACCCCGCCCGGGCTCAGGGCCCCGAACACCGCCTCGAACGTCGTCACCTGCTGGCGCGTGAGATGGCCTCCGTCATCCACCACGACGTCGATCCTGCCAACCGCCGCGAGGAACTCACGCCAGAACCGCGGATCGGCCTGATCGCCGATGAACACCTTTATCCCCGGCCTGTCGTATTTCGTGCAGGCCGGCTCGATGTCCACTCCATATACGTGGCAGGCCGGTCCCAGGTAGTCTCGCCACATTTCCAGGCTCCCGCCGCTGAAGACGCCCACCTCGACGATGTGGGTGTCGAGGTTGCGAAACCTGGCGAGGTGACGGTGGTAGATCTCGAAGTAGTGACGCCACTTCCAGATCCCGGGGCCGGCGGTGTGGGCATCGAAGTAGGCCTCGAGCGCGTTTGTGGGCGCCGGCGCGCGGCAGTCCCTGCGCCACCCGTCCCCTCCCCAGGCGCGCTTGCTGTGGCCGAAGCGAAACCCCCGCACGCTCCACGCCTTCGCGCGCAGGTCGCCCAGTGGGCGTGCGACCGCCACCGCGCCCGCCCCCAGCGGACGTCGAAGCGCCGTGGGAATCAGCTCACGCGCGCGTTGCACACTCATACCGGCTCGCCTGCGGATGTCGCGCGCCGATGGTCGATCCGATCGCCGTGAGGATGCGATCGACGCTGCCCGTCGTCGGACCCAGGTAGCGCTCGACCCAGCCCTGCGGCGGAGCGGTCGCGAGCACGTCGCGATCGCACAGCAGCCGCGCGAGCTGCTCGGGCGTGGACGCCGTGCGGCGCCCGAGATACGCATCGTCGCTGAACGGCGGCCCGAGTCGCTGGGCGGTCACCTGGTAGTAGATGACGGGAAGCCCCGCCGCGGCCGCCTCGATCAGGGACGTGCTGTGCGTCGCGATGTACAGGTCGTAGTGCTCGAACAGGTCGAGCACGTCGCCGCTGGCCTGCAGGGTGACCTCCAGGCGCACGTGACGCGCCAGGCACTCGCGGTAGTAGTCGGCGTCGTCGATGCCGTGCAGCTTGACGCGGACTTCGTGGCTGACATGGCCCTGCGCCGCGCCGATGCCTGCGAGCACCTCGTCGAGGAAGCGCTCGCCGTCCGAGCGCCTGCAGTTGAGGTCCACCGGCGAGTAGGCATGCCCGCCGACGAGCACGCGCGCCATCCCCCAAGCCCGCCGTGTCACGCGTGCCAGGCGCTGCGCACGGGGGTTGCCGGTCACGATCGCACCGTCGGGGCGGCGCGAGAAGTAGCCCTCGCGCATCGCCTGCGACCAGGCCAGCGCGACGTCTGCGGCCATGCCCTCGCATTGCACGTCGTCGGACTTGAAGCCGTCGTTGATGACGAACGTCGGTATGTCGATCGCCTGCGCCACGCGGACCAGCAGACGCGCCTGTGGCGGGAAGTCGAACGGGACGAGCACGGCGCGCACGCGGCGGCGCTGCAGCTCGTCCGCCAGCGGCGCGGCGGTCGTCTTGACATAGCGGTGGTATCGATCCAGCAGGGTCAACAGAGGCTCGCGCACGAGCTGCCACAGGTCGACGCCCGCGACGCGCAGCTCGCTGCCGTTGAGCTCCTCGGCGCCTGCGCTCGGGCGCTGTGTCGGGCGCGTTCGTCGCGGCGTGCCCAAATCCGGTGTCGACAGCAGCGTGACGCCGTCTCCCGCGATGGCGATCGCGAACAGGTCTCGCCGGCTGCCCGGCGTGCAGATCATGCGCCAGTGTCGGTCCTTGCGAGCGCCGTAGAGGCGGGCGAACGCGCGGGTGGGGTTGTACTCGACCACCAGCAGCGCCGGCTGGCCACGTCTGCGCAGGCGGGCGCACAGGTTGACCGCGCCCAGCGTCAGCGCCTGAGCGATCCTCTGGCGGATGCCCGTCGGGGCCAGCAGGTCGGGGTCGCGTACGCGCGCGTACTTGTTGCGCAGGCTGACGTTGCGCGGGTCGTCGGAGACCATGCGCTCGATCTCGAGCGACGGGCCCACGCGCACGCGCGCGGCGGCGTCGGCGGCGTCGGCGGCGAGGGTCTCCAGGCGCGCGTAGCGACCCTCGCCGGCGGGCACCACCGACACCAGGCTCGCCGGGCTCGCCTCGCCCTCCAGGGCGGCCGCCATGGCGAGAGCCCCGCGAGCGGCAGGCATCAGGATCGCAAGCGCCGCCTCGGCGCCGGCCAGGTCTCCCGCAGAGACGCCGTCGATCGTCGTGGGGTCCTCGCGGCCCGTGCGAAACCAGTCAAACGCGGCGTCGAACATGGCAAGGCTCGTGGCGTGCGCAAGGTCGGCGTCGATGCGGCGCTCGCCGCCGATCACCCGCAGGTCGGGTGGGGCCGCGGCTGCGACCAGGGCCTCGTCGGTCAGCAGCACGTCTCCCGGCGTGCGCGCAGGGACAAAGCAGTTCGCGTGCACGAGCCGGCGCATCCGTCTCAAAGGTCCGCGCGCAGCGCGGCGATGACGCGGTCCTGGTCGGCCTCGTCGAGGCTTGCCGACGACGGGATGCTCAGCCCCTCGCGATGCAGCCTGCGCGCAACGGGAACATGCGCGGGGCTCTCGCGCAGATGCGCGCCGACGTCTGGCAGCGGCACGAAGAACGGTCGCGATTCGATGCCCACGCCGGCCAGCGCGGCCATCAGCTGCTCGCGTGAGCGGCCGTACTCGGCTGCGTCGACCAGCACCGACATCAGCCAGTAGTTGCAGCGCGCCCACGGGGCCTGCGCGCAGAACGTCAGCCCCGCTACGTCGGCCAGGCCGGCGGCGTAGCGCGCGGCCAGCGCCCTGCGATGGGCCAGCAGCTCGTCGAGTCGCTCGAGCTGGGCCAGGCCGATGGCGGCGTGCACGTTCGACAGCGCGTAGTTGAAGGCGACCTCGTCGTGCACGTACTCGAAGGTCCCCGCCAGGCGCGCCTGGAAGCTGAGGTGGCGCATATGCTCGAGGCGCTTCGGCTCGGCGGCGAGCAACATGCCCCCGCCGCCCGAGGTGACGATCTTGTTGCCGTTGAACGAGAAGCAGCCGATGTCGCCGAGCGTTCCGCACGGCCGGCCGCGGTAGCGCGCGCCGAGCGCCCCGCTGGCGTCCTCCACGACGGCCAGCTCGTGCGCGCGGGCGAGCTCGCCGATCGCATCCATGTCGGCCGGGTGGCCGAACAGGTGGACGACCAAGATCGCGCGCGTGCGCGCGCTGATCTTCGCCTGCAGATCGGCCGGGTCGATCGTGTAGGTGACGGGATCCGCGTCCACGAACACCGGCGTGGCGCCCGTGTAGCGCACGGCGTTGGCGGTGGCGACGAAGGTCATGGCGGGCACCAGCACCTCGTCTCCCGGCCCGAGGCCAAGCGCGATCAGCGCCAGGTGCAGGGCGGCGGTCCCGCTGACCGTGGACACGGCGGCGGGGTATTCGTGCAGCCGGGCGAAGAGTTGCTCGAACTCGTGCAC
>DATNLQ010000261.1:0-2460 GCA_035602785.1 Solirubrobacteraceae bacterium
CGGCGTGGGAGCTGGACCGGGCCTACGTCGGCAAGGGCGCGTCGGGCTACGGGGTGCGCCTGCTGGTCGAGCTGGCCAAGTCCTACTGCGGCTGACGGATCTTTTGATGAGGGACCGCTTGCGCGGTCTGGGAGGGGTCGCCGTGCCGCCCGTTCAGGCGCGCACGTCGGGCAGCCTTCGCGTGACGGCCGCCCAAGCCTCGCCGCGCGGGTCGATGTGAGCGCGGTGGCTGCCGGCCTCGCCCGCGATCTCCACGAGCTCCACCTCGTCTCCGCTCGCCCGCGCGGCCTGCGCGTAGCTGCGGCTGTAGTCCACCGACACCGTCTGATCGGCTGTCCCGTGGACGAGCAGCACGGGCGCACTGGGCGGCAGCAGGCGCATCGGATCGGCGGCGTCGTAGCGCTCGGGCAGATCGTCGGGGCCGCCCCCCATCAGCGCGGCGGCGGCCCCGCCGGGGACGCGCCGCGCGGAGGCGGACAGGTCGCACACGCCCGCCTGGGAGATGACCGCGCGCAGGCGCACGCGCGGCTGCCCTTCGAGGCGGCCCGGCGCTCCCGGCGCCAAGCGTTCGCGGGACGCCGCCCACAGCGCCAGATGACCGCCCGCGGAGTGCCCCAACAGGCTGACGCGATCGAGGTCCAGCGCGGCGTCCAACTGGGGCAGGTGGTCGATCGCGCCGGCCACGTCGAGGAACGTCTCGGGCCAGCCGCCGCCGTTGCCCACGCGCCGGTACTCCACGTTCCAGGTCGCCCAGCCGCGCGCGAGCAGATCGCCGACCAGCCCGCGCATCACCCGCTTGCCGTACTGCGAGCGCCAGGAGCCGCCATGCAGCAGGACCATCACCGGATGGGGTCCCGGGGCGTGCGGCAGGTTGAGGTCGGCGCACTGGGAGGGGTCGGGGCCGTAGGCGACCGTGCGCCCCCGCCGCATCAGCATTTCCGCGATCAGGCGCGCGCTGGCCATCGCGGGCATGCTATGCGCCCACGTCACGATCTGTGGTGGGTTGAGTTGCTGGATCGTGGGTCCTATGCGCGCGAGCTGTGAGAATGCGCACGTGGATTTCGACCTGTCCCCCGACCACGAGCTGATCCGCGCCACGGTGCGCGACTTCGCCCAGGGCGAGGTGGCGCCTGTGGCCGAGGAGCTCGACCGGACGAAGTCGTTCCCGTATGACATCGTCGCCAAGCTGGGCAAGCTCAACCTGATGGGCATCCCGTTCCCCGAGGAGTACGGCGGAGGCGGCGGAGACACGCTCGCCTACGCGCTGGCGGTGGAGGAGCTCACGCGCGTGGACTCCTCGGTGGCGATCACCCTGTGCGCGCACACGTCGCTGGGCACGCAGCCGATCTACCTGTTCGGCTCAGAGGAGCAAAAGCGCGAGTGGCTGCCGCGCCTGTGCTCTGGCGAACGACTGGGCGCGTTCGGGCTGACCGAGCCGGAGGCGGGCTCTGACGCGGGCAACACGCGCACACGCGCGCGCCTGTCAGACAGCGAGTGGGTGATCGACGGCGCCAAGCAGTTCATCACCAACGCCGGCACGGACATCTCGGGCGTGGTCTGCATCACGGCCGTCACCGGCCAGACGAGCAACGGCGATCCCAGCAACGCGACAACCGAGATCTCAAATCTGATCGTGCCCAACGGGACAGCCGGCTACGAGCAGGGCGAGCCATACCGGAAGATGGGCTGGAACGCATCGGACACCCGCCCGCTGTCCTTCAGCGACTGTCGCGTTCCCGAGGAGAACCTGCTGGGGCCGCGCGCGGCGGGCTTCAAGCAGTTCCTGCACATCCTCGACATCGGGCGCATCGGCGTGGCCGCGATGGGCGTCGGCCTGGCGCAAGGCGCGCTCGACCAAGCGCTCGCCTACGCCAAGCAGCGCAAGGCGTTCGGCAAGCCGATCTCCAAGTTCCAGGCCATCCAGGGCAAGCTCGCAGACATGTCCACCGAGATCGCCGCCGCGCGGCTGCTCGTGTACAAGGCCGCCCGCGAGAAGGACCACGGGCGCAACTTCACGCTGACCGCCGCCCAGGCCAAGCTGAAGACCGGCCGCCTGGCCGTGCGCTGCGCCGAGGAGGCCGTGCAGATACACGGCGGCTATGGCTACATCGAGGAGTACCCAGTCTGCCGCTTCTACCGTGACGCCAAGATCCTCACCATCGGCGAGGGCACCGACGAGGTGCAGCAGATGGTGATCGCGCGGGCGCTGGGGGCGTAGCGCAGCGTGTCTGTCGTCGGCGTCGCGCACTCCAGCCACGGAGGGCTTCACACCGGCTAGCATCGTTCCCGCATGTCGGAACTGGCCGCAGACGACCGCCTGACTGCGCCGGCAGAAGCCGTGCCGAGCGCGAGCGCCCGCGGACCGTCGCTGCGCGACTGCGCGCGCGTGTTCGCGCGCCAGCCCTCGCCCCCGTACCTGTTCGGCGCCGTCACGCTGGCGCTCGCCGCGCGCGTCGCCCA
>DATNLQ010000162.1:0-2535 GCA_035602785.1 Solirubrobacteraceae bacterium
GGTTTGAGCGTGTAGCCGTGCAGGTTGTAGAAGTCCCCGGAGAACTCCGCCTCGTCCTGCGTCCAACTGGCCTTGAGCACGCGGATGAACTCCTCCGAGCGCCGGTAGCGCTCGTCGTGCTCGAGCCACGGCTCGCCGAGCGCGTGGAACTCGCCCTTGAACCAGCCGGAGACGACGTTGACGGCGAAGCGCCCGCCGGAGATGACGTCGGCGGAGGCGCCGAGCTTGGCGAACACGCCTGGCTGCCACAGGCCGGGGTGGATCGCCGCGATCACCTTCAGCCTCTCGGTGGCGAGCAGCAGCGCGAGGCTGAAGCCGGTGGACTCGTGCTGGTACTCGGCGCCGTAGCTGGCCATGTAGCGAACCTGGCTGAGCGCGTACTCGAAGCCGCGCTGCTCGGCGAGCTGCGCGAGCTTGCGGTTGTAGTCGATGCCCCAGTCGGTGCGCTGCTCGATCTTCGAGACGACGAGGCCGCCGCTGACGTTAGGCACCCAGTACGCGAACTTGATCGGATCCTCGCTTGTGCTGGCCATCTCGGAACTCGCTTTCTCATTATTTTTATTGTTTTTATGAAGATTTAGGCGGCAAGCTGCGAGTAGGAGCCGCGGAAGAACAAGAGTGGCGCCACGTCGTCTGCCGCGCGCGTCATCGACAGCACCTCGCCGATCACGATCATGTGATCGCCACCCTGGTGGATCGTGCTGACGCGGCAGGCGAGCGTCGCGAGCGCGTCGGGCAGGCACGGCAGGCCAGGGTCGTGCTCGCTGAACTCGACCTCCTGCGATCGCGCGTGCTCGCCCTTGGCAGCGAAGCGGTCGGAGTGCTCCCGCTGGCCCTCGGCGAGGATGCTGACCGCGAAGCGCGAGGACTCGGTCACGGCTGCGAGCGTCTCGCTCTCGTGCGCGAGGCAGGCGAGCAGCAACGGCGGCTCGAGCGAGACCGAGGTGACGGCGTTGACGGTCGTGCCGACCGGGCTGCCGTCGCTGCGGCGCGTGCTGACAACGCACACGCCGGTGGCGAAGTGGCCCATGACGGTGCGCATGTCGTGCTTGGCCGCGCTCATGCGATTCCCTCGGGGATCTCCGCGCCCACCCACAGTGGAGCGCTCGCATCGATCGCGAGCGCCGGCGCCGCGCCAGTCGTGATTGACGGATCGACCGCGCTCAGCGTGTGCCCGAGCCGCAGCGCCTTGGAGAGCATGTACGGCTGGGACTCGGGGTGCGCCTCGATCTCGATCGGGACCTGGCCGGAGACCTCCAGGCCGTAGCCCTCTAGGCCGATGATCTTGCGCGGGTTGTTGGTCAGCAGGCGGATCGTGGAGAGCCCGAGGTCGGCGAGGATCTGTGCGCCGATGCCGAAGTCGCGCAGGTCCGCGGCGAACCCCAACGCGAGGTTCGCGTCGACGGTGTCGAGACCCTCGCTGTCCTGCAGCTCGTACGCGCGCACCTTGTTGAGCAGGCCGATGCCGCGCCCCTCCTGGGCGAGGTAGACGATCGCGCCGCGGCCCTCGGCGGCGATCTGGCGCATCGCCTCCCGCAGCTGCGGGCCGCAGTCGCAGCGCAGCGAGCCGAACACCTCGCCGGTGACGCACTCGGAGTGCACGCGCGTGAGCACGTCGGGCACGCCTGCGACCTCGCCGTAGACGAGCGCGAGGTGTTGGCCACCGTCGTGCAGCGAGCGGTAGCCGTGCAGCTGGAAGACGCCGAAGGGCGTGGGCAGGCGCGCGCCGGCGACGCGCTCGACGAGGCTCTCGCGCTGACGGCGATGCGCGATCAGCTGCGCGACCGTGATCATCTTCAGATCGTGGCGGCGCGCATACGGAATCAGGTCGCCGACGCGCGCCATCGTGCCGTCCTCGTTGAGGATCTCGCAGATGACGCCCGCAGGCGGCACACCGGCGAGACGCGCGAGATCGACTGCCGCCTCGGTGTGCCCGGAGCGCTCGAGCACGCCGCCCTTGCGTGCGCGCAGCGGGAAGATGTGCCCGGGTTGGACGAGATCGTCGGCGCCGCGCTCGGGGTCGATCGCGGTCTGCACGGTACGCGAGCGGTCGTGCGTCGAGATACCGGTGGTGACGCCGTGACGCGCCTCGATCGAGACGGTGAACGCGGTTTCGTGCAGCGACTCGTTGCGGCGCGCCATCGGGCGCAGGCCGAGCTCGTCGCAGCGCTCGGCGCTGAGCGCGAGGCAGATCAGCCCGCGTGCCTCGCGCGCCATGAAGTTGATCGCCTCGGGCGTCGCGAACTGCGCTGCCATCACGAGGTCGCCCTCGTTCTCGCGCTCCTCGCCGTCGCACACGATCACGGCGCGCCCCTCGCGAATGTCCGCGAGCGCGTCCTCGATCGAGTCGAACCGGCGGGTCATGCGAGGCGGCTGTTGAGCATGGCGTCCACGAACACGAGGATGGGGGCTGCGAGGGCCGCGGTCAAATAGGGATTCTGGAGCGGGTGATAGGGCGCTCCTGTCACCTCAGGCGACGGCGGCGGCATACACGAGGGCCTCCTCGGTGAACAGCTTGTGGAGGTCGCGCGTGGC
>DATNLQ010000272.1:0-7392 GCA_035602785.1 Solirubrobacteraceae bacterium
CAGCGTGACCACCATGGGGATACAGCAGGCAAGCCAGCGGCTCGCGCGTGAACGGACGACCGGCGTGAAATGCCGCTCGAGCTTGAGGCTGGCCAGGACTATCGCTCCTACGACGAGCGCATAGGCAACGACATACCAGACGCCCCATGCGAGCCGCTTGGCATCGCTGGCCCGGAAGTGTGGAAGACGATCACCCACCGACGCGGGGTCGTCGAAGACTCTCGACAGGACCAGGGCATGTCAGCTGCGCTGTACAGCGGGCTGACCTGGGTGCGCGATCACACGGCCAGTTGCGACGTCCTTGCGGTGAACAATCACTACCTCTTAGCGTCGGGTCGCGATTCGCGCTACTTCTACTACTCGGCCTTCGGCGAACGGAGGGTGTTCCTGGAGAGCTGGGCGTATCCGGCACGCTGGCCGGATGAACCACAGCCCTACCCCGCGCGACTGGCGCTCAACGAAGCGGCGGTGTCACGCGGAAGTCCAGCCGCGCTGCGAGAGCTGCAGCGCGACGGCGTGAGCTATGTGTTGATCGACAAGACGCACGGGCGAGACGCGCCCGAGCCGCCAGACGTGAGCAGGCTCGTATTCGCCAATCAGGCTCTCGACGTATATGAGCTCGTCGCGTCACCCGGCATCGATCACCATCGAGCCACGTGTTAGTCGGCTGTCACATATTGGCGACGAGATTTCGCGGCGATGCTGAGAAGGGTCGCGACAAGCGCGATGCATGCCACGATGCTTGTCAGGTATGCGAGCTCGATGGTCGCATCGCGCGTGGTTTCGAGCACGACGTGAACTGGCCCGCTGCCGTCCGTCGTTCGTCTGACCACCGCATCGCCCTTCGCATCGCGGCCGACCCGCGTCAGGCCGGCGATGCTCACGACGTAGCTTCCCCCGGAGATGTTCGTCTGAATCGGGGCGATGCCCGGTGGGACGTTCAGCCAGGCGGAGAAGTGGTCGCCCCGCACCTCGCGCGGATCGATGGTCAGGGTTCGCCCCGCGGGGACGCTGACAATCGGGGCACGCGTGTCGTTGTAGGCTTCGCTCGTGTACCAGGTGCGCGGCAGCGCGGTGGCGCTGTGCAGCGCTTCCTGTCGCCGGTTGTAGGAGACGCCGGGAGACAGAGTGTTTGGGATCCACAGCTGCCACACGCAGATGCCGATGCTGACCGCTGCGGCCGCGCCAAGCGCCACGCGTAGTCGCATGATCGTTCGGCGAGGCTCGACCGCCCTCGCCGACCGCTGTAGCGCCAGGCATGCTGTGAGCACAAGCGCGCTGACCGCGTAGAAGACATACGAGCTCAACCTGTAGGGAAACTCGATCTCGCTGAAGGGAGCGGGAACCCAGTTCCACAGGGGGACCAGCCCGATCAGCCCGATCAGGATTGCGATCAGGGCCAGGATGCCGATCCACGCTCGACGCAGGCTGTCCGCAGAGGGGCGGCGCCACAACATCACCACCCCGGCCACAAAAGCCCAAGCGAGAAACCAATCGGGCACCTGCACGAACAATGCGGGCGTCGTCGATTGACGCGGCACGTACCGCAGCGGATCGAACAGCACCTGGGGCAGATCGAAGTAGCCGTCGCCGCCGCCGTTGTGGGTGGTCGTATATATCTGGACATATCGTCCGTAGCTGACGTCTGGAACGAGAAACCAGGCGTTGACGCACAGGCAGGTAAATGCCAGGGCCGCGATCTTGCAGAGTCGGCGTATCGGCAGCCGCCTCGGCCTCTTCAGCGCTGGCCACAACATGAGCGACGCGAGCGCCCCCACGGTCGTGCCCCACAACAGCGTGATGTTGTGGCTGCCCGTGAATAGCACGGTGGACACCACGAAGACGAGGACGGGCAACGGTCGCCAGACAGGCGCGCGGACGAGATACACGGCGCTGGCGAGCAGCGGTGCGATGGCGGAGGTCGCCACGAGCTCCGGCCATGCCCCGCGTCCATACAGATTCGTCACGTAGTAGGCGCTCGTGATCACGACGAGGGCTGGAGCGTGGCTGATCGAGCGGGCCAGTCCGAGCTGCCGTCCCAGCCACAGCATGCCGCCATAGGCGCCCGTGATCGCGAGCGTGGTGATGCCCGCAAACGCGACGATCGGGTGGCCGCCGAGCAGTTGCGAGATGCCGCCGGTGACCGTGTAGAGGGTGCCGCCGTAGAAGGCGAACCATGGATCGAACACGCCCGCGTTGGTCGTGCTGATGAAGTAGCTGGGATGGCCCGACTGCACGAGCGCCTTGCCCGCGACCCACGCCAGCCAGAGATGGTTGGTGAAGTCGAGCGAGAAGCCCGAGTCGGTGAAAAGCAGGGGCGCGGCGACCAGCAGCACCGCTGCCGTGGCGGCGAACGCGTCGAGCAGCACGGGATGCGACCAGCGGGCTGACAAGCGGCCAGGAGGGTAGTCTCGCCGCGGAATCCGTCAACCGGGCCGGCCCGAGGTCACATCCGAGAACGAGCGCCGGCCGGTATGCGTCTCCGACTCGACGACCGCCGGCGCAACGTCGACGCCGACAGCGGGGCGTCCGTCACGCGCCTACAGCGGGATGTTGCCGTGCTTGCGCTTGGGTCCCGGCTCGCGCTTGCTCTGCAGCGTGCGCAGCGCTGTGATCAGCTTCGGGCGCGTCTCGTGCGGAACGATCACGTCGTCGATGTAGCCGCGCTCTGCCGCCGTGTAGGGGTTGGCAAAGCGCGCCTTGTAGTCCTCCATCAGCTTCTTGCGGCGCTCTTCTGGGGTGGGACTGCCGGCGATGTCGCGCCGGTAGATGATGTTGACCGCGCCCTCCGGGCCCATCACGGCCACCTCCGCGGTCGGCCAGGCGAAGTTGAAGTCGGCGCCCA
This sequence comes from Solirubrobacteraceae bacterium, assembly GCA_035602785.1. Taxonomy (GTDB): domain Bacteria; phylum Actinomycetota; class Thermoleophilia; order Solirubrobacterales; family Solirubrobacteraceae; genus Palsa-744. Next base: position 2,846 of record DATNLQ010000272.1, read on the forward strand.
AGTGCTTGGAGGACATCACGTCGTAAGCGCCTCCGTAGGCCTTGCGCGTGATGATTGTGACCTTGGGGCAGGTCGCCTCGGCGAACGCGTACAGCAGCTTGGCGCCATGGCGGATGATTCCGCCCCACTCCTGCGCGGTGCCGGGGAGGAAGCCCGGCACGTCGCAGAAGGTCAGCAGGGGGATGTTGAAGGCGTCGCACGTGCGCACGAAGCGCGCGGCCTTCTCGGAGGCGGCGATGTCGAGCACGCCGGCCAGCTGCGCGGGCTGGTTGCCGACGATGCCCACGGTGTAGCCATCGAGGCGCGAGAAGCCGCAGATGATGTTCTTGGCGAAGTGCTCGTGCACCTCGAAGAACTCTTCGTCATCGACAATCAGCCTGACCACGTCGCGCATGTCATACGGCTTGTTGGGATTGTCAGGCACGACGTGGTCGAGCTCGTGGTCCATGCGCTCGGGGTCGTCGCTGGGCGCCACGCGCGGCGTGCTCTGCAGGTTGTTCTGGGGCAGGAAGCTGAGCAGGTAGCGACAGTCCTCGAGGCACGCGTCCTCGTCCTCGGAGGCGAACTGGGCGACGCCCGACTTGGTGTTGTGCGACATCGCCCCGCCGAGCTCCTCGAAGCCCACTTCCTCGCCGGTGACCGTCTTGATCACGTCGGGGCCGGTGATGAACATGTGCGAGGTGTCCTTGACCATGAAGATGAAGTCGGTGATCGCGGGCGAGTACACGGCACCACCCGCGCACGGGCCCATCACCAGGCTGATCTGCGGGATCACGCCCGAGCAGCGCACGTTGCGCAGGAACACGTCGCCGTAGGAGCCGAGCGAGACGACGCCCTCCTGGATGCGCGCTCCGCCGGAGTCGTTGATGCCGATCACCGGACAGCCGATCTTGGCGGCCAGGTCCATGATCTTGCACATCTTCTCGCCCATCACCTCGCCCAAGGAGCCGCCGAACACGGTGAAGTCCTGGCTGAACACGCACACGGTGCGCCCGTCGATCGTGCCGTGGCCGGTCACCACCGCATCGCCCCACGGCCGGTTCTTCTGCATGTCGAAGTCGTACGTGCGGTGGCGCACGAACGTGTCGAGCTCCTGGAAGGAGCCCGGGTCGAGCAGCTTCTCCACGCGCTCGCGCGCTGTGTACTTGCCGCGCGCGTGTTGCTTCTCCTCTGCCTCCGGGGCAGAGTGCAGCGCCGCTTCGCGCAGCTCCTGCAACTGCGCGAGCTTCTCCTCGTAGGTCTCGGGCGCCTTCTGGCGCGGGGGCTTGCGGTGGCCGTGCGAGGCCGCGAGCAGGGCCGCGTCTGTCTGGCGGTCGTGGGAGCTGGTTGCCATCGAACGCGGAATCCTATCCGCGCGGCGATGTCTCTAGGCTCGCGAGAACGGGCGGTGGTGCGCCGCGCCGAGTCGGTCGAGCACAGACGTGAGCACCGCGGTCACCTCCTCGGCCGCGACTTCCTCGGCCGCCTTCAGATCAGCGGAGATGTCTGCGGCCTCGTCGGGCTGCGTCTCGATCTGGATCTCACGCTTGTCGAGCGCCCGAGCCTCGACGGTGGAAGACATGGAGAATAGGTCGGCGGCCGTAATCGTCTCGGGCGACAGCGCCTCTCTGACCGCCGCAAACGGATCCGGCCGCTCGGGCGCCGGCTGCGTCCATTGGAGTCCGGCATCGAACGTTTTGGCGTGTGGAGGCACGAGCTCGGAGACCTCCTGCATGGCTTTACGTGGAGTCTCTGCGGCCTTGCGCCGGCGACGGCTGCCGAACAGCCTCGAGAAGAAGCTGCGAGAGAGCTCGGCGTCGAGGTGTGGTTCGGCCGGCGCCGGCGCGGGTTCGACCATCGCGTCGGCCAGGACGGTCGGCTTGGGCTCCGGTGCCAGTGCGGGTGTCGGTTCGGGCTCGAGCTCGATCGCCTTGTCGACCACGGGATCCGGCACGCTCTCGGGCGCAGGCTCGGCCGCGGCCGGCGGCTCGGACGCCGTGATCTCCCTGCTGGCGGTGAGCGTGACCTTGGTTCCCCAGCCCGACGGCTTGATTCGCACGGTGCCCGCAGTGTCCCCGGCCTCCCACTCGACCTCGTGCTCGGGCTCGATGCGAGTGATCCGGATCTCGCCGAACTCGCCCAGATGGCGAGCCAGCGCATCCGGGTTGCTGAGCTCGGTCCACAGCTCGGGTGGCGACTTGACCAGGGTGCGCTCTACCTCCGAGGAGATCATCGCCGACACTTTCGAGCGATCCGCCGCTACTCCTTCTGCGGGCTACGCAGCCGCTGGTGCGCCCTGCGCATGCACGAGCCCGCGCTCGTGCAGCAGCTCGGCAAGCTGCACCGCGTTGGTCGCTGCGCCCTTGCGCAGGTTGTCGGCCACGATCCACAGATCCAGAGCGCGCTCGTGACCGGGGTCGCGGCGAATACGCCCAACGAACACGTCGTCCTTGCCGCTGGCGTCGATCGCCAGCGGGTACAGCGCTGCGCCGGGGTCGTCGAGCACGGTCACTCCGGGCGCTGCCGCCAGCAGCTCGCGGGCGCGCTCCGGCGAGAGATCGTCGCGAGTCTGCACGTTGACCGCCTCGGAGTGGCCGTTGACCACAGGCACGCGCACGCATGTGGCGCTGATGGCGAGCGCGGGGTCGCCGAGGATCTTGCGGGTCTCGTTGATCAGCTTGCGCTCCTCGTCGGTGTGGTCCTCGCCGGGCCCGAAGGAGCCCGCGTGGGGGAGCGCGTTGAAGGCGATCTGGTGGGCATATGCGCCCGGCGGCTCGATCTCGCGCTGGTGCAGCAGCGCGTGCGACTGGTCGAGCAGCTCGTCGACCGCCGCCTTGCCCGTTCCGGATACCGCCTGATAGGTGCTGATCACCAGTCGCTCTATACCGGCCGCGTCATGCAGCGGCTTGAGCGCGACGACCATCTGCATGGTCGAGCAGTTGGGGTTGGCGATGATGCCGTGGTGGTCGGCAAGCGCGTCCGGGTTGACCTCCGCGACGACCAGCGGTACGTCGTCCTGCATACGCCAGCGCGAGGAGTTGTCGATCACCACCGCGCCCGCCTGCGCGAACCTGGGCGCCCACTCGCCTGACGTGGAGCCGCCCGCTGAGAACAGCGCGAGGTCGTAGCCCTGGATCGCGTCGTCGCTCAGGCCCTGCACAACCAGGCCGCCATCCAGTTCGCGGCCGACCGAGCGCTCGGACGCGAATGGCACGATCTCGCGGGCCGGGAACTCCCGCTCGCGCAGCAGTTGCAGCATCAACGTGCCGACTTGGCCTGTAGCGCCCACGACTGCAACCCTGTACTTGCCGTCCATTGCATGCAGCGTATCGGGCAGAACATCGAAGGGAGTGAGCTCTTGAGCGGAATGACCTTGGTGACGGGAGGCAGCGGCTATGTCGGAGCGCCGCTCGTTGACGAGTTGCTCGCATCCGGCCGGAAGGTAAGGGTGCTCGACCGCCTGCTGCACGGCCAGGAGGAGGTGGCTGGCGGGCAGGAGGGCGCAGGGGTAGAGGTCATCCGCGCAGACGTGCGCGACGCCGGGGCACGTGCTCGCGCGCTGAACGGCGTCGAAGAGATCGTTCATCTGGCGGCGATCGTCGGAGATCCGGCCTGCGCGCGCGACCCTCAGCTGTCTGACCAGGTCAACGTCCAGGCCACCCGCTCGCTCGTGGCCGAGGCCTGCGCGGGCGGCGTCAGGCGCCTTGTATTCGCTTCCACATGCTCTAACTACGGCCGCATGGCCGACCCATCGGTGCCGATCACCGAGGAGGGCGAGTTGCGGCCGGTCTCGCTGTATGCCGAGCAGAAGGTCGACATGGAGCGGCTGGTCTTGGCCAGCGGCGAGAACGGTCTCGAGACGACGTGCCTGCGCTTCGCGACCGTCTACGGCGTCAGTCGACGCATGCGTTTCGACCTGACGGTCAACGAGTTCACTCGCGAACTGTGGGCCGGCCGAGCGCTGGAGGTCTTCGGCGAGCAGTTCTGGCGCCCCTACATACATGTGCGTGATGCCGCACGAGCGCTGCTCACAGTGCTCCAGGCCTCTCCCGAGCAGGTCGCCGGGCAGGTCTTCAACGCCGGTCGCTCGGGCGAGAACTACCGCAAGCTCGACCTGGTCGCCGAGATCCGCAAGCAGGCCGAGCGTGGCAGCGTGTCCTATGTACACCGCGACGAGGATCCACGCGACTACAAGGTGAGCTTCGACAAGATCAACGCACAACTGGGCTTCGAGACGCTCCTGACCGTGCCCGACGGCATCTCCGAGGTGATCGCCGCACTTGACGCCGGCACGTTCGGCAATCCGTTCGACAGCCGTTACAGAAACATTCCCTGAGAAACGCGGTGCGTGCGCACGGCCATCTGTGCCGAGGCCTATGCCCGGGCCGCTACGGCTTGATGATCATGAAGAGGATGGTGATCAAGACCAGCGCGCTCAGAAGCGAGCCGACGGTCGACAGGCGGCGCACGAGCGCGCGGTACTCGTCGCTCATTTCGATCGTCGCTACGGCAGGGGCCTCGGTGCCGGCCGCGGCCACTACCCCGCCGCCGGCGGCGGCGCCCGCCAG
>DATNLQ010000299.1:0-5624 GCA_035602785.1 Solirubrobacteraceae bacterium
CAGTCCTCCTGCTCCAGCCCCTAATCAAGTGCTGGACCGGCCGCTGCACCACCTGCCAGCAGACGATCGACCTCGCCGCCCTAACCCTTCACCAGCACCCCCAACACGAGTGACAAAACTACCAAAGTACTACTAAGGGTCATGTTCTCTAGCCGGTCAGCGGCGTCGCCGTACTGCTCCCGGCTCTCAACGTGATCTGCCTGCAACTCAAGCCTGGAACCACAATCGGCGCAGCGTCCTATCTGTTCGATGTGCCACGCGAGCACAGCTTTCATCGTCTGGCGGTGCGGATAATGGGCCTGGAAGGTCTTCTTGGAGGCGATGGAGGTCCCGACCTGGGACGGATTCAGATGCCCCAACACCAGAGCGCCTATCTCCTTCGCGGACACGAAGCCGGTGTCAATCAGCCAGTCGATGAGACGGCGCCAGTGATCTTCCGACCATTCGATGTCGATCCCGGGGGCTTCTCCGAAGTCGGTGTGGTTGTCACCAAGCGTCGGCGGCGGCGCGGCGCCGGGGATGGGAGATTGTGTAGCGGCCATTACGGATGAAATAGCAGACGGGTCGGACGGTCGGTACCGCGCGTCAGACTCCGACGCTGGGGTCATCGGGTGCCCAGGGACCTGTGACCGGTGCATGCCCGTCGCGCTCGCGGGATCGGGCGGCGACGGGCCTTGCGTTCCCGGAGGCGTCGCTCCCGGCAGGACAGACATCGCGCCTCTGCATCGCGCACGGGCTGCACGCCGCATTCCGGACAGGCGCCGGTGATCACGTCACGCGCGACGCGGCCGACCGATCCATGACGGCCACGGCGGGCCGTCGGCGAGCGCCGTCGAACAGCCGTCTCAATCTGTGACTCCGTCGCTCAGCAGCGACGCATCCTGTGGGGGCTTCCGGGATGCGGCGGCCCGCGCTGAACGCAGGCGCCTATTCGCCGACAGTCCTGGCGAGGGCGAGGGGTGTCGGCCGGCGCATTCACAGCAAACCCGTGTAAGCGTACGGATACGTCCGATACCTGGCTTCGGGGCCACGGAGAGTGCCGGGCGACTATTTCCCCTGCGTCGCTACAGGTAACACGAAGCGCTCCATCGCCTTTGCAAACCCCTCCTGCTCGTTGGAGGCGGTCACGTGCCGGGCGGCGCGCTGCACCTCCGGGCTCGCGTTGCCCATCGCGATACTGAGGCCGGAGCGGGCGAACATGAGGACGTCGTTGGGCATGTCCCCGATCGTCGCGAACTGGTTGGCGGGAATGCCGAGATGCGCGGCGAGGTAGCCGACGACCTCGCCCTTGTTCGCCCGAGGGTGGGTGATGTCCAGGTAGTAGGGCTGGGATTGCGCGGCGGACACGTGGTCGCCGAACTTCTCGCGCGCCTGCTCCGTAATCGCCGCAACCAGGCCGTGGTCGTTGGAGACTCCCACGATCTTGGCGATGTCCTTGACGCCGTCGAAGCTCCTCACCACCGTCGGCTCGAACCTCACCGTGCTCGACTCCCGGTCCACGTGGGGAGCCTTGGGGTCGTGAACGAGCCAGTCGGCGCCGCTGTACAGCCACACGTCGAGCCCGGCCGCGGACAGCAGCTCGATTGCCGGGCCGACGACCGCTTCGGGGACCGTCTTCTGCTCCAGAACCGACATGTCCGGGCGCACGATCAGCCCGCCATTGAAGGCCGAGATCGGCGTGGTCAGAGCGAGCGGCTCGATCAGCATCGACATGCCGCGGGGAGGACGGCCGCTGGTCACGGCGAACTCGATGCCCTGCTCGCGCAAACGACCGACGGCCGCGATCGCACGCTCGCTGAGAAGCTTCTCCTGCGTCACGAGCGTGCCATCCACGTCGGCCAGTACAGCCATGATCGGCAGCTCGGTCATCGCGTTCAGCTCCTGGTTCTGCCGATCTTCTCGGCGGCTTCGACGACGGACAGCATCAGGGGAATGCTAGGCGTGGATGCGGACCCCTCCAAACGCGCCACGTGTCACGCCCGGCCGAGCACGCCGTGTCGTTTCCCAAGGTGCGGTGAGCCTGCTTTGATGCATTGCGATGAGCGTGGACGCTGACGGACCGTGGGATCTCCACGTAGCGGGATGGGAAGTCCTTCGTCGTGGCGCCTTTATCGGCCAAGAGGACCTTCACGCGGCCGGCCCGTGACGCCATCAGAGCCCGAGTTTGCGAACGCCTGCCTCGTCGAAGCCGAGGTGGTGACCCACCTCGTGACGCACCGTCTGGATGACGTGTGCCCGCAGGCGCTTGGGATCGTCCCCGAAGTCGCGCACGAGTGTGTCGCGAAAAATCAGGATCTCGTCTGGCATGCCACCGCCCCCGAAGAAAGGGGTACCACGCAGCTTGGAGCCGACGTACATGCCGTACGCGTGGTTCTCGGCACCGCGGTCTGAAACGACGATCGCTACGTGCTCCAGCGCTCGTTGGAACTCGATCGGGAGCTCGTCGAGCGCTGAGCTGACGAGCTCCTCGAACTCCTGCTCGCTGTAGTGCCGGGATTGACTCATGGATTCGTGATCGCGCCGAGCGTAGCTCACCCGCTACTCAGGACGACAGGCAGGCGCACCGACGCAGTCCGAGCGAGATGGTAATCTAATGGCATGAGGGTTGCCATTGATGGTGTCGGGCGGCTGGTCATCCCGAAGACGTTGCGGGATGAGCTCGGCCTTCGAGGCCCGACCGACCTGGAGCTGACGGCTGTCGACGGCAGGCTGGAGTTGACGGTTACGGACGTGCCGGCGCGGGTCGAATACAGGGATGGGTTCCCTGTGATCGCGACGGACGAGCCGATGGCGCCGATGAGCGTCGCCGAGGTGGCCGAGGCAGTCGAGCGCGTTCGGCGGTGATCGCGCCGGATTCGAGCGTCGTGATCGCTGCGCTCGCGCCGTGGCACGAGGTACACCACGCCGCCCGTGACGCACTGCAAGCGGAGAAGGTTGGGCTGCCCGCTCATGTGGCGCTGGAGACCACTTCCGCGCTCAGCCGGATGCCGCAAGGAAGGCGCATCGCGCCGGGCGTGGTGCTCGAGGCGTTGGAGCGCGCGTTTCCAGATGCATGGCTGACGCTCACCGGAGGCGAGCAGCGCCAGGCCCTGCGCAATGCTGTCGACGCCGGCGTGCGCGGCGGAGCGCTGTACGACGCGCTGATCGCCGCGACGGCCATCCAGAACGACGCGCAGCTGCTGAGCGCCGATGGCCGGGCACGGGCGACCTACGACACGATGGGAGTGCGCACGAGATACCTCGACGCGTGAGGATCCGCCAACGACCAGTCCTCAAGGCAATCTGTGTCTCGACCATCGCAACTCGTAGTTACCGGGCTGTCTGGCTCTTCGTGGCAGGGCCGCGCAGCTCGGCGACGGACGAGCTATCGTCTGAGGCGATCGACCGATGGCAAGCTGCACGCACCTCGATCAGATACAACCGGTCACCCCGAGCAGCTTCGAGGGGTGCTCTGACTGCCTGGCCATGGGCGGGGAATGGGTGCACCTGCGCCTGTGCCTGACCTGCGGTCGCGTCGGCTGCTGTGACTCCTCGCCCAACCGGCACGCATCAAAGCACGCTGGCGCCCACGACCATCCGCTCGTGTCTTCCTTCGAGCCCGGGGAGGACTGGTCTTGGTGCTACGTCGACGAGCTCACTCTGGCCATCGACGACATCCCGCACCCGCACCGCCATCCCTACCCGGGCGAGTAGGCGCGCAAGGCCAGCAGTCGGCACCGGCAGGTCGAGCGCCGTGCGGCCGCGCCGTCGCATTCACGCCAGGCGAGGCGCTGCGACAGGCCTAGCTCGACACGCGATCATCGATGCGGCTGTCCCAATGTTGGTAGTAGGGGCGCACGCCAAACAGCTTCGCGAGCGCCCACAGCGGTGGAAGCACAAAGTTCTGCACCCAGATGGGGGGCGCGGTCACACGGCTCTCGTGGCGAAAGTGCCAGAGGGTGGCGCCGAGCTGCAGCGGGTTCTTCGGGGCTCCCCGTGCCGTGGTTCTGCCGTCGGCCGCCAGGCCGGCGAAGGCCTCGTGCATCTCCCTGGTGCGCAGCGCCGGCCGCAGCTCGACCACGCCCTCGGTCACGACGGATCCCGGGTTCGCCTCGGAGTGACGGACCCCGGCCGGCACGACGATCGTTTCACCGGCGCCGACCACGCGCTGCTCACCGTCGACGGTGAAGTGAGCCTCGCCGGCGAGGATCGCAAAGGACTCCTGTTGGTGTGGATGGACGTGCTCGGGAATCGCACCGCCCGGCCTGCTGCGCCAGTTGAAGCGGACGATGTCCTCGTCGCTGTCCTGCGCGACGGTCGCGAACCGGATCCACTCGCCAGTGGCGGGGTTTACGAGGGCTCGGAATCTGGCGCTGGCGCCGTCGTCTGCGCGGAAGCCGTCAACGGCGTCCGAGTCGCCGGCGAGGTCGCTGTCAATGCTGGCCATGAGGTCTGTCCTTCCTGTGGCTGGTCGGGCATGCCGGCGCGCTCGCGATACCAGGCGACGGTCGATGCGACGGCGGTGGCGAGCGGCGTGACGCTGGCGCCGAACGTGGACTTGGCCCCGAACACGACGTGCAGTCGATCCTCGCTCATGGATGTGCTCCTGTGCTCGTAGCGACGGCGAGGTCGCTGGTGGCGGCCTGCTCGTCTTGACACAGATGGTAAGGCTTTGATACGTTGCGGCTTCGGGTGGGGCTACCCTTTGCGCAATGTGTCAGCACGTGTGGTCGCGTGCGGTTGTATCGAAGGGCGGAACTGTCGCTCGCTTATAAATCTGCAAGGCACAGTGGCGCAAGGCGGCGCTGACTGGGGGGTCAACGATGGCAACTCGTAGGCGGACGCTCTACACGAACCCTCATGCGAGCTTGGCTGTGGTAGCCAAGGGTCGCTTCGCAAGCATGAGACTGCTCGGCGCCGGCATGATCCTCGCGGTCGCTCTGTTCGGGCTGTGCAGCTCGACGGCCTGGGGCGCGACATCGGGCTCGGTCGAAAACGAAAACGCGGTCCTCGAAGCCACGTGCACGTCCGTGAGTATCGCCTATCGAAGTTTTCCCAACCTGCCAAACAACGTGGTGACTCAGACGCTCACGATCCACGGGGCAAAAGTCTCCAAATCGACGTTCACGTTCAACGGGCCCACCGGCACGGACACGATCCCGATCGCCGTGCCGCCGGGCGCCGGCAACGTCGATATCCATGCGACGTGGAACACAAACGGGTTCAGAGGACACTTCGATCTGGGTGTGCCGCTGGAATGCCCGCCCGAACCCTCCTTCTCGATCGCCAAGCGCCAGGAGATCGCGGGCGGCGGCGGCGGGTTCACGGCGTCGCCGTTGATTGGCAAAGTTGGCCAGACCGTCGACTATGAGATCGTCGTGACGAACACCGGCAACATCGCGCTGACGTTCAGCGACTTCACAGACGAACACTGCGAAGACGTGACAGGCGGTCCCGGGGCAGGGGCCGTTGCGCCGAGGGCCTCGACGACCTATTTCTGCAGCCACGTTCTGACCGAAGTGGGCTCCTACGAAAATAGTGCGAGCGATACCGCCACACCCCCGGCTGGTGATGGCTCGCCGATCACGCAGACCTCGAACACGGTCGTCGTCAACGTGCCTCCCGAACCCTCGTTTGCGATCGAA
>DATNLQ010000316.1:0-7098 GCA_035602785.1 Solirubrobacteraceae bacterium
CCGCGGCACTGCCCGTATCTCGCCCGCCGAAGCGCCTCTGGCGCGCGGTGTACTCCGCGAGCGAGTCTTCGAGCGCGTCGCGTCCGAAGTCGGGCCACATCTCCTCGCGGAACACCAGCTCCGAGTACGCGGCCTGCCACAGCAGGAAGTTGGACAGCCGCCGCTCGCCGCCGGTGCGGATCACCAGGTCCGGGTCGTGCATGTCGGGCGCGTGCAGCAGGCGCGCGAACTGCGCCTCGCCGCCGCCGCGATAGCGCGCGGCTGCGCTGACGATCTCGTCGCGGCCTCCGTAGTCGAACGCCACGTACACCCCTATGCCACGGTTGCCCTCAGTCAGCCGTTCGGCCTCCTCCATCGCACCGGCCAGCGCCGCGCCGGCGCGATCGCGCCGGCCGGTGAAGCGAACGCGCACGCCACGGTCGTGCAGCCCGGGCGCGTCCGCTCTGATCCTGCGCGCGAGCATTGCCAGCAGCGCCCGCACCTCGCCTTGCGGGCGCGCCCAGTTCTCTGTGGAGAACGCGTACAGCGTCAGCTGCGCCACCCCGAGCTCGATCGCGTCGGCGATCCGTTCGACCACCGTTGTCGCAGCGGCTTCGTGGCCCTCGCCGATGGACAGGCCGTGCGCTTGGGCCCAGCGCGCGCTGCCGTCGCTGACGATCGCCACGTGCCGCGCCCGGTCGGGCGCGTGCGCCAGCACGGCATGGTTCTCAAGCATCGGTGCGGCACGTGCCTGCCGGTACATCCTGTGTGATGGTAAGCGCGCTTGGGGTCACGCCGCCGGGCGAACTTTCTACCCCTTGACTGTTGGTCAACACGCTGCCACACGATCATCATCCCTGCCAGGGGAGGCAGTCGTGAGAGATGCGATGACAATTGATAAGTCTGGCGAGGACATTGATGCCCAGCGCCTGCTGGCTGTTTTCGACGAGGCGAGCGCCCAGGTCTGTGCGGCGATGACGGGCGCGTATCGGGCCGCGGACTGCTGGGTCGACGCGATCCGCAGCGCCCTGGCCGAGCTGCTCGCCTTCCTCGATCACAGGCCCGGCCTGGCGCGCTTGCTGATCGTCGACGCGCTCGTCGGCGACAGCGCGATCCGCGCGCGCCGCCATGAGCTGCTGGCCGAGCTGGCGCGCGCGCTGGAGGCCGATCGCCCGCCCCCGGCCGCGGGGTCGCTGCCGGCGCCCTTCGGCGGCGAGGCGGTGGTGGGCGCGGTCGCCTCCATCCTGCATGGGCGCCTGCTGGAAGAGCCGACGCCCGCGCTGATCGACCTGCACGGGTCGCTGATGGGCCTGATCGTGCTGCCCTATCTGGACGTTGCCGCTGCGCGCGGCGAGCTGTCACGGCGGGCGCCCGAGGTATGAAGCGCCTTCAGTCGCCCACTGGCGATCGCAGGACGGATGTGTCAGTCCTCGCCGAGTCGCTGGCTCGGGACGATGTCGAGATCCTTGGTCACGCGGATGAAGCCGTGTGCGTTGACAGCGAAGCCGCCGACGACGATGTGCTCGATACCGCGTTCGTGCAGGGCTCGCAGCAGCGGAAGTGGGTCAAGCGCGTCGGGCATGGCGGAACGCCTCGGAGAAGCGGTTGGCAAACCTGCTCAGCGCAACAGCCTCCTCGAGGTTTGCGCTCACGCCACGCGCACGGTCGTGCGCGACCTGCGCTTGGTTTGCCCGCTCGTTGCGGGCGATCTCCGCGGCTGTCCACGGCCCTCGTGGCTTTGTCTTCGTCTTGCTGCCATGTACAGATTGTAGGGGCATGCCTATCTCTGCTTCGAGCACGTTCTCTTCGATGGCGCTTTCCGTATCGCGACGGCGCAGCGAGCTGTCACGCCCGGCGCCCAATTGCTGAGCGCGTTCGGCCGCTCACCGGCGTCTGGCGCACGCCACCGCCGCGCGGGCACGCGACCACCGTCGTCGCATGGCTGCTCAGCCCGTCTATAAACGCGAAGCTCGCCCCCAGCCTCCAGCCGCCGCGGGGGCAGCTTTCGGGCAGGCCGATGCCGCGGGGACGGTAGGCGACACTGCGCCCGTGCACGTCTTCGTAGTAGGTAAGCGCCCCGCCGAGGCTCGCGCGCATGCTGACCAGGCTCGCGTAGGGCGCTCCCGGCAGGGTCGCGATCGGGGGGATGGTGATCCGCAGCCGTCCCACCAGCAGCACACCGGCAAGCACGATCCGCGCGATCACCGGGTACTTGCCTTCGGCGACGATCGCCAGATGCACATAGCCGTCGCTCGACGGGGCGGCGAAGATGCCTAGGGCGACGTTCTCGCTCACCACCTCCGGTCCGAATGGGACCTCCACTCGGGCCGTGCCCTGGCCCATCTTGGAGTCGGCCGGGCACGCTTCGTCGCCCTGCAGCAGCAGTGCGGCTGGGCTGCAGTCCGCCAGGCCCAGCTGGCTGGTGGCCAAGCCGAGATCGGAGGGGTAGCTCACTTCGACTCTGGATATGGGGGTCGGTGCCGCTTCGCCGGCAGCATCGATCCGCACCGCGAAGGAGATCGTGGTCGCGGCCCCCAGCCGCAGCGGCTGAAACGCCGCGCTGAGCGCCGCGCGGGGGCCGGCGGCTGCGTGTGCGCCGGCATGGGCGCTCGCCGGTGTGGCGTGCCATGCGCCGGCAGCGACCGCCAGTGCCGTCGCCACTGCGCGGATCAGTAGCGCAGCGTGCCCTGCGTCTGCACGGTGATCGCGTAGCTGCGCCGGTAGAACACGCCATACAGCTGCCCGGCGCCGCGCGCGTGGGCGTAGCGCCCGGTGCCTCCCGCGATCGTCAGCGTTCCTTTGAAGCTCGGGCTGGCGCTCGTCGGGCTGGACAGGCGCCCCGTCGCGTGCGCCTGGATGTCGCCACCGTGGCCGTAGATCGTGATCTGCCCGCTCATCGTCGGGTTGCCGTCGTACACGAACACGATTCGCGCCGTTCCGGGGATTGTCCCGGTGGCGGGCCCTTCGTCGATCAGCTGCGACCCCGAGCTCTTGACCAGCCGCAGGCGCCCTTCGTCCTTGACGTTGACGGTGCTCGCGGTCGGCGTCTGGCCGGTCCCGGCGCTCGCCGTGCCCATCAAGGCGCCGCCAAACGCGATGGTCGTCGTCAGCAGGCTCGTGCGCCGGCGCCAACCGCCTCCTCGGCGAGCGCGTCGAGGTCGCTGTCCATGTCTCGCTCGCATCACCCGTTGCGCCGGCCTGTCGCACGCATCCTCTCCATGATCTCATTCTATGACCGTGCGCCGCCCGTGCCAGCGCCCGCCGGCCCGCGCCCGCTTGGCTGCCCGCCAGCTGCGCATGACCGCGAGCGCTGGCCACACCGTGGGGGACAGCTCGCGCCGCACCGCCGTGACCAGGCCGCGTGCGTGCGGCTCGCGCGCTCCTGGATGGGTGGCGTAGTAGGCGACGACGCCGGCCAGGGTCATCGCGTGGTGCTCGCCGTGCGGGGCTTCATGCGCCCGCGCCAGCGCCTCGTGCATAAGAGTGCACAACCCCCGCGCCAGTTGCTCGCGGGTGTCGTACAGGCGGATGAAGCCCGGTTCGCCACGAGCCGTATCGATCGTCTCGTCGACGAGGCTGTCGAGCAGCGTGATGACTGCGCCGATCGCCAGGTAGGCCGCATCGATGCGCCGGGCGTCGGCCACGGTGGTTCGCGGGTCTGCGGCGGCCGCGATCAGCGCGTGCACCGCGAGCACCGAGGAGGCGGACCCCGCTGCGTATCCCCGCCAGTCGAGGCCACTGCCACGCGACTGTTCGACGGCCCACTCCCGCAGCGGCCCATCGCCGAGCGTGGCGCCTGCGTGCGCCAGCGTCTGCGCACGGGCGCAGCGCGCCGCGCTTTCGCGGGCGACCTCGTTCACTCGTTGCGCCGCCGGCAGCCCGTACATCTGCTCACGAGCGCGGTCGCCGAGCGCCTGCAGGTACTCCCGGTCGGGCATGCGCTCGTCGTCACCCAGCGTCACGGCATCTGCCTGCTCTCGTGTCCCCGGTGTGCAGGTCAAGGCTCCTGTGAACGCCTCGAACAGGCGGGCGCCTTCTCCGATCGGATCGGCGCAGGGCAGCTCCGTGCGCCCGTCCAGGTAGTCGAACAGCAGCTCCAGCGCCACGATCGCCCGCACCGTCGCCGTGCGGGCGTTGCGTGGCGCGAGCGTGGCCAGCGTCGCGGCGACCTGCGCGTTGAAGTGCTCCTCTGTCAGCTTGGCGAGAGCCAGCGCGCGCAGAGCGGGATCGTCGATCCGCGCGGCTGCCTGCCCCCAACGAGTCAGCTCCCCTGCGACTACGGGCGCGACGCTCGGCCAGTAGAGAGCGTTGGCCAGCGCGAGTGCCCGCAGTCCGGCGGCGCGCCGCCGGACCGGGGCTGGTCTCCAGAGCGGGGCGGGGACGGACTGCCGGACGCCGGTGTGCTGTGCGAGTGCCTGTGCCATGCCTACTCCTCCGCCAGCGCCAGCGCGGGCGCCACCCGCGAGGCCAGCCACCCGGGGATCGCCACCGCGATGAGCGCGGCGGCGAGCACGAGCGCGAGGATCTCGACCGGCCTGATGCTCGCGCCGGCGCTCGTCACGGGAAAGCCGGTGACGTGTCGCAAGTAGGCGTCGATCACGAACTGGCCGTATACGCCGGCAAGCGCTCCGGTGAGGCATCCAGCGCCGAGCATCAGGCTCCCTTCGACGAGCAGGATCCGTCGCAGTCGCGCGGGCGGCGCGCCGGCCAGGCGCAACCCTGCCAGCGCGCTGCGGCGCTGGTTGAGGCTCGACGCCAGCGCTGCGGCGAGTGCCATAATCGCGGCGACCAGCAGCAGCGTGGAGATCACGCCGAGCTGGCTGAGACCTTCGCCGGCCAGAGCGACGATTCTCGCCTCGCGCGTGGCTGCGCTGGCGACTTCCAGCCCGCTGCTCGGCCCGAGCGCCGCCCTGATCCGCGCCTTGACGCTTTCGATGCTCGCGCCGGGTGCCGGGCGCACCGCCAGCGAGCTCGGTGCGGCGGTGCCCCACGCGCGTGTGAAGTCGCCGGTGTCCATGAACACCGCGCCGGGACTCCAGGCGAGGTTGGTCGTGAGCGCGGCCACCCGGTAGGTGCGTTCTCCCGCGGGCGTCGGCAAGGTGAGCGTGCCGCCCACATGCGCGTGGTGTTCTGCGGCGATCTGCTGGGAGAGGGCGATCCAACCGCCATGGGCCAGGCGCTGCCCGGCCAGCGCTGCCGCCCGTGCCCCGCCGATCGTCTGCGTGGCAAGCACGTCGCTCGCCCCGCCGGGCGGTCGGGCGATAACCCACACGCGCCGCGAGCCGAGGACCATGAACGTGCCCTGAAAGCGCGTCACCGACGCGACGCCCGCCACGCGCGCGATGCGCGCGGCGCCGCCGTCGCCGGCGAGCTGCTGGGTGGCCTGGTTGTCGTTCGGTTCGCTCACCCAGATCGGTGCGTCCGCGGCGTAGCTGCGCGCGAACCCCTTGAGACCGCCGAGCAGGTTCGCGCGTGCACCGCCCAGGGCCACGCCGCCGAACAGCGCCACGGCGCCCGTGGCTGCGAGCGCGAGCGCGCGCAGCGTCGTGCCGCGCACGCCGCCCAGCGCGAGCGCCAGCGTGGCCATACGCGGCGCGCGTGCGCTCAGCGCGCGAGCTCCAGCCAAGACGGCAGCGAACGCGGCCGGCACAGCAAGCACCGTTGCCAGGGCCAGCGCCACGCTGGCCAGCAGCGCGCGCGACGGCGCCGCCGCGTACAGCACGCTCGCCAACGCCAGCAGCGCGAGCGCGGCGGCGAGCAGCCACGTGCGCGTGCGCGACGCGAGGGCGTTGCCGGGCACCCCGGCCTGCTGGTAGATCGCATCGCGCGGCTGCCCGCGGCGGAGGTCAACCAGCGGCAGCGCGGAGGCCAGGCACGTCACGAGCACGCCGCCGACGCCCGCGAGCGCCACGCTGCCTGCCGCCACGACCGTGCCGCCGCTCAGCGTGAACGCCTCGGCCAGGTAGCCGGTGGACTCGTGAAAGACCCAGCGCGACAGCGCATAGCCCACCGCCAGGCCGACACCCGACGCGGCGAGACCCAGGCACAGCGCCTGAAACAGCGCGAGCTGAACGATCGCGCTGCGACGCGTCCCCGACAGCCGCAGGTCCGCGATCGCCTGGCGGCGCTCGGGCACGGTCAGCAGGATCGCGTTGAACGCGAACAGGAAGCCGAGCAGCGCTCCTATCACAGCGAACAGGTCGCTGGCCTGGCCGCTCGGGCGCAGCGCCTGCTGGAGCTCTTCGATGTCCTGTTCGGCGTCGCTGACGATCAGCCGCCGGTCCCCAAGCGCCAGCAGGCCGGCGCGTACCCTCGCCCGCTGTCCGGGTGCGGCCTGCACGAGTATGCGGGTCACCCGCCCGGGTTGGCCGATCAGGCCCTGCATGCTCGCCAGCGGCATCACGCCTACGAGTGCCCGCGAAAGCGCGCCGGCTGTTTCGGCGCCGAGCACGGCGCTGACGCGCATGATCCTCCTGATCCCTCCTACCAGCAGCGTCACGTAGGTGCGCCCCTCGCCCTGGGTGCCAGCCAGCCCGAGCGCCGCGGCGCTTGTGGCGCTCAGCCCGATCGCGCCCGCCGACAGGGCGTTCAACGGCAGTGTGCGGCCGAGCCCGTCCAGCACGGCAAGACTCGTGTCCGTGCCGGCCACGTACACGTTCGCGCTCCGTCCATGCGGGCCGATCACGCGGATCGATCGTTCCAGCAGCGGCGCCGCCCGTTCGACTCCGGGGATGCGTTCGACGCGGGCGAGCATCGCTTCCCCAAACCCCTCCGGTCCGCGGGCGCGCAGCTGCAGATTCGCGGGTCCGATCACGGCGCGCAGAACCTGGCGGGTCGATCCGGCGATGCTGCCCTGCGTGACGCTCGCCGACAGTACGAGCGCGACCGCCGCCGCGATGCCGACCCCGGCGAGCAGCTCCTGCACGCCGTGCGCGCGCAGCCGCCGACGATAGAAGTACACGAGCGCCCGGCCTCCCAGCAGCCGCCGCGTGACGAGATCGGTCTGCGACGTGCTGCTCACGCGACGACGGCCCCCTGCGTCGCGGCCTCGATGCGCCCGTCGCGCAGCGTCAGCACACGGTCGGCGGCTGCGGCGGCCTCCGCGTCGTGGGTGACCAG
>DATNLQ010000326.1:0-6340 GCA_035602785.1 Solirubrobacteraceae bacterium
GGGCCGGCCCGCCGTGCCACCGGCGCAGATGTGCGTGGCGTCAGGACCCGTTCCGAGCGTCACCTGCAGCATCAGTTCCGCGTCTTGGTTGATCGCGAAGCCTTCGTTGGCGCTGAGTTCTGAGGCGGACAGGAGCGCGCCGTTGCCGGTGCCGTTGTTCTTCAGGAAGGAGTCCATCGTCGCGCCGCCGACCGAGCCCATCACCTCGTAGGGCACTCCCGAGCGGTAGACGTTGGGGACGTATCCGCCCTCGTCGTTGAAGGCGACGTAGTCGCCGGCGGCGACGCACAGGTTGATGGGTTCGTAGGTGCTGACGGTCGATCCGCTCGCGCCGTTCTGCCCGCAGACGGGGATGTTGAAGGCTTGGGAGGTGATGTTGACCTTGGCGCCTTCTCCGCCGGGCAACGGCGAGATGTCCTGGAAGTGGATTTGGGTCAACGGCGAGGGCCCGTCGGAGGCGGCCTGCGCGCACCCCTCGAGGCTGACTTTGACGGCCTGGCCGGTGGCCGGCGCCTGGGGGGCTCCGCCGGCGGACGCGACGTTCCAGAGCACCGTGTCAGCGCCGTAGTGGAAGGTGTGGAAGAGGCCGTTGGGAGCTTCCGGGTTGGGCGGGACGGGCGTGAACGTGCCCTGGTAGGCGAGGTTTTCGGCGGTGTTAAGGGTGGCGGGGACCGACAGGGAACTGCCGAAGGTGGTGAGGGCGGCTGGGCTGGTGGCGGGGGCCAAGGCCGCCAGGAGCGCGGCAAGCAGCATGCTCCCCACAAGCCCGTGCAGGCGGCGCGTTGTCAGTTTGGCTGAGCGTCGAAGCATCTGCACGAAGATCGGCAAGGTAGGGCAGATGCTTGAGACAACGTGCCGGTTCGTCAACTGGTTGCCCAGAGGAACCCTGGGGCCACTAGACCGTGGCCTTGCGATGAAAGACCACGTTGCGAAATACGAGGAAGTTCGTCGAGATAAGGATCACGACGGTTCCGAAGTACACCAGATCGACTGGCAGCCCAAGAGCTCGGGGCAAGACCGAAGTCGCTATCGCTGTCAGTGCATACTGAGCGCCAGCGAACACGAGGTAACGAACTGCTTGGTGACGGAGCGGCAAAGCATACTCGTCATGGTGGGCCCATACAAACAACCGCTGTAGTGTGAAGTGAACCAACAGACCAACGCAGAATCCGACGGCAAGCGCGATCTGAAACGGGAGACCAATCACATCAGCCAGCACAGTCGTGGTACCCAGATAGGAAATGGCCGCGGCGCCGCCGACCAGCAGATAGCGGGCGCCCTGCTTGAGCAATCCCGGACCTCGCAGGCGCAGTCCCCACGCCGACAGCGCTCCCTCGCCGGAGGTGCTCGGCACCTGCCCAACGCTCGTCATGTGCTTAACGTAGACGAACGCACGCACATGCGCTGGACCGAGCGCGAGCGCATGCGCCGCCCCCCAGACTCGCCGCTCGGTCGGGCGGTGGCGAGGCTCGATGACGACACGCGTCTCCGCGGGTTCGGTATGGTACTTTCAGACGATATATGGGTCGCATATCGAGCGACGCAGGGCCCCAATCCTTGCTCGAAGACCGCCAGGGCCAATCGCTACTGCCCTGGAAGCCGTGACCGACATCGAAGCTGCGCCGCTCGCTGACGGCATCCGACGCATCGTCATCGCGGAGTCCAAGCGTGCGAACGTGGGGCACATAGGCTCGGCGCTGTCCGTCGCAGACATCCTCGCCGCGCTCTATGGCGGCATCCTCAACCTGCCTTCGGATCGCTCTCAGCAGGATCGCGTCGTCATGTCGAAGGGCCACGCCGCGCTTGCCCTCTATGCGGCGCTCGAATTGACCGATCACGTGCCCTCGGGGACAACCGGCACCTACTGCGCCGACGGCACACTGCTGGGCGTGCACCCCGAGCGGGACCTCGACGCAGTGGATTTCTGCACGGGCTCACTGGGCCACGGGTTGCCGATCGCGGCAGGGGCGGCGCTTGCGGCACGACTGCAGCGATCGATGCGCCGAGCTTTTGTCGTCCTGAGCGACGCGGAGCTCAATGAGGGCTCCGTGTGGGAGGCTGCGATGTTCGCTGCCCACCACGGCCTTGCCAATCTGGTGGTGATCCTCGACCTCAACGGACAGCAGGCCATGGGCTATACCAGAGACGTGCTCGACCTCGATGCTCCAGAGCAGCGTTGGCGCTCATTCGGGTGGGACGTCCACGAGCTCGACGGACACAACACGTCGGCCATGCAGACGACGATCCGTGGTCTGGACTTCGCGACGGGGCCGCCGCACATCGTCATCGCTCACACGACGTTCGGCAAGGGCGTCAGCTTCATGCAGAGTGTGATCGACTGGCATTACCTGCCGATGACCGACGAGCAATACCATCAGGCATTGTCCGAGCTACAGGCCGCAGCAGCATGAGGGACGACTTCATCGCGGAGCTCACCGAGCTGGCGGATGTCGATGAGCGCGTCGTCCTGCTCACGGGCGACCTCGGCTACCTCGTCCTCGATGCGTTCGCGAGCCGGTTTCCCGATCGCTTCTTCAACGTGGGCGTGGCTGAGCAGAACATGATCGGTATCGCAACCGGCCTTGCCGAGGCTGGTTATGTGCCGTTCGCCTATTCGATCGCGACGTTCGCGACCATGCGTCCCTACGAGTTCGTGCGCAACGGGCCGGTCCTCCACAATCTGCCAGTTCGCATCGTCGGTGTCGGTGGCGGGTTCGACTACGGCTTCAACGGGATCACGCATTTCGCCCTCGAGGACTATGCGCTGATGCGCGCCCAGCCGGACCTGATGGTGGTGGCACCGGCCGACAGCGCGCAGGCGCGCGCGGCGGTGCTGGCCACGCGTGGGCTGGCTGGACCGATCTACTTTCGGATCGCCAAGCGTGGCACTCCGGTTCCCGGGCTGAACGGTCGTTTTGCCATCGGAGGCATCCAGATCATCCGCGATGGCACCGATATCGCGTTGATCGCGATCGGGTCGGTCGCTCGCGAGGCGCAGCGCGCAGCGGAGATGCTCGCCGAAGAGGGCATCTCCGCCACCGTCGCCGTGGTCTCCACTCTGAACCCGTCGCCCACGGAGGACCTCGCCGAGCTGCTCGGAGGGGTGCCGCTGGCGATCTCGGTGGAGACGCACTACGTCAACGGTGGGCTCGGCTCGCTGGTCGCGGAGACGATCGCCGAGCACGGGTTGGGTTGTCGCCTGATCCGCGCCGGCGTCGCCACCGTGCCGCGCGGGCTGGCCGGCAGCCAGCGGTTTCTCGAGGATCGCTTCGGCCTCTCCGCGCATCGGCTCGCGGCCACGGCGCAGGCGGCGCTCACCGCGGCCACAGCGTGAAGCTGAGCGCAGTCATCGCCTGCTATCGCGACGCGCAGGCGGTGCCGATCATGCACGAGCGCCTGAGCAGGACGTTCGACGAGATCGGCGCCGAATGCGAGATCATCTTCGTCAACGACGGCAGCCCGGACAACGCGCGCGAGGTTCTGGCTGAGCTCGCCAGCCGCGACCCCAAAGTGGTGGTCATCAACCACACGCGCGCTTTCGGCTCACAGAGCGCCTTTACCAGCGGGATGCGGATCGCGACCGGTGACGCGGTGGTGCTGCTCGACGGAGACCTCCAGGATCCTCCCGAGATCATCCCCCAGTTCGTGGAGCAGTGGCGCGCGGGATTCGAGATCGTCTACGGAGAACGAGTCCAGCGTCAGGCCACAACGTTCATGCGCGGCGCCTACAAGCTCTTCTACCGCGTGTTCCGCCGACTCTCCTACCTCAACATCCCACTCGATGCTGGCGATTTCAGCCTGATGGACCGCCGCGTGGTCGACGCGGTCAACCAGCTGCCCGAGTCGCATCGGTTCATCAGGGGGCTGCGCGCGTGGGTCGGCTACCGCCAAGTCGGCGTGCCCTACGTGCGACCGGAGCGCGCGTTCGGCAAGACGACCAATTCGCTGATCAAGAACCTGGGCTGGGCACGTCGCGCAATCGTGTCGTTTTCCTACGTTCCGCTCGATCTGATTGCCTGGCTCGCGTTGATCACAGTCGGCGTCTCGTTCATCGCGCTGGTCGCACAGCTGACCTTGCACTTCGCCGACCCGAGCCTTGCTCCCAAGGGCTTCACAACACTGATCGTCGGCATGCTGTTCATCGGCGGCATCCAGCTGTTGTGCCTCTCGATCATCGGCTCATACGTCGCGCATATCTATGAGGAGAGCAAGCATCGCCCGCCATACCTGGTCGAGAGCGTGCTCAATGCCCCGGCTGAGTGTTCTCTGGAGAATGGGGTCATGAAGGTCGAGGGTGGGACGCCGAGACGCGAGCGGATCATGCAACCTTGACCGACGTCGACACAAAGCTGCCCGAGATGTCACCCACTTGCTGTGCGATTTGCGGTTGCGAAGGCGGTGCGGCCGAGCGCTGGCTCGCGACGTTTGATCCCGACGCGTTCAGCGCTCGTGTGTTCTCCGCGCGGCGCATGCCCGACCGTGTTCATTACAGGATGGTGACCTGTAGCACCTGCGGGCTCGTGCGCTCGGATCCCGTAGCAAGCGAGGAGCTGCTCGCGACGCTGTATGCGAGGAGTAGCTTTGACTACGGTCAGGAGGTCGAGTCGCTCCAGGCGACGTATGGTCGCGCGCTCGGCTGGCTGGAAGCACGCACGTCGCGTCGTGAGACCCTGCTCGAGATCGGCTGCGGGAACGGGTTTTTCCTGCAGCAGGCGCGCCGACAGGGTTGGCAGGAGGTGCGCGGCGTGGAGCCGAGCGCCGATGCTGTGGCAAAGGCACCGGACGAGCTGGACGGCGCAATCGTGCAGGACGTGATGCGCGACGGGCTGTTTGCCCGGGAGAGCTTCGACGCTGTGTGCCTCTTCCAGGTGCTCGATCACATCGCCCGACCCGTCGAGCTGCTCGAAGAGTGCCTTGCCGTCCTGAGACCGGGCGGGCACATCCTCGCCCTCAACCACAACGTCTGCGCTTGGTCGGCGCGGATACTCGGCGAGCGAAGCCCGATCGTGGACATCGAGCACACCTATCTGTACTCGCCTGCGACGATGCGGAGCATCTTCGCAAAGACCGGGTTCGCCGACCCACAGGTCCGCAGCGTGCGCAACACCTACAGCCTGGCATATCTTGCGCAGCTTCTACCATTGCCCGCCGCGATGAAGGTCCGCCTGCTGCCACATCTTCGCAATGGCCCTGCTGGACATATGCGGGTGACGGTGCCTCTGGGCAATCTGTGCCTGATCGCACGCAAGCCAGGTTGACCGGCTGCGGTGAGAGCACTCGTCACCGGCGCCGCGGGTTTCCTGGGCGCAAACCTCGTTCGGCACCTGGCAGTCGCCGGCCACGAGGTGACGGCTCTTTCGCGCTCGCACAAGGAGGCTTGGCGGCTGGAGAAGGTTGCGAGTGAAGTGCAGGTGCTCGGGTTCGACCTTCGCGACACCGTTGCGATCGAGCGCATGGTCGCCACGGCCAAGCCAGAGTGGGTCTTTCACCTGGCCGCCAACGGCGCCTACTCCTGGCAGACCGACGTCGAGACGATGATCAGCGTGAACATTCGCGCCACCGCAGCACTGCTCGCTGCCGCGCGCAAAGCCGACGTACAGGCATTCGTCAGCGCGGGCTCTTCCTCGGAGTACGGCCGCAAGACGCACGCGCCGCGCGAGAACGAGTGGCTGGAGCCCAACAGCTACTACGCCGTCACGAAGGCCGCAGGCAGCCATCTCACCGCGCTCGCCGCAGCGGAAGGTCTGCCGGCGGTGACGCTGCGCCTGTACTCCATCTATGGCCCCTGGGAGGATCCCGGGCGCCTCATCCCGGCGCTGATACGAGAGGCGACCCACGGGAGGCTCCCACCACTCGTCGGCGCCGAAACGGCCCGTGACTTCGTGTACGTGGATGACTGTTGCGAGGCGCTGCTGCGGGCGGCTCAACACGACGCGCCCGGCGGCGCCGGCGCGATCCTGAACATCGGCTCCGGATCGCAGACACGACTAGACGAGCTCGTGGAGATCGCCCGCACTGCCCTGGGCATCGAGGCCCGGCCGCAGTGGGGGTGCATGGACCAGCGCAGCTGGGATACGAGCGTATGGGTGTCGGATCCCCGGGCCGCGTTCGAGCATCTGGGCTGGCAGGCCAACACGGGGCTCGCCGAAGGCTTGGCGAGAACATCAGCCTGGCTGCAGGCACATCCCACGCTGTGGGAGCGTTATGGCGTGGCCGCAACGGCCTCCGCGCGACATGGCCAGACGTGATTCGCGCCGCTGAGCGTCCCACCGACACCGTTCGCTGCGCGAGCGGGGCTGTCAGATGGCGGCTCGTGGCTTGGCTCGGACCACATCCGCGG
>DATNLQ010000332.1:0-8018 GCA_035602785.1 Solirubrobacteraceae bacterium
AGGGCCTGGCGGTGGGTGGGGTGGGCGGGCCTCAATTCTTGAAAGAGGAGGTCGACGCCGACGACGTCGCCGAGGTGGTCGGGCGCTGGACGGGCATCCCCGTCAGCCGCCTGCTCGAGGGCGAGACCGAGAAGCTGATCCACATGGAGGACCGCCTGCACGAACGCGTCGTCGGCCAGGACGAGGCGATCGAGGCTGTCGCCACCGCGCTGCGGCGCTCGCGCGCGGGCCTGCAGGACCCGAATCGCCCGATCGGCTCATTCCTGTTTCTCGGCCCCACCGGCGTGGGCAAGACCGAGCTTGCGCGCGCGCTGGCCGAGTTCATGTTCGACTCCCAGGACGCGATGATCAGGATCGACATGTCCGAGTACATGGAGAAGCACTCCGTGTCGCGCCTGGTCGGCGCGCCCCCCGGCTACGTGGGCTATGAAGAGGGAGGCCAGCTGACCGAGGCCGTCCGCCGCCGCCCCTACTCGGTTGTGCTGCTCGACGAGATCGAGAAGGCCCACCCGGACGTGTTCAACACGCTGCTGCAGGTGATGGACGACGGTCGCCTGACCGACGGCCAGGGCCGCACGGTGGACTTCAAGAACACGGTGCTGATCATGACCTCCAACATCAGGGCGGGGGAGGGGATCGACTCATCCGGGCTGGACGACGTGCAGGTGCGCAGTGCGCTGCTGGAGCACTTCAAGCCCGAGTTCGTCAACCGCCTCGACGACGTGGTGCGATTCGAAAGCCTCAGTCGCGAGCAGCTGTCTGAGATCGTCGAGCTGCAGGTCAGGCTGGTGCTGCAGCGCGTGGCCGAGCGCGGCGTGCAGGTGACGCTGACAGACAAGGCCAAGGAGCTGCTCGGCAACCTCGGCTATGACCCCGTCTACGGTGCGCGGCCGCTGCGGCGCGTGATCCAAAAGCAGCTGACCGACCGCCTCGCGCTGGCGCTGCTGAAGGGCGAGATCCGCCAGGGCGACAGCGTGCTGGTGGACGTAGCCGACGGCGAACTGCGTCTCGAGCCGGCCGGCGCCCAGACAGAGACGACGAGCGTGGGGGCCACCGCTTAGCGACAGCCACAGACTCACGGTGGGATCCGCGCTGCGCGCGGCCGCGCCATCGGGTACAACGCAGGCTGAGCATCAAGCACGCCAGCGATCGCCCAAGCCACGGGAGGAGTCACCCGCAATGCCCACCTACATCATGCTCTCCACCCTCACGCCGGACGGCGTGCAGACGGTCAAGAACAACCCGCAGCGAATCAAGGAGGTCAACAAAGAGGTCGAGCAGCTCGGCGCCACGGTCAAGGCGCAGTGGGCCACGCTCGGGCACGTCGACTTCATCTCGGTCATCGAGGCGCCCGACGACGGCACGATGGCGCGCGTGTCGCTGGAGCTCGGCTCGCGTGGCACCGGGCGCTACGAGACGCTGTCGGCGATCCCGATCGACGACTTCATCTCGTCGCTGTGACGGCCTCCCAAGAGGGGCGTCCGGGCGGCCCGGGGATATCGCTGGTGCCCGAGCTGATGGAGGAGGCCGAAGTGCAGTCTCAGCTGGACGAGATCGACGTGGACGCTCCGCGCGTGGGCATCGTGATGGGCTCCAAGAGCGACATGGAGACGATGGAAAAGGCGGCCAAGGAGCTGCAGGAGCGGGGCATCCTGCACGAGATGCGGGTCATGTCCGCGCATCGCGAACCTGACCTCGTGGCCGAATACGCCAAGAACGCGCGCATGCGCGGCCTGCGCGTGATCATCGCCGGGGCCGGGATCTCAGCCGCGCTGCCCGGCGCGGTTGCCGCGCACACCGACCTGCCCGTGATCGGCGTCCCCCTCTCTGGACGCCTGACGGCCGCCGGTGGCCTGGACGCAATCCTCTCGATCGTGCAGATGCCGCCCGGCGTTCCCGTGGCGTGCGTGGGCCTGGACAACCCGCGCAACGCTGCCATCCTGGCGGCGCAGATCCTCGGGGCATAGGGATCGCCGCGCGCATGCGGCGATAATCAATAAACGTGATTGCCCGCTACACCCGTCTCGAGCTTGGCGCGCTGTGGACAGATCAGGCGCGCATGGACAGTTGGAGACAGGTCGAGGTTGCGGCCTGCGAGCAGCTGCCCGGCCTGGTCGGCGCAGATGGCCCCAGCGACGCGGACCTGGAGGCGATCCGCAAAGCGACCTTCACGGTGGCGGCGGTGCAGGAGCGCGAGCGCGTCACCGACCATGACGTGGCCGCATTCGTGGACGTCCTCGCGCAATCAGCGGGCGAGGCCGGCCGCTGGATTCATTTCGGGCTGACCTCCTCGGACGTGCTCGATACCGCGCTGGCGCTGCAGCTGCGCGCGACGGGCGAGCTCGTCGTGGCCGGCGCCCGCGACCTGGTCGGTGCGCTGGCCACGCGAGCACGCGAGCACGCGCACACGCTCTGCGTAGGGCGCACGCACGGCGTGCACGCCGAGCCGACCACCTTCGGGATCAAGCTCGCGGGCTTCGCCTTCGAGGCGCACCGCAACGCACAGCGCCTGCAGCGCGCCTTCGCCCAGGCGGGCGTCGGTGCGATCTCGGGCGCAGTCGGCACCTACGCCGCCACCAGCCCCGACTTCGAGGCACGCATTCTCGACCGGCTCGGGCTGGCGCGTGAGGACGTCTCCACGCAGGTCGTCGCGCGCGACCGCCACGCCGAGCTGTTGGCCGCGATCGCGCTCGCCGGCGCCGGCCTGGAGCGCCTGGCAACCGAGATTCGACACCTCCAGCGGACCGAGGTACGAGAGCTGCAGGAGCCCTTTCGCGCCGGCCAGAAGGGCTCCTCGGCGATGCCCCACAAGCGCAACCCGATCAAGAGCGAGCAGATCTCCGGCCTGGCGCGCGTCCTGCGCGGCAACGCTGTTGCTGCCCTCGAGGACGTGGCCCTGTGGCACGAGCGCGACATCTCCCACTCCTCGGTCGAGCGGGTGATCCTGCCCGACTCGACCATCCTGCTCGATCACATGCAGCACTCTGCTGTGGCGCTGGTGGCGAACATGACCGTGGATGTCGAGCGGATGCGCGTCAACCTCGACCTGACTCACGGCGCGCTGTTCTCCCAACGTGTATTGCTCGCGCTGGTCGCCGCGGGAAGCACCCGCGACGAGGCCTACCGGGTCGTGCAAGAGCTCGCCCAGCGCGCGTGGGACGACGGCGTGCCACTGCGCGATCTGCTTGCGAGCGTCGAGCGCGCCAGTGGCCTGGATCTCGACGCGATTTTCGATTACGGCCACTACCTGCGCTACGCCGACCAGATAATCGCGCGCCTCGATCAGATCGCCTGAGCTCTCGTCCAGCGACGACCGCAGCGCGCCGCCATCCCAGCGCCGGGCGCTGGTAGCATCGCGCCACGTGACAGCGCTCGCCGACCTGCCCCTCATCGCCAGCGGCAAGGTGCGCGAGATGTACGAGCTCGAGCGGATCGGCGACGGGCAGTCCGGCCGCGTGCAGGACACGCTGTTGATGGTCGCCAGCGACCGCATCTCCACCTACGACGCCGTGCATCCCACGCCGATCCCCGACAAGGGCAAGGTGCTCACCGGCCTGTCCGTGTTCTGGTTCGAACGGACTGCCCACATCGTCGCCAACCACCTCATCTCCACCGTCGACGGAGTGCCCGAGGAGGTGCTGGGGCGCGCGATGGTCGTGCGCAAGCTGCGCATGCTGCCCGTCGAGTGCGTCGTGCGCGGCTACATCACCGGCTCGGGCTGGAAGGACTACCAGGCCACCGGCAAGGTCTCCGGAATCGAGCTGCCGGGCGGCCTGCACGAGTCCCAGCGCCTGCCCGAGCCGATCTTCACCCCCAGCACCAAGGCCGAGCAGGGGCACGACGAGGCGATCGACTTCGCGCGCGCTGCCCAGCTGGTGGGCGACGAGAAGCTGATGGAGCGAGTGCGCGACGTGTCGATCGAGCTGTACTCCTTCGCCGCCGAGCACGCGCGCGAGCGCGGCGTGATCCTTGCGGACACGAAGTTCGAGTTTGGCCTGGACGACGATGGCCGGCTGGTGGTGGGCGACGAGGTGCTCACGCCCGACTCCTCGCGCTACTGGCCCGCCGATGGCTACGAGGTGGGCCACGGACAGCCGAGCTTTGACAAGCAGTACGTGCGCGACTGGGCGGCGGGCAGCGGCTGGGACAAGAAGCCGCCCGCCCCGCCGATCCCCGACGATGTTGTCGCGGGCACACGTGCGCGCTATATCGAGGCCTACGAGCGCATCAGCGGCGAGCCGTTCGCGGCGTGGCTGCAGCGCACGGGCGCGACTTGAGGGCGCGCGTGCTGATCCGGCCCAAGGCCGGCATCCTGGACCCGCAGGGCGAGGCCGTGCAGCGCGCGCTGCCCGCGCTGGGCTTCGAGGGCGTCAGCGACGTTCGCATCGGGCGGCTGGTCGAGCTCGAGGTTCACGACCCCGACCGGTTGGACGCCATGTGCGAGAAGCTGCTCGCCAATCCTCTGGTCGAGGACTACGAGGTGCAGCTGCTCGACGGTGGCGGTGGATGAAGTTCGGCGTCCTGCGCTTCCCCGGCTCCTGCGACGAGGTCGACGCCCTGGCCGCCGCCCGTCGCGTCGGCGACGCGCAGCTGATCTGGCACGCCGATCGGGACCTGGGCGGTGCAGACGCGATCGTCGTGCCGGGTGGCTTCTCCTACGGCGACTACCTGCGGGCGGGCGCGATCGCGCGCTTCTCGCCCGCCATGGAGTCGGTTGCCGCGTTCGCCGCCGATGGCGGTCTGGTGCTCGGGATCTGCAACGGCTTCCAGGTGCTGTGCGAGGCGCATCTGCTGCCCGGTGCGCTGTTGCCCAATGCCAACCTGCGCTTCACGTTCAGGCAGGTCGACCTCGAGGTGGTCCACGCCGACACCGCCTTCACGTGCGCCTGCCGATCCGATACGCCCGGACCCGCGTCCAGCCGCCTGAGCATCCCCGCCAAGCACTCGTGGGGGCGCTACTACGCCGACGAGGAGACGCTCGACGCGATCGAGCGCACCGGGCAGGTCGTGCTGCGCTACGCACCTGGTCACAACTTCAACGGCTCGTTGCGCAACATCGCCGGCGTGCGCAGTGAGGCGGGCAACGTGTTCGGCCTGATGCCACACCCCGAGCACGCGGTCGACGAGCTGGTGGGCGGCTCGGGAGACGGGCTGAAGGTCTTCCAGTCGATGCGGCTGGCCGTCGAGGGGGCCGTCGTGTGACATCGCTCGCGCACCGCGTATAACCATGGCTGTACAGGACTCGCAGGCAAACACATCGAGCCCCCGCTCCGCCGCGCACGATCTCCCGACGGTCGACGACGCCCTGGCTCTCGGCCTGACGCGGGCCGAGTACGAGCTCGTATGCGCCAAGCAGGGCCGCCCGCCAAACCAGGTGGAGCTGGCGATGTACTCGCTGCTGTGGAGCGAGCACTGCGCCTACAAGCACTCCAAGAAGCTGCTGCGCACGCTGCCCACGGAGGGCGAGCACGTGGTCATGGGGCCGGGAGAGAACGCCGGCGCGGTCGACGTGGGCGGCGGGCTGGTGTGCGCGTTCAAGGTCGAGTCGCACAACCACCCCAGCGCCGTCGAGCCCTTCCAGGGCGCCGCCACCGGGGTGGGCGGCATCCTGCGCGACATCTTCGCGATCGGCGCCCGCCCGATCGCCGTGCTGGACTCGCTGCGCTTCGGCGAGCCCGGCCACGGCGGCGCCGAGGGTGCGGGAACGCGTGCGCGTTATCTGCTCAACGGCGCCGTGTCCGGGATCGGCCACTACGGCAACTCGATCGGCGTGCCCACGGTCGGCGGGGAGGTGTACTTCGACGCGCCCTACGAGCACAACTGCCTGGTCAACGCCATGGCCCTCGGGCTCGCTCCGCGCGAGCGGCTGGTGCGCAGCGCGGCCGCCGGCCCGGGCAACGTGGTGGTGCTGTTCGGCGCGTCCACCGGCCGCGACGGGATCGGCGGCGCGTCGGTGCTCGCCTCCGCAGAGCTGGGCGAGGACGACGAGAAGCGTCCGACGGTCCAGGTTGGCGATCCGTTCGAGGAGAAGAAGCTGCTGGAGTGCTCGCTCGAGCTGCTCGAGCGGGGACTGATCGTTTCGCTGCAGGATCTTGGCGCCGCCGGGCTGACCTCGTCGGCGTCGGAGATGGCCTCCAAGGGCGGCGTCGGGATCGACCTCGACGTGGCGCTGGTCCCCCTGCGCGAGCCCGCCATGGAGCCCTTCGAGGTGATGGTCTCAGAGTCCCAGGAGCGCATGCTGTGCGTGGTCGAGCCCGCCAACGTCGTCGACGTGATGGAGGTCTGCGCCAAGTGGGAGGTCAACGGCGCGGCGATCGGCGCGGTCACCGACACGCGGCGAATGCGCGTGCTGCGCCACGGCGAGCTGGTGGGGGACATGCCCGTGACCGCGCTGGTGGACGACTGCCCGCTGTATGACCTGCGCCCGAGCAAGCCCACCGAGCCGATCTACGCGCGCCCGGCGTCCGCGGTCGCGCTGACGCCGCACGCCGCACCGCGGGACATCCTCCTGGCGCTGCTGTCCAGTGCCAACCTGTCCTCGCGCCGGCCTCTGTTCGAGCAGTACGACTCGATCGTCCAGTCGCGCACGGTGCGTCGTCCCCAGCAGGCCGACGCGGCCGTGCTGGCGCTGCCCGGTGGCGCTGCACTGGCGGTCAGCATCGACTGCAACGGTCGCCGCGTCGCTGCCGACCCTTACACGGGGACCGTGGAGGCCGTGCTCGAGTGCGCGGCCAACCTCGCGTGCGTGGGCGCGCAGGCGCTGGGGACGACCAACAACCTCAACTTCGGCAATCCCGAGAAGCCGCACATCGCCTGGCAGCTGAGCGAGTCGGTACGCGGCCTGGGCGACGCCTGCCGGGCTCTGGATGCGCCGATCGTCGGCGGCAACGTGTCCCTGTACAACGAGGGTCCGACCGGCCCGATCTACCCGACGCCGGTGATCGGCATGGTCGGGCGGCTGCCCGACGCGCGCCGCACCGGGACGCTGGGCTTCCAGCGCGCCGGCGATCACATCGCGCTGGTCGGCTCGTTCAGCCCATCGTCGGCGGCCAGCGAGCTTTCCAAGCTGCTCGGCGAGCCGCTCCCCGACGGGCTGCCCGCGATCGACGTCGATGCCGTCCGCGACGCGCAGATCGCCGTCCGCGATGCCGTCCGCGCGGGTACGCTGGCGAGCGCCCACGACATCGCCGAGGGAGGCCTCGCGGTCGCGCTGGCCGAGTGCTGCCTGGCGGGCGGTCTCGGTGCGGAGGTGGAGCTCGGCGAGGACTTCTGGCAGGCCATTGCGCCCGCCTGTGCCCTCCAGGGTGCGCCGTCCAGCCAGCGATCCCCCGCGCCGCGGTCGTCCTCGGTGCCCGTGCGCGTGAGCGGCGCTCTGTTCGGCGAGGGTCCGGGCGGCTTCCTCGTCAGCGGCGAACCAGCCGCGCTGCGCGAGATCGGCGAGCGCACACCCGTGCGGATCATCGGCAGGGTGGGGGATGAGCTGCTCACGATCGTCGAGGCGGGGGCGGGGGCCGGCGAGATGCTCGCGCTCACGCTGGACGAGCTGGCCGGCGCTCATGCGGCCCTCGCGGACCTGTTCTCCTAAAAGCAAGCTCTCATGCAACGAATCATGCGCGGGAGCCAAATGATGAGCTGAGCCCGGTAGTTATCAAGCGTTTTGCCTAGCGATCCGATGGTTGATCGGAGATGGCATCTTCGCTGGCCTCCCCGTCCGCGCCCGCGCCGACTTCCCCGCGCACGTCCTCGCCCGCTGCGGCGTCGTTGCCCGTCCCTGCGCGCTGGCTCGAGCACTGGCTCGACACCCTCGGCGACCTCGAGGCCCTGCGCGCCGCCCATCCGATGATCGATGCGGTCATCGAGGAGATCGACGGGCGCATGATCCGCGTCGGCGATCGCTGGCTGGCCGACTTCGCCTCCTGCAACTACCTCGGCTTCGACCTCGACCCCGAGATCATCGCGGCGATACCCGCGTTCCTGGAGGCGTGGGGCACGCATCCCAGCTGGTCGCGGCTGCTCGG
>DATNLQ010000375.1:0-2234 GCA_035602785.1 Solirubrobacteraceae bacterium
GCCTACGACCGCTTCGCTCGTACCGACAGCGCGACTGCTCCGGTGTTCTCGACCTGGCAGGGGCTGGCGTCGGAAGACGGGAAGCTGATCCAGGACGGGCAGGGCGTGCTCGAGCCGGGGGCGTTCCTCCTCGCGCTGCTCGCGATCGCGAGCGTGGCCGTGCTCGTCGGACGCCGGCTGTCGGAGTACGCACGCCGGGTTGGGCTGCTGAAGGCAGTCGGCGGCACGCCGAGCGTCGTCGCGGCGACCTTCCTCGCCGAAAACCTCGTGCTCGCGCTGTTCGCCGCCGTGGTCGGCCTCGCAGCCGGCTGGCTCGCGGCGCCGCTGATCACCAAGCCGGGCGCGGCCCTCATCGGGACTGCGGGCGCACCCCCGCTCTCGCTAGGCACCGTGGTGCAGGTCATCGGGCTGGCGATCGTGGTGTCGCTCGCGGCGACGCTCGTTCCCGCCATCCGCGCGTCGCGCGGAAGCACCATCGCGGCGCTCAACGACGTCGGCCGCCCCCCGAAGCGCCGGGGCGCCCTGGTGCGCATCTCGAGCAGGCTGCCGATCCCGGCGCTGTTCGGGCTCCGGCTGGTCGCGCGCCGCCCCCGCCGTTCACTTCTCAGCGCGGCAAACGTCGCCGTCACCACAACCGGCATCGTGACGGTGATCGCATTCCACGCCTTTGCGGACAACAAGCTGTCCGGAGCCGTCGCTCTTACTGGAGGTGGGCTGTCCAATCCGGTGGTCAACCGGGACGAGCAGATGCTCACCATCATCACGATCATGCTGATCACCCTGGCCGCGCTGAACACCCTGTTCACGACCTGGGCGACCGTGCTAGACGCACGTCACGCCGCAGCGCTGATGCAGGCGCTCGGCGCCCGATCCCGGCAGGTCAGCTCCGGGCTCGTCGTCGCCCAGGTACTCTGCGCGCTTCCGGGCGCCATTCTCGGCATCCCCCTCGGCATCGGGCTCTTCGAGGTCGCCGTCAAACATGGGAGCCTGCCGCCGGTGACCTGGCTCGTCGCCGCGGCCATCGGGACGCTCGTCGCGATGGCCGCGCTAACCATCATCCCGGCCCGGCTCGGCGCCCGGCAGCCCATCGCCGAGGTACTCAGCGCCGAGGCAGCCTGATGGGTTCGGGGCTGCCGGGCCGCTGGGGCCAGAACGAGGGGGCAACAACGGTGAATCAGGGATGCTGCGGCTGGCATTCTGGCGGCGAGGCTGGGCCGTCGCAGGCAGCACCAAGGACCGAAACGACCTTCTAAGCAGCCTTTCTTCATCGAGTTGGTGAGCCGGGCGACGTTGCCCTCAGAGCATGGCTGACGCGCGTTCACTATCGCGGCGCTCGCCTACCGTCAGAAGTAGTTAACCGCACAATCGATCAGCATCGATAGACACGATCGCGGGTACGCGGAGACGTTTGGCTTGGTTTTGATTTTGGTTTTAGGAAGCCGGGGCAAGTTTACAACGTCACTCCCTTGAAGACGGCAAGGAAGATCGCGGCGAATACTGCTACCAGGCCGATGATCCCGAAGGCCACCGGATTCGACGCCTTACGAGATTCAACACTGCGGACACCGTGCTCCTCCTGTGCCTCGAAGTACCTCGCGTAATGACGGCGCAGTACCAGCGTGCTCACCGCAAACGATAGGGCGACGGTTATCCCCATAAGCGCCACCGTTCGCTCGGGAAGGCCGCGGACCAGGCCGAGTGCCTGGATCAGGACGGCCCCGACGATAACTCCAACTGCCGCGCGCCCGCGAGACATTTTTGGCCGCACAATCAGCATTCGTACGAGCAGGAAGACCCATGAGGCAGCTTCTACCACCAAGAATATGACGAGAGGAACGCTGTTAACATTAATCACGCCTGCCATTCACTCTCGCCGAATACCACAACCCACGCAGTTGCGCGCAATTATAGCACCCGGCGCTAGTCTACCTTGCCACAAGCTTGATCGGCCTGCCGTGCGATCGGCTTGGAGCTGATCACCCAATAGGCAGCCGCCGTTTTTATCGTCGACCCGTACTTGACAGGTGAAAACAGCGCATTCTTCGAGACGCACGGCCTCCAAAAGCAGCCGACTACCGCACGCTACGCGCCTGCGGAGCGGCGGATTTGACACGGGGGCGGCGACTGTACGCTTGCCCCCGATCGGGCGGCCTTCCCACTGTCTCCCGGTCTGGAGCCCAAGACCGTCGTCAACACCCACCGGATGCTGCACCGGGCCTGGCGGGGATGAGGGA
>DATNLQ010000420.1:0-5594 GCA_035602785.1 Solirubrobacteraceae bacterium
CCGGCACGGGTGAGCCACGCGACGACGCGGTTGAAGACGTTCTTGGTGAGCCACCCAGGGCGCTTGAAGTGATCGCCGTTGGTGGCCATCACCGCGCAGCCCCCTACTGCTCAACCGCGAGGAAGGCCTCGTAACGGCGGATGTCGCGCTGCGCTCGCGCGTGTTCCTCGCTGCCGTGCTCGGCGCGCTCGAAGGCCGCGCGTGCTTCGGAAAGCTTGGTCTCGAACGTAGGCCGGTCGATCTGCTCGGGCGCGATCGCCTCCTCGACGAGCACCAGCGCGCGGTTCTCGGCGAACTGCAGATAGCCCTCCGCCTGGGCGAAGCGCACGATGTCCTCCTCCGAGCGGTACAGGCGCAGCTCCGTCGGTTCGAGCATCGCCAGCACCGGCTGGTGGTTGGCGAGGATGCCGATCGAGCCGACGGCCGTGACCGTGGAGAGCATTTCCACCTCATCGGAGAACACCTCGCCCTCGGGTGTAAGCACTTCCACTGGGAACTTCGTGTGCGCCATGATTATTTCTTGGCCGCCTCGACGACCTCATCGATCGTGCCCTTCAAGAAGAACGCGCTCTCGGGCACCTCGTCGTGCTTGCCCTCGATGATCTCCTCGAAGCCGCGGATCGTCTCGGCGATCGGCACGTAGGCGCCGGGGGTGCCGGTGAACTCTTCGGCGACGAAGAACGGCTGCGAAAGGAAGCGCTCGATACGACGCGCGCGCGAGACCGTCAACTTGTCCTCGTCGGAGAGCTCATCGATGCCGAGGATCGCGATGATGTCCTGCAGCTCCTTGTAGCGCTGCAGGATCTCCTTGACGCGGTTGGCCACGCGGAAGTGGTCCTCGCCGACGATGTCCGCCTTCAGGATCGTCGAGGTCGAGTCGAGCGGGTCGACCGCCGGGTAGATGCCTTTTTCGGAGATCGCGCGTGAGAGCGCGGTGGTCGCGTTGAGGTGCGCGAACACGGACGCGGGAGCCGGGTCGGTGTAGTCGTCGGCGGGCACGTAGATCGCCTGGATCGAGGTGACCGAGCCGCGCTTGGTGGAGGTGATGCGCTCCTGCAGCTGACCCATCTCGGTCTCGAGCGTCGGCTGGTAGCCCACCTGCGAGGGCATGCGCCCGAGCAGCGCCGAGACCTCGGAGCCGGCCTGCACGAAGCGGAAGATGTTGTCGATGAACAGCAGCACGTCCTGGCCCTGGTCGCGGAAGTATTCGGCCATCGTCAGACCCGACAGCGCGACGCGCATACGCGCTCCGGGGGGCTCGTTCATCTGCCCGAACACGAGCATCGTCTTGTCGAGCACGCCCGACTCCTTCATCTCCAGCCACAGGTCGTTGCCCTCGCGCGAACGCTCGCCTACGCCGCAGAAGGCAGACAGACCGCCGTGTTCCTTGGCGAGGTTGTGGATGAGCTCCTGAATGAGCACTGTCTTGCCCACGCCCGCGCCGCCGAACAGCCCGGTCTTGCCGCCCTTGGCGTACGGCGCGAGCAGGTCGATGACCTTGATGCCCGTCTCGAACATCTCCGTGGTCGGCGTCAGGTCCTCGACGCGCGGCGCCTGCTGGTGGATGCCGCGGCGCTCGACGTCCTTGGGCAAGGGCTCGCCGAGGTCGATCGGCTGGCCGAGCAGGTTGAAGATGCGCCCGAGCGTCGCCTCGCCCACAGGCACCGTGATCGGGGCGCCTGTGTCGAGCACCTCCGCCCCGCGCGCGAGCCCATCGGTCGTGTCCATCGCGACCGCACGCACGCGATCGTCGCCGAGATGCTGCTGCACCTCGCACACGAGCAGATCCTCCTCCGCGCCAGCGCTGATCCCCGGCGCCTCCTCCTCGCGGTTGCTCGCCGAGCGCACGATCGTGATCGCGTGGTTGATCTCGGGCAGGCGGTCGGGGAACACAGCCTCGATCACGACGCCCTGGATCTCCTCGATGCGCCCGACGTTGCGCGTGGCGCCGCCTGCGGCTGGTGAGTCGGTGATGGTGCTGGGTGGCATTAGCTCTCTGATCTCCTAGTCATCTGGTTCAAGTTCGTGGTCGTACGCATCTGAGGACGGTCTCAGCTGAGACCCTCGGCTCCTGCGACTACCTCCATGATCTCCTGCGTGATCTCGGCTTGGCGGGCGCGGTTCATCTGCAGCGTGTAGTCGGTGATGATTTCGCCGGCGTTCTCGGAGGCGCTGCGCATGGCTGTCATCTGCGCGCCGAAGAAGCCCGCCGCGGACTCCACGAGCGCGCGGTAGATCGAGATCTCGATGTAGTCGGGAACGAGCCGCCTGAGGATCTGCTCGGGGTCCGGCTCGTACTCGACCGAGCCACGTTTGGCGGGCGCGACGTCTTCCTGTCCACTGAGCGCCTGGTCGGTCAGCGGCAGCAGCGTCTGGCGGGTGACGTGCTGTGTGAGCGGCGAGACGTAGGAGTTGTAGATCATCTCCACGCGGTCGAGCTGCCCATCGACATAAGCCTGGACCACGTCCGCGGCGATCGTGCGCGCGTCGGCATAGGCGGGGCGGTCGGCGAAGCCCGTGTAGGCGCCGCTGAGCTCGTATCCGCGGAATGTCAGCGAGGAGACGCCGCGACGGCCCGTTGCATACCAGGCGCTGCGCAGCCCCTGCTCGGTGAGCTCCGCCGACAGGCGCACACCGGCGCGGACGATCTGCGAGTTGAAGCCGCCGGCGAGGCCGCGGTCGCCGGTCACGAGCAGCACGCCGACGTTCGTCTGGGACTCGTGCTCGCGCAGCAGCGGCACGCGCTTGGCCTCCGCGCCGGCCGCGTCGGCCGCCTGGCGCGTCATGCGCGCGAGCGCGTCCGCATATGGGCGCAGCGCTTCGATCCGCTGCTCGGCGCGACGCAGGCGCGCGGCGGCCACCATCTCCATCGCCCGCGTGATCTTCTGGATGTTCTTGACCGCCGAGATCTTGTTCTTGACGTCGCGCTGAGATGCCATGCCGTCCCCCAGACGACCCTAGGCCGCCTGGGCCTCCTTGTCCTTGGCTGACTCGTCCTGAGCGGACTCCTGCGGCGCCGAGCCGTTGCTCGCGGGGCTCGCCTGCAGCGGCGCGTCCGCATCCAGCGGCTGGCCCTCCTCGTCGAGGTCGTAGCCGAAGTCCTTGGCGAACGCCTCGACCGTGGCGCGCACCTCCTGCTGGGTCTCGTCCGACCAGTCGCCGCCGTTGATCTTCGCGCGCAGCTCCTGGTGCTGGGCGTGCAAACGCTCGATCAGGCTGGTGAGGAACTCCTGCACGCGCTCGACGTTGAGCCGGTCGAGGTAGCCGTTGGTGGCGGCGAAGATCTGCACCGTCTGATCCTCGACCGCCAGCGGCGAGCGCTCGTGCTGGTTGAGCGTGGCGACCAGACGCTCGCCGCGGGCGAGCGTGCGCTGCGTGTCGGCGTCGAGGTCGGAGCCGAACTGCGCGAACGCCTCCAGGTCGCGGTACTGCGAGAGCTCGAGCTTGATCCTTCCGGCGACCTTCTTCATCGGACCGATCTGCGCGTTACCGCCGACACGCGAGACCGAGATGCCGACGTTGATCGCGGGACGCACACCGGAGTTGAACAGCTTGGACTCGAGAAAGATCTGCCCGTCGGTGATCGAGATCACGTTCGTGGGGATGTACGCGGAGACGTCACCCGCCTGTGTCTCGATCACCGGCAGCGCCGTCAGCGAGCCGCCGCCGAGGTCGTCGTTGAGCTTGACCGCGCGCTCGAGCAGGCGCGAGTGCAGGTAGAAGACGTCGCCGGGGTATGCCTCGCGGCCGGGCGGGCGGCGCAGCAGCAGCGACATCTGCCGGTAGGCGTAGGCGTGCTTGGTGAGGTCGTCGTACACGCACAGCGCGTGTTTGCCGCTGTACAGGAAGTACTCGCCCATCGCACAGCCCGCGTAGGGCGCCATGAACTTGATCGGCGCCGCCTCGTCGGCCGGCGCGGCGACGATGATCGTGTTGTCGAGCGCGCCGTACTGCTCGAGCGTCTGTGCGAGCGCGACGACCGTTGACATGCGCTGCCCGATCGCTACGTACACCGACACAACGCCGGTGTCCTTGTTGTTGATGATCGTGTCGATCGCGATCGCCGTCTTGCCGGTCTGGCGGTCGCCGATGATCAGCTCGCGCTGGCCGCGGCCGATGGGGATCATCGCGTCGATCGCCTTCAGCCCGGTCTGCATCGGCTGCTTGACCGGCTGGCGCTGCACGACGCCGGGCGCCTTGAACTCCGCCGGACGCATCTCGGTGACCTCGATCGCGCCCTTGCCGTCCAGCGGGCGCCCGAGCGGGTCGACGATGCGCCCGAGCAACTGCTCGCCGACGGGAATCTCCAGCAGCTTGCCGGTGCGCTTGACCGTGTCGCCCTCGGAGATGTGCTCCCACTCGCCGAACAGCACCGCGCCGACGTTGTCGGACTCCAGGTTGAGCGCGAGGCCGGTGACGCCGTGCGGCAGCTCGAGCATCTCGAAGGACATGCAGTTCTCCAGGCCGTGCAGGCGCGCGATGCCGTCGGCAACCGACAGCACCGTGCCGACCTCCGTCAGCTCGGCGGTGCCGCTGTCGAGTCCCTCGATGCGGCTCTTCAGAATGCTTGTGATCTCGTCAGGGTTGATCTGCATGATGTTCTCCTAGTCGAAGAGGGGTCAGGCTTGCCGGGGGTACAGCCCGGAGGGCTGTGTCAGCCGGCTTCGCCACCCTCTAGGCTTGGGCAACGTGCCTGCGCAGCTGCTCCAGTCGGTTGCGTATAGAGGCGTCGAGGATCGAGTTGCCGACCCTGATGATGATGCCGCCGAGGATGTCCGGGTCCACGCGCGCCGCCAGCGTGACCTTGCGCCCGGCGCGCTCGCCGATCGTCTTGCCGAGGCTCGCGGTAGTCTGCTCGTCGAGCGCGATCGCACTCGTGATCTCCACGGGCAGCGTCTTGTTCTCCTCGTCCCACAGCCGCTCGTACTCCTGGCGGATGCGGAAGATGACGGGCATGCGGTGGTTCTCGATGAGCAGCGAGAGGAAGTTGAGCAGGATCTCGTCGGCCCCGTCGAGCAGCGTCGTCAGCGACTGCTGCTTCTCCTTCGTGGAGAAGTAGGGGGAGAAGAAGAACACGGCGAGCTCGCGGCGGTCGTTCAGCGCGTCGGCGAACTGACCGAGCTGCTCGCGCAGCGCGTCCAAGCGGCCCTTCTCGAGGGCCACCTGGAACAGCGAACGCGCGTAGACCTGGGCGAGCTCCTCCATCAGTTGCTCTTCGCTCCCGCTGACAGGCTGGAGAAGTCCATCTCGCTCAGAGCCTCCTCGACCAGACGCCGCTGGTCGGCGTCGTTGAGCGTCTTGCGCGTGACCTTCTCGGTGGCCATCACCGTGAGGTCGGCGACCTCACGGCGAATGTCGTCGAGCGCCCGCTTGCTGGCGGCCTCGATGTCGCGCTCGGCGCGCTTGGCGGCTTCCTCGAGGATCTGCTTACCGCGCTCGCGACCCTCGTGCTCGTGCGCCTCGGCGCTCTGGCGCGCGCGCTGGACGATCTCCTCGGACTGCGCGCGGGCCTCCTTCAACCGCTCGCGATACTCCTCCAGCACCTTGTCGGCCTGGAGGCGCAGCTCCGC
Organism: Solirubrobacteraceae bacterium; assembly: GCA_035602785.1. GTDB lineage: Bacteria > Actinomycetota > Thermoleophilia > Solirubrobacterales > Solirubrobacteraceae > Palsa-744. Next base: position 5,571 of record DATNLQ010000420.1, read on the forward strand.
GGCGGCGTCGATCTCGCCCTCGAT
>DATNLQ010000189.1:0-11981 GCA_035602785.1 Solirubrobacteraceae bacterium
GAGGCAGCGGTGGGTGTGGACTGCGCCCGCGCGCGCGCCGAGCTGGCGGCAACAGCAACGCGTCTGCGCGAGCACGGGCGGCGTGCCGTGCTCAGCCGCGCGCGGCTGCTGGCCACGCTGTCGCGCGCACCCGCCGCGCACCTGGACCGCCAGCGCGCGCGCTTGCATCAGCAGTTGCGAGAGATGCGCGCGGGCTCGCGCCGACGCCTCGCATCTGAGCGCGCACTGGCCGCGCGACGCGCCGTGGTGCTCGAGCGCAAGGCGGCGTCATCGCTGCGCGACTGCCACGAGCGCCGGCCGCACGAGCTGCAACGGCTGACGCTTGCGCTGGCCGCCCATGCGCCCCAGCGAACGCTCGAGCGCGGCTATGTGCTCGTGCAGTCGCCCGACGGCGAGCCGATCCTCACGGCCGCACACGCGCGCGGCCTGGATGAGCTTGTGCTCAGGTTTGCCGACGATACGCTCGGCGCCAGGGTCATCGACCGATGAACGGCCGCGAGCAGCAGGCCGGGCCCGGGCAACAGACGGGAGCCGGGCAGCCGGTCGACGTCACGCAACCGGCCAACGCCGGGCAGCCGACCAGCGTCGAGCAGCCGGCTGGCCAGCCCGTGACATACGAGGCGGCGTCCGCTCGCGTGGAGGAGATCATCCGGCGCCTGGACTCGGGCGAGGCCAGCCTCGACGAGACGCTCGAGCTGCTCGGCGAGGGCAAGTCGCTGATCGAGCTGTGCGCGCAGCAGCTGACCGCGGTGGGCGGCGCGCTGGAGGAGCTTCGCCTGGACGAGCTGGTCAGCCGCCTGGAACGCGAGGCCGGAGCGTGAGCACCTGGGAGACGCTCGCCGGCCTGCATCTGCAGATCGACGACTACTCGCTGGAGCCCCTGCAGGCCACCGTGTCGAGCGAGTTCGAGCGCAAGAGCACGCACATCCGCCTGCGCGGCGCCGGCGAAGAGGGCGTCGGCGAGGACGTTACCTACGACGCCGTCGACCACGAGATCCTGCAGGCGGCCGGCCCGACGCTGGCGCTCGCAGGGCGCTTCACGCTCGAGTCCTTCTGCGAGCGGCTGACCGGGTTGTCGCTGTTCCCCCAGCCGCCCCAACGCGAGGTCTCGGCTCGCTACCGGACATGGGCATATGAGTCGGCCGCCCTGGACCTGGCGTTGCGCCAGGCCAAGACATCGCTTTACAGCGTGCTCGACCGCGAGCCCCAGCCGGTCCGCTTCGTGGTCTCGCTGCGACTCGGCGAGCCGCCCACCATGCAGCCGATCGAGCAGCGTATCGCGCTCTACCCCAGCCTGCGCTTCAAGCTCGATCCCACCAGCTCGTGGGACGACGCGCTGATCGCGCAGCTGGTGGCCACCGGCGCGGTCGACTCGGTGGACTTCAAGGGCCTGTACTCGGGCACGGTGGTCGACCAGCCGGCCGACCCGCTGCTGTATCGCCGCGTCGTCGAGGCCTTCCCGCACGCGTGGATTGAGGACCCTGCGCTGACGCCCCAGACCGAGCCGGTGCTCGCGCCCCATCGCGAGCGCTTTTCCTGGGACGCGCCAATCCATTCGATCGAGGACATCGAGTCGCTGCCCTACCCGCCGCGCATGGTCAACATCAAGCCCTCGCGCCTGGGCGGGTTGCGCAACCTGCTCGACGCCTATGACTACTGCGCGGCGCGCGGCATCGGCAACTACGGCGGCGGCCAGTTCGAGCTTGGCGTCGGCCGCGGCCAGAACCAGTACCTGGCCTCGTTGTTGCACGCAGACGCCCCCAACGACGTGGCGCCCACCGGCTTCAATCTGCCCGACACGCCCGCCGGCCTTCCCTCCAGCCCGCTCGCCCCCGCGCCGGCCGCGACCGGCTTTCGCTGGGGCTGAGCCGACTGCGCGAGCGCAACTTCCGTGGCGTGCGCAGGTTTGGCAGGCAATAGTCGATAACGTTTCGCGCTTCCGCCGATCGGACGGCGGTTACCGCCGTCCGGCGCGAGCGCACACAGCGTTCGCCGCAAAGGGGGTTTGGATGCTGGCGAGTACAGCCGCCCACAAGCGATCGAGGTTCACGTTCGCCGCCGCAGCGCTCACAGCGCTGGCGCTCGCGGGCACGCTCGGCGCGCGCGCGCTGCCGGCCCGCGCCGCCAGCCCGGGTGGCACCCAGGCTGGGGACGGCAATCCGGGCGGGTCCGCCCCGGCATCCACCCCGCGCGCCCCGGCCACCAAGCCCGCGTACAGCTCCGCGCACGTGCTCAGCGTGCGCATCACCAGCGTCAGCTGCACGCCCACCGCGAGGTGCAGCGCCAACCCCCACCAGGTATCGGTCCACGGCATGCTGGCACTGCAGGGGCCCGGCCTCGGGCCGGGCATGGTCGTGGCGTTCCCGCAGAAGCCGGGCGCGCGCATCTCCAGCGTGTCGCCCGCCGCGCACCTGCATCTGCTGGCGGGGAAGCTGCTCGTGACCGTCCCCAAGGCGGCTCACTCGGGACACATCATGGTGCTGCTCGGCGGCGGCCGCTACACGAGCTCCTATGGCCCGATCTACGTGTACAACCACGCCCTGCACCCGCCACCACCACCACCGCAACCGCCGGCTCCCGCCGCCGCATCGGCCGCGGCGGTGCCGGGCTCGGCCTTCGAAGGCCAGGGCACGTGGATCTGGTACGTGAGCGCTTCAGACCACGGCAGCGTCCCCGAAATCGTCGCCCAGGCGCACGCGGCGGGCGTGACCACCCTGTTCATCAAGAGCTCGGACGGATCGACCAACTACTGGAGCCAGTTCTCGCCTCAGCTAGTCGCAGAACTGCACGCCAACGGCTTGAAGGTGTGCGCGTGGCAGTACGTCTATGGCACCAACCCCGTCGGCGAGGCTGAACTAGGAGCAGAGGCGGTCGCCAATGGCGCCGACTGCCTGGTCATCGACGCGGAGTCCGAGTACGAAGGCAAATACGCCGCCGCGCAGACCTACATCGACGACCTGCGCGCCAAGATCGGCACCAGCTACCCGCTCGGGCTCGCATCGTTTCCCTACGTCTACGACCACGAGTCCTTCCCCTACTCGGTCTTCCTGGGACCAAACGGGGCGCAGTACAACGCGCCGCAGATGTACTGGCACGACATCGGCCAGTCGGTTGACACGGTCTACGCCAATACGTTCATCGCCAACCGCATCTACCAGCGCCCGATCTTCCCGCTCGGGCAGACCTACGGCGGCGTGTCAGCAGCCGAACTGCTGCGATTTCGCGAGGAGGCGGTCGACTACGGCGCCACCGGCGCCTCCTACTGGGACTGGCAGGAAACCGGCGCGAGCCTGTGGAGCACGCTCGCCGCGCCGCTCGCCCCACTCACCAGCGTGATCCCCAATACGGCCTACCCAGAACTGTCCAGCGGCAACAAGGGCGATCAGGTGCTGTGGGTGCAGGAGCACCTCGCCAGCGCCGTTCCCACGCAAGAAGTCACCGGTTACTTCGGCTCGCAGACGCTGGAAGACGTCGAGGCCTTCCAGACGGCCCACGGGATCGCCGCCAGCGGTGTGGTCGAAGCGGCCACCTGGACGGCGCTTCTGGCCCTGCCGCCAATCGCCGTCGATTGGACCGGCGGCGGGCCCAGCGGCGGCTGAGCGCGCGACGGGCGCGCCTGGCGTGGCCCTGCACAGCAAACCGTGCGCGCTGAGCTGGCGACAGATCCTCACCTACCCTTCTGGAGCTTCCATGCATGCAGCAGTCGTCCGGTCCTTCGATTCACCACCCCGCTACGAAGCATTTCAGACGCCACAGCCGAGCATCGAGCACGAGATCGCCGTCGATGTCCTCGCCGCCGGTCTGCACCCGCGCGTGCGTTCGGGCGCGTCGGGCCGCCACTACACCAGCACCGATGCGCTGCCGCTGATACCGGGCGTCGACGGCGTGGGTCGCTCCCCTGACGGTCAGCTCCTGTACTTCGTCGCCTCCGATGGCACGTTCGGGACGATGGCCGAACGAACCGTGATCGACAGGCGACGCGCCCTTGCGCTGCCCGATGACGCGGACGTACCGGCGATCGCCGCCGCCATGAACCCGGGCATGTCCTCGTGGGTGGCGCTTCGCAGACGCGTCCCCTTCGAGCCAGGGCAGAGCGTGCTCATACTCGGCGCGACCGGGAACGCGGGGCAGATGGCTGTGCAGATCGCAAAGCTCCTCGGAGCCGGCCATGTAACGGCGGCCGGCCGCGATGCGGGGCGGCTCACCCAGCTCACGAGCCTCGGGGCCGATGAGACCGTCTCGCTGACCGGTGAGCCCGACGAAATCGCTCGGGCGCTCGCAGCCGCAGGGGCCAATGTGGATGTCGTGATCGACTATCTGTGGGGCTCGGCAACCGAGCACGCGATCCCCGCGCTCGCAAAGAGCCGCACAGAGCCCGGCAAGCCACTGTGGTGGATACAGATCGGGTCAATGGCCGGCCCGACCATCGAGCTGCCCTCCGCGGCCCTGCGCGCTGTCAACCTGCGCCTGCTCGGCAGCGGCCAGGGCTCGCTCACGACGGCCGCGATCGTCGCCGAGCTGCCAGAGCTCGCCGATCGGATCACCGCGGGTGCCTTTGTGACCGATCCTGTTCCGATGCCCCTCCGCGACGTCGAGTCCGCTTGGAGCACCCCGACCGCACCGGGCCAACGCATCGTCTTCATCACCTCACGGCTTTGAGCCGCTGCGTCCGGCTGCGTATTAGGGAACCCTAACATCTACGTCCAGCCTGTGTTAGCCTCCGGCATAGCCTAGTGTCAAGGTCGGAATTACGGGAGATCTTGGATGTCGCAGGGTCAAGCAGCCACAGAGCGTTCCGGTCGGGGCGCGGCCAAGCGAATGAACGAGCGGGCCAGCTTCTACGTCTGGACCGCTGTCGTGCTGGCGGTCGCCGTGACAGTGGTCGTGCTCGGCTGGCACGCCAAGGGTGGAACGACCAATCCCGCTGAAGTCGGGGCCGGTCACCACCTGAGCCGCACGACCGTCGTACTCGACAGCGCGATCCTCATGTTTCGCGAGGGGCTGGAGACGATCCTCGTGCTCGCGGCTGTGATGGCGAGCTTCCTCGGCGCAAACCGTGTCTACCGGCGCCCGGTGGCGATAGGCGGGACGGCCGCAATCGGCGCTGGGATCGCGACCTGGTTCGCGGTGATCTGGCTCATCGGCCAGTTCCACGGCGGCGAGTACGACGTTCAGGCCGCCACTGGGCTGCCGTCGCTGATCGTCCTGCTGATCGTCATGAACTGGTTCTTTCACAAGGTCTACTGGACAGGCTGGATCTCCAACCACCACAAGCGCAGGCGCTCCCTGCTATCGACGGATGCCGATGCGAACAAGCGCCGCATGCTGATGGGGCTCGCGCTGCTTGGCTTCACGTCGGTCTACCGGGAGTGCTTCGAGGTCGTCATCTTCCTGCAGCTGCTCCGCGAGGTTTACGGGGCGGGCGTCGTGCTCGAGGGCGTTGTGATCGGGAGCCTGTTCACGGCTGCCGCCGGCGTGCTCACCTTTGGCCTGCATCAGCGCCTGCCCTACAAGCGCCTGTTGGTGATCACGGGCGTGATGCTCCTGTTCGTGCTGCTGGTGTCGGTCGGCGAGGAGGTCAACGAGATGCAGCTCGCCGGCTGGATCGCAACCAGCGAGATCCACGGCCTCACGATCCCGGGCTGGATGGGCACCTGGTTCAGCCTGTTCAACAACTGGCAGACCTTCATCGGCCAGGCAATCGCGCTCGCGCTCGTGCTCGGGTCCTACTACGCAGCCCAATACCTTCGCGTCTGGCGGCCACGGCGCCGCGGCCAGCAGCCGGCTGTGCGCGCACAGCGGGCACCCCAGCAGGCCGCAGACATAGCCACCGGCGGACAGGTCGCCCGCGCGCTTTAGCAGCGAACGCCCGACAGCCTGAGGCGTACCCGGCCTGGCGTGCGCTGGCTTGTGGCCGGACGCTCAATCGGTGGTTCGGCGTCGGTACAGATTGCTGGCCAGGGGGGCGAAGATCGCCGTGAGCGCGGCGCACCAGAGCAGCGAGGCGAGGATGGGGTGTTGCATGGGCCACACGTGGATCGCCGCGGAGGGGTTGGGGTTTCCCAGGAGTTGACGACTGGCGGCGGTGACCGCGCTGACAGGGTTCCAGTTGGCGAGGTCCTGCAGCAGCGTGGGCATGTGCTCGGTTGGGACCAGCGCGTTTGAGACGATCGCGAGGGGAAACAGGATCACCAGGCCGATGCCCTGCGCAGACTCGGGGCTCCTGCTGAGCATCCCCAGGCATGCGCAGCCCCAGGAGAGGGAGTAGCTGAAGAGCAGGAAGATCGCGAAGCCGGCGGCGATCGACGCGACGTCCGCGTCGGGGCGCCAGCCGATGGCCAGGCCGGTGACGGCGACGAAGCCGGCGCATATGGCGGCTGTCATCAGGTCGGCCAGCGAGCGACCGACGAGCACTGCCGGGCGCCACATGGGCAGGGTCCTGAAGCGGTCGATGACGCCGCTGCCCAGGTCGGTGCTCAGGCCGACGGCGGTTCCCATCGCCGAGGTGGTGAGGTTCATCGCGAGCAGTCCGGCGATCGCGAAATCCTTGTAGGTCCCGCCGCCGGGGAGCACGACGCCGGAGCCGAACACGTACACGAACAGGAGCGTGAACAGCACGGGCTGGACCGTCACGTCCGAGAGTTGCAGCGGCTCGCGCTTGATGTGCACGAGGTTGCGCGCGGTGAGAGCAGCGACATCGCGGACTCGTTGTCCTGGGCCGTGGACCCTCGGCCGCCCAGCGAGCGCTGTGGCCAGGGTGGGCGTGGTCGTGCTCATCGGGCGACCTCCAGGTCTTCGCTTGGTTGGTGTTCGGCGTGCTGCTCGCCCCCGTCGGTGCCGTGTCCGGTGAGCGCGAAGAAGACGTCGTCGAGCGATGGCCGATGGACCTCCACGTCGTCGACGGTGATCCCTGTTCGGTCGAGGGCACGCACGACTGCGCTTGCCAGCCCGGCGGCGCTGTCAACGGCTGCGCGGAGCCGGCGCCCATCGCGGCTTACGTGCACGGGGCCGGTGACAAACGGCTCGAGCGCCGCCGCCGCGGCAGTGTCGGGGGCGCTGAGCGTGAGCTCCAGGCGCGCTCCGCCGACCTGACTCTTGAGCTCAACCGCGGTGCCGCCGGCGATCACGCGTCCGCGGTCGATCACGATGATGCGATCGGCCAGCTCATCCGCCTCGTCCAGATACTGGGTCGTGAGCAGCAGCGTTACGCCATCGGCGATCAAAGCCCTGATCACATCCCACATCCGTACCCTGCTCGTCGGGTCCAGACCCGTGGTCGGCTCGTCGAGGAACAACACGGGCGGTCTGGTCACAAGGCCGGCGGCGAGATCGAGGCGCCGACGCATCCCGCCCGAGTAGCCCTTCAGGACACGGTCGGCGGCGTCCACAAGGTCGAATTGCTCGAGCAGGCTCATCGCCCTGGACCGCGCCTCAGCGCGGCGAAGGCCACTGAGGCGTCCGATCATCACGAGGTTCTCACGGCCGGTGAGAACCTCATCGAGTGTCGCGTCCTGAGCGGTGACCCCGATGCTGCGCTGAACCTCGGACGCTTCCGTGACCACATCGTGGCCCGCGACGCGCGCGCAGCCGCCGTCGGGGAGAGCGAGCGTGGTCAGGATGCGCACCGCGGTCGTCTTGCCGGCACCGTTCGGCCCCAGCACGCCGAGGATGGCGCCTGCCGGCACCTCGAGGTCGATTCCATCGAGTGCGACGGTTGCGCCGAAGCTCTTCCTGAGCTCGTGGGCCTCGATCATTGCGGGGTTCGCCATACCCATCTCCTTACCGGTCGGCTAGCAAGTGCCAGAATCATATCGAAAACTTGCCGGTCGACAAGTAAGATAGGTGGATGGCTCGATCGGCAGCACGGGAGCGACATGAGCAGGCGCGTCCGGCCGGCTCCATCGGCGCGGACAGCCAACCAGAGCCGGTCGCCTCGACGCGCGAGCGCATCCTCGACATCGCCCTCGAGCTGTTCACCGAGCAGGGATACGACAAGACCTCCCTGCGCGACATCGCCGAGCGCCTTGGGACCACCAAGGCCGCGCTCTACTACCACTTCGAGCGCAAGGAAGACATCCTCCTAGAGCTCCACCTGCGCCTGCACGCGCTCGGCCGCGAAGCCCTCGAACAGCTCGACGACCTCGAGGACGGGCAAGCACGCGTGGACGCGTGGCCCGGCCTGATCGACCAGTTCATCGACCAGGTCATCGAGAACCGCGAGCTCGTCCTCCTTCACCAGCGCAACTACCGGGCGCTCGAGCAGCTCACGAACAACGAGCGCCACGCGGCCGAGAACGACGACATCGAGCAGCAGTTCCGCTGCATCCTTCAAAGCCCTGCGATCCCGCTCGACCGCAGGGTCCGGATGGCGTGCTCGATCAGCGCGATCGTCGGCGCACTGGCGACCGGCGAGGCGGCTTTCGGCGACGTGCCCATCGCCGAGCTCGCCGAGCATGTCCGTGCAGCCGTGCACGACCTCCTCGAACCGCAGAGCACAACCATCTGAGCAGCCCCGACCTGACGAGGCGGGGCAGCCCCGTCAGGAGCCACCCCGCGACCCTGCCTGCCGGCCGGAAGGCCGGCCCATCAAAGGAAGAGCTCGTGACCTTTCGAGCTGTGATCCTCGACTCAGACGCGCTGAATCAACGTGGCGGTGCCCAGTCCCCCGCCGCAGCACATGGTCACGAATCCGACCTCCTTGTCGGAGCGCTCGAGCTCGTGCAGCAGCGTGGTGATCAGACGCGCGCCGGTGGAGCCGAGCGGGTGCCCGAGCGCCATCGCGCCGCCGTTGACGTTCACGCGGTCCATGTCCGGTTCGAGCTCGCGGCGCCAGGCGGCGACCACGGGCGCGAACGCCTCGTTGATCTCGATCAGGTCGATGTCGCCGATCTGCATGCCGTTGCGCTGAAGGATCTTGCGCGTGGCCGGGATCGGGCCCTCGAGCATTTTGACCGGGTCACAGCCAACGGTCGTCTGGTCGACGATCCGCGCGCGCGGCCTCAGCCCGAGCGCCTTGGCCTTGTCGGCCGACATCAGCAGCACTGCAGCCGCGCCGTCTGAGATCTGCGAGGCGTTGCCAGCGGTGATCTTGCCGTCGGGCTTGAACGCGGGCTTGAGCTGCGACAGCGCCTCCAGGTTGGTGTCCGGACGGATGCCCTGGTCAGTCACGTAGGTGTCGCCGTTGACCGACATCGGCACCATCTCGCGCTCGAAGCGGCCCTCCTCGGTGGCCTGCTGGGCGAGCTTGTGCGAGCGCACAGCCAGCTCGTCGAGCTCCGAGCGGGGGATCTCCCACTGGTCGGCGATCATCTCCGCGCCCAGGCCCTGGCCGACGATGTTGTGCTTGGCCAGCAGCTCCGGCGGGAACGCCAGGCCGAACTCCTGCTGGGTCTGCGCCACGGCCGCGAACGGCAGATGGCCCATGTGCTCCACGCCTGAGCCGATCACCGCGTCGTGCACGCCCGCCGCAATCAGGCCCGCGGCGAAGTTGATCGCCTGCTGGGCAGAGCCGCACTGGCGGTCCACTGTCGTACCGGGCGTCTCGATCGGCAGGCCCTCCTGCAGCCACGCGTTGCGGGCCACGTTGAGGCCCTGCTCGCCGAACTGCGACACGCAGCCTGCGATCACGTCCTCGACCTCGCTCGCGTCGATGCCCGCGCGCTTGATCACCTCGCTGTAGGTGGTGCCCAACAGCGTGTTTGGGTGGATGTCCTTGTAGTAGCCCTTTTCGCGGTGGCCGCGGCCGATCGGCGTGCGCACCGCCTCCACAATCACAACTTCGCGGCCCTCTGGTTGCCTCATTTCAGGAGTCCTCCTAAGACTGTCGCCTGGTGTTGATGGAGAGGATTCCCGGGCACTCCAAGGGGATGGAAGCGCTTCTGGGAGATTGCCCGGACCCTGCATCCCTTAGTCTACCGCTTCACGGCTCCTAGATTGACTGGTCAGTCAACCAGGATCCCGCCACACCCGGCCGTCAACGATCTACAGGAGCAGAGGAGAACAGTGACCACAAGCCTGGGCATAGTCGGCAGCGGCGCCATCGCCTGCGGTTTCGCGGCCACCGCCGCCCACCACGGGCCGGTGCTGCTGCTCGCCCGCTCGACCAGCTCGGCCGACCGCGCGCGCGCAACCGTCGAAAAGACGCTCAGCCGCCTGGAAGCCGAGGTAGACCCCGAGCACGTGCAGATCGTCACCGATCCCGACGCGCTCCCAGGCATGAGCTTCGTGGTCGAGGCGGTCGTCGAGGACTACGCCGTCAAGGAGCCGCTGCTCGGCGAGATGAACGTCCTGCTGGGCGCCGACGCGATCCTCGCGAGCACCACCTCGTCGCTGTCGGTCGAGCGCCTGGCCAAAGCCAGCGGGCGCCCGGACCGCTTCCTGGGCCTGCACGTGTTCAACCCAGTGACCAAGATGAAGCTCGTCGAGCTGGTCTTCCCCGCGGCCGCCGGCGCCGAGACACGCAGGCACACACTGGAGCTATGCGAGAAGTTCGAGAAGACCCCCGTCGAGGTCCCCGACGTGCCCGGCTTCGTCGTCAACCGCCTGCTGTTCCCCTACCTGTTCAGCGCGGTGCGCCTGATCGAAGAGACCGGCATGCACCCGACCGACGTGGACACCTGCATGCAACTCGGCGCCGGGCATCCGATGGGGCCGCTCGCCCTGCTCGACCTGGTCGGGCTGGATGTTTCCAAGGCTATCGGCGAGACGATCGGCGAGACGATCCCCCCGCGAGTGGACGCGCTGATCGCCGAGGGAGCGCTCGGACGCAAGACCAAGCGCGGCTTTCACGACTACAGCAAGTAGGGTCCGTTCCGCACCAGCGCAGGACGGCACCCCCGCCCGCGCGGGTGTCGAGGCACGCCGCCCCGAGGGTCCGGCCAGGATTTAGGAAGTCTGAGCCACCTTTTAGCTGAGGTTGATCAAGGTGGAGATACTTGTTATGCGACGTCAATGTCGCATCGCACACCCGCCTCCTCCCAGTGCACACGATCCGGTCCGCTCCCCCCGCGGGCCGGACGTGTTTAAGAAGCTCTTTCAGTCCTCGGGGTCTCTGGGCTCGCGCGGGGGCAACGGCCGGCGCTCGCGGATGCGCACCGCCTCGATGCGATTGTCACGAACGGACTCCACGCGAATCGAGTAGCCGTTGGCAGGGACCGTGTCGCCGCGCTTGGGCAGCCGCCCGAGCTGGGCGAAGACATAGCCTCCGACCGAGTTGTACGCGTCGCTGTCGACCGGCAGGTGCAGGCCGTAGTCGGCCAGGTCGGTGACCGCGACGTGCCCGCGCACGAACCAGTCGCCGTCGGCCAGCCTGCGGATCTCCCCGGCAGCCGGGTCGGTCTCGTCGGCGATCTCGCCGACGACCTCCTCGATGATGTCCTCGACCGTGATCACGCCGACCACGCGGCCGTACTCGTCCACAACGACCGCCATCGACGCGCGCTGGCGCTGCAGGTCGGCGAGCAGGTCGTCCAGGGGCTTGGTCTCGGGCACGATCAGCGCGTCGTGCACCACCGACGCGACCGGCGTGTGCGGCCCGTCCTGCATGAGCAGGCGGGCGAGCTCTGACACGTGCACGAGGCCGCGCACGCGGTCGCGGTCTTCCTCTTCGGTGACCAGCAGGCGCGTGTGGCCGCTGGACACGCACAGCGCCAAGGCCGTCTGCGCGTCCTGGGAGACGTCGATGGTGACCACGGCGGGGATCGGCGTCATCACCTGGCGCGCCTCCTGCTCGTGCAGGTGAAAGACGCCGCCGAGCATCCCGGCCTCGCCAGGGTCCAGCGTCCCCACCAGCCTCGAGCTGTCGATGATCTCTTTCAGATCCTCGGCCGTGTGGCGTTCTTCGAGGTCGCCAGGGTTGACCCCGAAGAGACGGACGATCGAGTTGGAGAGCCCGCTCAGCCCGAAGACGATCGGGGCGGTGACGGCGCGAAACCAGTTGAGGGGGCGCGCGACGCGGCGGGCGGTGCGCTCGGCGTGGCTGA
>DATNLQ010000424.1:0-5996 GCA_035602785.1 Solirubrobacteraceae bacterium
CCGGCTCGCGGCTGTAGCGCTACTCCGAGCTCACCTGATAGCCCGCCGCTCGCAGCGCCGCGAGCACGTGCTCGGTGTGCTCGCGCCCGCGTGTCTCAAGCGTCAGCTCCACGCCCGTCTCGCGCACGCCCAGCGCTACCGCATCGCGGACGTGCTCGATCGTGACCAGGTTCGCGCGGGCCCTTGCCACCAGGTTCAGCAGCTCCGCCAGCCCGCCGGGCCTGTCGGGCACGCGCGTGAACACGCGCACACGTCGGCCCTCCTCCGTTTCGCGGCGGCGAAGCAGGCCCGCAAGCAGCCCGCCGTCGACGTTGCCGCCCGACACGATCGCCACCGTCGTCCCATCCACCGGCTCGAGCCCCCCGCCGGCCAGCGCCGCCACCGCCACCGCGCCCGCGCCCTCGGCCACGAGCTTGGCGCGCTCGGCCAGGAAAACCATCGCGTCAGCGATCTCGTCCTCGGCGACCGTGCGCACATGCGCCAGCAGCTCGCGCAGCAGCGCCAGCGTGAGCGCGCCGGGCCGCTTGATCGCGATCCCATCCGCGATCGTCGCCCCGGGCGAGGGCTCGCCGGCCCCTGATGAGTCCTCGCCGTGCAGCTCGCGCGCGTAGAGCGCGCATACCCGCGCCTGCACCCCCACCAGCTCCACCTCGGCGCTTGCGCGCCGCAAGGCGATCCCCACCCCGCTCGCAAGCCCGCCGCCGCCGACCGGGACGACCACGCGCGCCAGGTCGGGCACGTCCTCGAGCAGCTCCATGCCCAACGTCCCCTGGCCGGCGATCACATCGAGGTCGTCGAAGGGATGCACGAACGCCGCGCCCGTCCGCTGCGCGTGCCTCTGAGCCAAGGAGAGCGCCTCCTCGACCGAGTCGCCCTGCAGGTGCACACGCGCGCCCAGACGCTCGATCGCTGCGACCTTCGACACGGCAGCGTCGCGCGGCATGTACACGTCGCAGGCGAGATCGCGCACGCGCGCGGCCTGCGCGAGCGCGCGCGCGTGGTTTCCGGCGCTCGCCGTGACCAGCCCGCCGGCGGCCGCCTGCCCCAAGGCCGCCACCTTGCTGAGCGCGCCGCGCAGCTTGAACGAGCCGGAGCGCTGCAGGCACTCGGCCTTCAGCATCACCCGCATGCCCGCAAGCTCGGACAGCTCGTCGCTGGGAATCGTGGGAGTCCTGATCGCCACGTCTGCGATCGCGCGGCGGGCGCCAGGCAGGTCGGCCCGCGCGATCAGATCTGCCGCCGTCGGCGCAACGCCGGCCGCGGGCACGTCGCCGTCCGCTGGCTCGCCGACGCGGGGCGGAGACTCGCTCACGGCCACACTGCCGCTACAGCGGCGTGGTGTATGCGCCGCTCAGACCACCGTCGATCAAGAACGTCGACGCGGTCACGAAGCTCGACTCGTCGCTGGCCAGGAACAGCGCGCCGTCGGCAATCTCCTCAGGCCGCGCAAAGCGCCCCATCGGCACGTGCACCAGCCGCCGCGCCGCCTGCTCGGGGTCGGCCGCGTAGAGCTCTTTGAGCAGCGGCGTGTCGACGGGGCCCGGGCACAGCGCGTTGACGCGCACGCCGCGGCGCGCGAACTCGACGCCCAGCTCGCGCGAGAGCGCCAGCACGCCGCCCTTGGACGCCGTGTAGGAGATCTGCGAGGTCGCCGCGCCCATCACCGCAACGAATGACGCCGTGTTGATGACCGACCCGCGCGCGGGGCCGTCATTGTCGAGCAGGTGCGGGATCCCATGCTTGCAGCACACAAACACGCTGCGCAGGTTCGCCTGCTGCACGCGCTCCCACGCCTGAAGCGTCGTGTCCAGCACCGACACGTCGTCGTTGGGCGAGATGCCAGCGTTGTTGAACAACACATCGATGCGCCCGTACTTCGCGCGCACGCGCGCGAAGAGCTCGCTCACCTGCTGCTCGCTGGTCACGTCGGCCTTGAGCGCGAGGTCGCCGGGCGAGTCGTCGCGCAGGTCCACCCCCACGACCTTGGCGCCCTCGCGCTGGAAGCGCTCCACGGTCGCCGCGCCGATGCCGCCGCACGCCCCCGTCACCACGCACACCCGCCCGCCCAGCCTGCCCGCCGTCGTCATCGCTTCGCGCTCGCCGCGGCCATCATCCCTCCGTCGCGTAGAAGATCGTCTTTTGCTCGGTGTACGCCTCCAGCGCGTGCGGCCCCAGCTCACGCCCGTAGCCCGACTGCTTGAAGCCGCCGAACGGGGTGCTCACGCGCACCGACGTGTTCGCGTTGATCGACAGCACTCCTGTCTGCACGCCGCGCGCCACGCGCAGCGCGCGGGCGCCGTCGCGCGTCCAGATCGACCCCGACAGGCCATAGATGGTGTCGTTGGCCAGGCGTACCGCCTCGGCCTCGTCCGCGAACGCGATGACGGCGGCGATCGGGCCGAACACCTCCTCTTGGGCCACGCGGTCGTCCGGCTTGACCGGGGCCAGCACCGTGGGGGCAAACCAGAAGCCGGGACCATCCGGAGCGCTGCCGCGAAAGGCGATCGGCGCGCCGTCGTCCAGGAACGAGGCGACCTTGTCGCGCTGGGCCGCGGAGATCAGCGGGCCCATCTGCGTGGCCTCATCCAGCGGATCGCCCACGCGCAGCGCGCGCACGTGCGCCTCCAGCGCCTCCATGAACGGCTCCATCGCCTCGCGCTGCACGAGGATGCGCGAGCGCGCGCAGCAATCCTGTCCCGCGTTGCCAAACACCGCAAGTGGCGCCGCCGCAGCAGCGGCCTGCAGGTCGGCGTCGGCGAAGACGATGTTCGCCGACTTGCCGCCCAGCTCCAGCGTCACGCGCTTGATCGTCGCAGCAGCTCCCGCCGCGATCGAGCGCCCCACCTCGGTCGATCCGGTGAAGGCGATCTTGGCGACGTCGGGATGCTCCACCAGGCGCCGCCCGCACGTGGCGCCCGGGCCGACCACCACGTTGACCACGCCCTCCGGCATGCCCGCCGCACTGGCCAGCTCGGCGAAGCGCAGCGCCGTCAGCGGGGTCAGCTCGGCCGGCTTGAGCACCACCGTGTTGCCCGCCGCCAGCGCCGGCGCCAGCTTCCAGGAGGCGATCGTCAGCGGGAAGTTCCACGGCACGATCAACCCGACGACGCCGAGCGGCTCCCTGACCGTGAACGCCTGCCCGCCGGCGACCGGGATCGTGTCGCCGAGCAGTCGCTCGGGCGCGCCTGCGTAGTAGCGGAAGGTGTCCACGACCATCCCCATCTCCCCCCGCGCATCGGCGATCGCCTTGCCCGCGTTGCGCGCCTCCAGCTCCGCCAGCTCCTCGCGGTGGACCGCGAGCGTGTCGGCAAGCGCGTACAGGATCCGCGCGCGTGCACCCGGAGCCAAGGCGCGCCATCCAGCCAGCGCCGCCGTGGCGTGGGCGACCGCCTCGTCGACCTCAGCGACGCCCGCGCGCGCGACCTCGGCGAGCACCGCCTCGGTGGCGGGCTCGATCACTGACAGTTGCTCGTTCAGCGTTCAACCCCTACACGGCGCAGCCGGCAGGCGGAGCCATTCATCAAGATTCACGCTCCTCTATGGGTACTGCGCGACCTCGGGGAGAGCGACTTCCGCATCCAGATCGTCGATCGTGCGGATCGGGCCCTTGAACGTGCGTTTCGCCGAAACTGTGAACCAGATGGTAACGGCAAGCATCACACCGATCGTCACTATCGGAGCGTAATTGACGGCCGACCATTCGAAGCCGTGCTTGAAGAACACGCCAGCGGGCGCGAACGGGAGGCAGAAGATGACAACGCAGATCGCCACCCAGCTGAACGCGATCGGGTTCATCCATTTGTATTTGTTGCCCAGCGTCCACGGGCCCGCCTGGAACTGCGAGCCCATCCGCCAGCGCAGGAACACGGGGATCGTGTAGGCAATGTAGAGCCCGATCACCGAGATCGACGTGACCGCGAGGAATGCCACGGGGGTGCCGAGGTGGTTGGGGAAGTAGGCCGGGATTGTCACGATCAGGGCGAACAGGCAGACGAAAAGCACCGCCCACGTGGGGGTGCGGTTCTTGCCCAGGCGCCGCCACAGGGTGTGGCCGGGCACGGCGCCGTCGCGCGAGAATGCGAAGGTCATGCGCGAGGCGCTCGTCACGCACGCCATACCGCAGAAGATCTGACCGACGGTGGAGATCAGGATGACCGCCTTGGCCGCCGCCGAGCTCAGGGCGGTAGTGAAGATCGCAAGCGAGGGGAAGCCCGCTTTGAGCAGTTCCGGTTCCTTGCTCTTCTGGATCGCAAACGTGATCGCCAGCAGCACGATCCAGCCCACCACCGCCGAGTAGAACACCGAGCGCCAGACGCCTTTGGGAGCCTGCTCGGCGGCACCGTGGGTCTCCTCGGAGACGTGCGCCGAGGCGTCGTAGCCGGTGATCGTGTACATCGTCAGCAGGAAGCCCAGCGGCAACACATAGAACCAGTACATGTGCCCGCTGAAGCCCGATTCGTTGGCGCGATGGCCAAACACGTAAGACAGGCTCGCGTGGTGGCTGGGGACGGCGATCAGGATCACCACGATCACCGCCACGCCGAGCAGGTGCCACCACACCGAGACGCCGTTGAAGATCGACACGAGGTGGCTGGAGAAGACGTTGACCAAGCCATGGATTGTCAACAGCAACGCGAACAGGGCAAAGTTGACATGGGCCGAGTAGTGCACATTTGTGGCGGCGGCCGCCTTGGCGAAGTTGAAGATGAAGTGGACGTCGTACAGTCCGAGCAGGTTCATCAGGAACGTCGCGCACACGTAATCCACGGAGGCGACCACAGCCACGAGGCCGATCAGGTTGAACCAGCCGGTGAACCAGCCCCAGCCCGCGCCGCCGAGCTTGGACGCCCAGTAGTAAATGCCTCCCGCCGTCGGCATCGCCGAGGCCAGCTCTGACATCGAGAAGGCGACCATCAAGATCAGCACGCTGATCAGCGGCCATGCAATCGAGATCGCGATCGGCCCGCCGTTCTTGAACGCCTGGCCGTAGGTCGTAAAGCAACCGGCGAGCACGGAGATAATCGAGAACGAGATCGCGAAGTTGGAGAACCCGCTCCATCCACGCTTCAGCTCCTGTTTGTAGCCGAGCTCCGCGAGGCGCTTCTCGTCGGCGGTCAGTGCTCCCGTACTGCTCATCGGCGTACCTCCTCTAGGGAAAAGGTTTGGTCATCCGTCCTTCGATCGTGACAATACGCGCGATCCTCCGGGGATGTCAAGTCCCCCGCTGGCCCAAATGTCGCTGTACGCGTCCTACAGGTGGCCAGCGCAAGTTCACCCCTCGGGCATCAGGCCGGCGAGAATGTGCTCGGTGCCGTGCAGGTGCTCGGTGACCGCGCCAACCGCGCGCAGCTCGTCGCGCGCGCGCACCGCCGCAAGCAGCCGCCGGTGCTGGGCGTTGGATGACGTGAGCACCTCGGGCGGATGGGCAATGTGGGAGATGAGGTCGGTCATCGCGCCCTGCACCTCGGTCATCGAGCGGACCAGGCGCGGGGAGCCGGTCGCTTCGGCCAGCCCCACATGTAGGCGCACATCGGCCTTGCGATACGCCGCGAAGTCCTCCAGCGCGCCCTCCAGCCCTGCCGCGATCTGATCGAGTGCGTCGATGTCCGCTGGCTCGGCCCGCTCGACCGCCAGCACCGCCACGCCAAGCTCGATCGCCAGGCGCTCGTCGCAGGTGTCGCGCCACTGCGCGAGCATCTGCCGCGAAGGCGGGTCGGCGGGCGGCTGCGGGTCGGACACGAACGTGCCGCCGCCGCGTCCGCGCGTGGCGAACACGTGCCCGCTCTGGGTCAGCGCGGTCAGCGCCTGGCGCAGCGTCGAGCGCGCGATGCCCAGCCGCGCGCACAGCTCGCGCTCGGCCGGCAGCTGCGAGCCGGGCGGCAGCAGGCCGAGCTTGATGGCCGTGCCAAGCCGGTCGACGGTCTCCTCGAAGGCGGTGTAGGAGCGGACTGGCTCGAAAACCACGTCGGGCGGCGCGAGCGTGCTCACAGCCGCTC
>DATNLQ010000425.1:0-16551 GCA_035602785.1 Solirubrobacteraceae bacterium
ATGCTCGCCCACGGTCACGCCGCTGGTGGAGTAGTCGGCGATCAGCCGCTGCCAGCGCCCGAGCGGGCGCAGGCGCGGCGCCCGCTCCAGCGGCAGGGGCAGCGCCAGTTGGGTGCTCCCATCGCCATCTCCACCCCCCTCGCCGACGACCTCGGCCGAAGCGGCCAGCCCCAGCTGCCACAGCGCTGTCCGCCTGTCCTGCTCGCCCAGCGATGCGACCGGGGCGGTGATGAGACCGTCGCAGGCGCCTGACCAGGCCAGCCGTTCGAGCGTCCCGCGCCTCACGCCGGCGCGCGCCGCAAGGTCTTCCAGGCCGGCGAAGGGGCCACCGCGCTCGCGCTCTGCCACCAGCCGCTGCACGTCGGCGGCTGCCACATCCTTGATGTAGCCGAGGCCCAGGCGCACGCCCCCGTCCTGCACCTCACAGCGGGCCTGCGAGGCGTTCACGTCCAGGCCGAGCATGGCGATCCCGCGGTTCTCGGCCTCGTGGACGAGGCTGTCGGAGGCATAGAAGCCCATCGGCTGCTCGTTGAGCAGCGCACACAGAAACTCCGCGCCGTAGTGCACGCGCAGCCATGTCGACTGGTAGGCCAGCAGGCCGAAGGCGGCACTGTGGGCCTTGGGGAAGCCGAAGCCGGCGAAGCCCTCGACCATCTCCCACACGCGCTGGGCTGTCTGCGCGCTGGCGCCCACATGGCGCATCGCACCCGCGACGAAGCGCTCGCGGTGGCTGTGAAGCAGCTCGTGCGAGCGCTTGCGGCTCATCGCCCGGCGCAGCCCGTCGGCCTCGCCGGGGGAGAAGCCGGCGAAGGCCTGCGCCACTTCCATCACCTGGTCTTGGAAGATGATCGTGCCGAGCGTCTCTGCCAGGACGGGCTCCAGCGAGGGGTGCTCGTAGGGGATCTCGTATTTGGATCCCCGCCCACCCTCCTCGCGCAAGCGCCGCCGACGCTCGATGTATGGGTTGATCGCGCCGCCCTGGATCGGCCCGGGCCGCACGATCGCGACCTGTACGACGAGGTCGTCGAGGTTGTGCGGGCGCGTGCGCAGCAGCGACTGCATCTGCGCACGGCTCTCGATCTGAAAGACGCCCACCGTGTCCGCCGCGCGGATCGCCCGAAATGTGCGCTGGTCGTCGAAAGGGATGCGCGAGAGGTCGATACGCTCCCCGCGCACGCGCTCGATCTCCTCCACGCAGCGTTCCACCGCCGAGAGCATCCCCAGGCCCAGCAGGTCGATCTTCAAAAAGCCGGCGTCCGCGCAGGAGTCCTTGTCCCACTGGACCATCTGGCGGCCCTCCATCGCCGCTGGCACCACCGGACAGCAGTCGAGCAGCGGCCTGGTCGAGACGACCATGCCGCCCGGGTGCTGGGAGAGATGGCGGGGCAGCCCGCGCGCCTGCTCGACCAGGTGGGCAAGCCAGCGCCAGCGCTGCGAGCGTTGCCGGTCGAGCCTCGATCCCCCTCCCTCGGCGCCCGGTCGCCCGTCCCCCAGCGCGAGGGCCATGTCGTGCTCGCTAATGGATCCAAACCCGTCCGCGCAGCGGGCCGCGCGCTCGATCTCGCCCGGGGGCAGACCCAGAGCCTTGCCAAGCTCACGGATAGCGCCTCGCGATCGAAAGGTCGGGAAGGCCGCCACCAGGGCCGCGCGATCGCGTCCGTAGCGCTCGTGCACGCGCGGGATCAGCCGCTCGCGGATATCGCGCGGGAAGTCCAGGTCGATGTCGGGCAGACCGCTCAGTTCCTCGTGCAGGAAGCGCCCCAGCGACAGGCGGCCCGCGATCGGGTCGATGTGCGACAGGCCCGTCAGGTAGCACACCAGCGAGGACACCGACGATCCCCGCCCTCGGCCGGGCGCCAGCAGCGCGCGCACCGAGTCCGGCCCGCGCACCTCCAGGGCAACCTCGCGCGACAGCTCGAGCATGTCGTGGTGCAACAGGAAAAAACCGGCCAGCCCGAGCCTGTCGATCACCGCGAGCTCCTGCTCCAGGCGCGAGTGCGCCTCCCCGTAGCCGGCGCGGATCTGCGAGCGAGGATGGGCGGGATCCGCTCCGTGGCCGTAGCGATCCTCCAGCCGTTCCCTGCACAGCTCCGCCAGGCGCTGCGTGGCGCTAGCGTCCTCGGCCCCCGGGTAGCGATAGCCGAGATCCCTGGTCAGATCGAACGTCAGTCGCTCGGCCAGCGCGAGCGTCTCTGTGACCGCGTCGGGATGGTCGGCGAAGCGGCTGGCCATCGCCTGGGGCGAGCACATCACGTGGCTGTGATTGCCGCGGCGCAGCGGCTCGGAGGCGTCAAGGGTGGTGCGGTGGCGCAGCGCCACGAACGCGTCCTGCAGCTCGGCCCTCACGCGCACGTGCGCGTGGACGTCGCCGGTGGCCACGCACCTGATCCCCAGCCGCCGCGCCAGCGCCGCCAGCGCCCGGTTGCGGGCGCGGTCGTGGCGGGCATATGGGCGCTGCAGCTCCACGTACAGGTCCTGCGGGCCGAACGCGTCGAGCAGCTGCCGCGCCGTCGGCTCGTCGTGCCCGCCGGACGGCGTCAACCCGGTTGCGCCGACCGCCGAGCGACCGGCGCAGCCGGTCAGGCAGACCAGGCCCTCGGCGTGTTCGACCACGTCTCGCAGGCCCACCCACGCCTCGCCCAACTCGCGTCTGGCCGACCCCTCGCGCGTGTGCGCGTGGGCGAGCGTGATGATCCGGCACAGGTTGCTCCAGCCGCGCTCGTCGCGCACGAGCAGCGTGATGTGGCGTGTGCGAGCTCGACCGCCGCCCGCGACGTCCACGGCCCCGGTGCCCGAGGCGCCACCTGCATCCTCGGGCGGATCGACGGCCAGGTCGATCTCCGCGCCGTGGATCGCCCGTACGCCGTGGCCGGCGGAGACCTCGGCCAGCTCCATCGAGCCGGAGACCGAGTTGTGGTCGGTCAGCGCCAGCGTGGTGTAGCCGAGCTCGCCGGCCCGCTGGGCGAGCTCTTGCGGCAGAGACACTCCGTCCAGGAACGAGTACGCCGAGTGGCAGTGAAGCTCCGCGTAGGCGGGGGTGGGCGCCATCTCTCACGTGCCTCTATGGAGCCTGCACGAACCAGGCGCCCGCGCCCGCCCGTGCGCCCGCGGTCAGATCGTGGAAGACCACCATGTTGCGCCCGCGGGCGCCCAGCAGCTCCCAGTAGCGGCGACGCAGCGGCTCGTCGGTCCACCAGCGGTCTTCCACCAGCCACGACTCGCGCAGCGCGTCGACCGTTTCGCCATCGACCTCGATCGGAAAGCCGGGGCGGCCGGGCTCCAAGCGCACGCGCGCCGGCCGGGGAGGGTTCAGCGCCCGCGTGAGGACGGGCGTTGGGGTCGTGGCGGCTCGCGTGACGGCCATCACTCGGGCACCGGCGCGAGCACCACGCGCCGCTCGGGCACGCGCGAGTCGGGGTCCACGCACACGGCCCGCAGCACGGCGTCCTGCCCGGCCACCGCGCGCACCTGCGCCATAGCCCCGCGTAGACGCGCGGCGCGGGCCGCACGCTGAGCTGTACGGCGAACCGAGGGGTGGGCGGACTCGTCATCTAGCAGCGTGCCCTGCTCGGCCGCCGGCGGACCGAAGCCCTCGACGGTCAACTGCAGCGCGTCCGCGGGCGCGGGGAGCGTCAGCAGGCGCAGCGACAGCGCCAGCCAGATGCGCTCGGGATCGCACAGCGCCTGGCGAAAGACCACTCGCTCGCGCCAGCCGCCGCCGGCGACCAGCCGCGCGGAGATGACCACCGCGCGCAGCGTGCGCCCACGGCGCTCTGAGCGGGCCAGCAGGCGGTTGACCAGCACGCCCAGCACGCGCTTGAGCGCCGCACCGGAGCTCGCGTCGCCGACCTCCATCGACTCCACCAGGCGCTCCTGCAGGCGGCGGGGGCGCAGGGGGCTGTCCTGCCCGCTGGCCAGCCTGTGGGCAAGCGCGCCCGCCGCCCCGAAGCGGTCGCTGAGCGCCGCCCGCCCCAACCGCGAAAGCTCGCCCAGCGTGCGCACGCCGAGGCGATCGAGCGGCTCCAGCAGCGCCACCGTGTCCTCGCGCAGGCCCAGCAGCCCGACCGGCTGGCCGGCGAGCCAGCGCCGCGCGTCCCTGTCTTCGAGTACGAGCGAACGGCGCGAGCGCGTCGCCAGGGCGGCCGCCAGCGCACAGAAGCGCGTCGGCCCAGCGCCCATCCGCGGCGAGCGTCCACCGAGCGCCGCTCGGCCGGCGCCCTGGGAGGCGGTGATCGTCGCAGTATCCGTGCCGTGAAGCCTGCGCAGGGGGTCGGTTTCGAAGTAAGCCAAGCCCGGACGAGCCGGCTCGACGGCCGCACCGATCGATTCCAGAGCAGCCATCGTCGCCTCCCAGCGCTCGGCCGCCTTGACCGGGTCGGGCGGGATGAGGATCAGGTCGGGGCAGCGGGCGAGCGCCTCGCCGAGCACCATCCCGCGGGCCACGCCGCTGGCCTGCGCAGCCCCCGAGACCTCCCCCACGCGCTGTTCAGCGCCCACCCGCGGCGCCAGCGCCAGCGCCTTGCCCGCCAGCGCCTGGTGGGCCACCGATCGAAGATCGTCCAGCGAGCGGTCGCCGGCGGCCACGACCAACTCGAAGCGGGGGACGTAAACACAGACGATCATACGAACATATGTTCGTATGCAATCGTGCCTACGTCAACAGATGACCATCAGCAATCGTGTCGCCCTCCTGTCAGCCGCGCGCGCCTCAGTCCATGCTCAGAGGCCCCTCAGCGGACCCGCTGAGGAACTGGCGCACGAAGGCGTTCTCCGAGGAGAACATCCGCTCGGCGTCGCCCGCTTCGACGATGCGCCCGCGCCACAAAAGCGCTATGTACTCGCCGATCTGGCGCGCCGAGGCGATGTTGTGGGTGACCACCAGGTAGGTGCCTCCGTAGATCTTGTGCATCTCCTGGATCAGGTCGCACAGCAGCGCGGTGCGCACCGGATCGAGGCCGGAGTCGGGCTCGTCGAAGATGACCACGTCGGGCTCCATCACCAGCGCGCGCGCGAAGCCGGCGCGCTTGCGCATGCCGCCTGACAGCTGCGAGGGCGCGTCGTCCATCGCATCGGCCAGCCCCACGTCGGTCAGCCGCTGGGAGACTCGCTCGGCGATCTGCGCCTCGGACATGTCGGTGTGCTGGCGCAGCGGGAAGGCGACGTTGTCGAACACCGACATCGACCCGAACAGGGCGCCGTCCTGGAAGAGCACGCCGATCTTGCGGCGCAGGGCCAGCAGCTTGGGCATGGTCAGGCTGGGCACCGACTGGCCGTGCACGACGATGTCGCCGGAGTCGGGGAACATCAGCCCGATGATGTGCTTGATCAGCACGCTCTTGCCTGTCCCCGACGGGCCCAGGACGACCGTGATCGTGTCGTCGGGGAAGGCGACATTGAGGCCGTTGAGCACGGGCACGCCGCCCAGGCGCTTGTGCACGTCGACGCAACGGATCGACCAGTTGCCGGAGTCCGGATCCCCGCTGAGGTCCAGGTCGCTGGAGTGATATTGGAAGTCGTCGTCGGCGGCGCTCATCACTTGGGGGGAGTGGTCGGTTCGGAATACACCACCTGCGGGAACTGGCTGCTCTTCCCATTGAACGTGGAGGGGCCCTGCTGGTTGCAGCCGGGTGCTGCCACTTCGTTGGAGCCGCCGGGCTTGTTGGCGACTTTGAATTTCTGGATCTGTTCGATGATTTCTTCGGAGATCGTTTCGTTGGACGGCCCGGTAACCGAAGGTATCGAGTTCGAGCAGGAGCTCGAGTTGAACACCTGCAGGCCGCTGGCGAGCGAGCTCAAGGCACCGGGCTGGAAGTAGGGGTTGGAACGGTCTGAGCCGGGGCGCGAGGAGGGGTAGACCGCGAGACTCTCCGGGCTGAGCACGGGCATCGCCTGCAGGAAGTGTGTCTGGGGGCCCTGGAGTTTGCCGGTCGCGCTTTCGGTGCTGCCGTTGAGGCCATGCCCGGCGGTGGCTGCGGTGATGTTGGCGAAGAACGCCTGGACCTCCGGCAGGTATTCGCCGAGCGACTGCAGGAACGGGTCGAGGTTGTGCAGCACCGGCCTGAAGTTTTCGAGGACCGGCACGGTCAGGCCGAGTGCCTTCTTGAGGTCGGGCAGATCCGTCTTGGCGGACTTGGTCAGCGGCCCGAGCGCGGTTAGGAACTTGTTGAATTCGGGCGCGAAAGGTTTGGCCGCGGCGAGCAGCGCCGACAGCTGGCGCTCGGTGGGCTGGAATTCTTCAAAGTAGGGCTTGGCCACGGTGGCAAAGCGATCGAGCTCTTTCTGCGCCGTGCGCGCGTTGATCTCGAATTTGGGCAGTTCGCGGAAGGCCTGGGCGAAGCCCTGGCTGCCTTCGGCGGCCGCCTTGAACGTGCGTTCGCCATTGACGATGAGGCCTTCGAGCTGGTGGTCGCGCCCGGCGAGCGCGTCGAAGACGATCCCGGTGTTGCGTATCAGCGCGCGCACCGCGCCTTCCTGTTCGTCGAGGATGCTCACCAGGCGGCCGGTGTGTTCGACGAACGGTTCCAGGCGGGCGAAGAACGAGTTGATCTGTTCGCCGCGTCCGTTGATGCCTTCGGCCAACGCCTGATTCCAGATCTTGAAGTCGGCGCGCGTCTTGGGGTCGAACGCCGTGAGGATGTCGTCGAGCGTCACTTCAGGCTGAACCTGGCTGTTGGGCAGCTGGCTGCCGTCGCCCAGGAACGGACCGCTGTGACCTCCGTTCTCGGGGATCAGCTGCACATAGGTCTCGCCCAGCAGCGTCTTCTGGCGCAGCATCGCGTGCATGTCGGCGCGCAGCGGCGCGTACTGGCTGGCGACTTCGATAGTCGCGTGGGTACGTCCGTCCTTGCCCAGGTTCAGCGATATGACGTGTCCCACGTCCACCCCACTGATGCGCACGTCTGACTGTTCGGCGAGCGCAAGCGTGCGGGGGAAGGCGATGGTGAAGCGATAGCCCTTGGGCTTGAGCGGCAGCGGGCCGCCGAAGGACTCCCACAGGAACATCAGCAGCCCGAAGCAGCTGAGCACGAACAGGCTGATCACCAGCAGGTTGCCCAGGGTGGGCGCGCGCTTTTGCATCTAGCGACCGCCTCCGAACGTGTTGGCATGGAGTTTCGAGAACGGCACGGCCGGCGCGGGCGTGCGCGTCCGCTCGCTGGCGACGGTCGGCTTGAGGATGCCCTTGCTCTGGCATTCGGCCTTGGTGGGCGGCTTGAGCAGGTTGACCAGCAGGTTGACCGTGGGGTTGATTTCAGAGACGCCTTTGAACAGCGGCAGGATGTTGCAGTTGAAGTACAGCAGGGTGCGCCCGACCGCTCCGTTGGCGTCGGCCGAGCTGACCACGCTGTTGAGGTCGTGGATGCCCCAGTCCGAGAAGAACAAAAAGCCGCCGCGGTTGGAACCGGGGTTGTAGGCGAGCTCGTTGAAGAATTCGTTGAGCACCGAGAACGTGGTGGCCAAGTTGGGCAGCGCTTCGCCGAACTGTTCGGTGTCGGGCTTCAGTTCGTTGACGATCGGCAGAATCTGGCGCGCGAACGGGCGGATCTCGTTCTTGAAGATCGGCGTGGTCTTCAGGGCCAGCGTGCGGGTGGTCGCGTTGGCCGGGCCGAGCGCTTTGGCGAACGGGTCGAGCTTGTGCAGGGTCGGGCCGAAGAAATGCGTGGCGGTGGCCAGCTTGGCCAGGCCCACGCCGGTCTTGTGCAGCGCGCCCGGCAGCAGCTGCAGCGTGCGCTGCAGCTGCGAGTCCTCCTGGGCGAACGTGGCGAACACGGCGTTGGACGCATCGATCAGCTGCGCGAGCTGCTTGTCCTTGCCGCCGATCGCTTCGATCAGCAGGCGGAAGTTGTGGATGGCGCGCGCGGTGTTGGCGTGGCGGGCTTCCAGTTCGCGAGCGATCTCTTCGACGAGACGGCCGGTCGGGGCAAAGCGCTTGAGCGTCGCCGCGTATGCCCGTCCGTTGTTCTTGAACGCTTCCCCGGCGCCGGCCAAGAGCTCCTGCAGGTAGGCGCGCGTTTCTGCGTCAAGCCCGGCGAGGAACTGGTCGAAGTTGATGTCCGGCGCGGTCTGCGACAGGGGGATGATCTCGCCGCTCTTGAGTTTGCCGGCCGACGGTTCGCCGGGGTTGACCTCGACGGTGATGTCCGCCAGGTTGGTCTTAGGGCGCAACAGCAGCGTGGCGTTGCGGTACACGTAGCGCGCGTACTTGGGGGTCACTTTCATCGACACCAGCGCCACGCCGTTGTGCAGGCTGACGCTCGCGATTTCACCGATCTTGGCGCCCGCGATGGTGACCGCCTGGCCCTGACCGGGGGCGACCGCCTGCGCGGTCTGGAATTCGGCCTGGAGGTTGAAGTAGTTGCGCCCGAGCACGGGGACCCAGCCGGGCAGCTTGAGGTTCTCGTTGGCGAGGATGTAGCCGCCGACGCCCGCCGCGATCACGACCATCGTCACGACCGCGATGAACGACGAGCGGTAGCGGCGGATCTGCTCGGCGACACTCAGGCCCTCGTGGACGGGGGCCGGCGGGCGACCCTCGCCGGGCGTGTGTCCCGCGGCGGCGCTCATCCTTGGCTCCCATCGGCCGGGCCCTGCGACAACGGGCCGTTGAAGTTGGGCAGCGTCTGGGTGTAGCAGGGCACGAGCGGCTCATACGGCGGCTCTTCGGCTGGGTAGGCCGGGCGGGTGCCCTGCGGCGGCAGGGGAGAGCGCGCCAGCAGGCGCAGGCCCTGGACTTTGGTGTTGAGCACCGATACGGGCGCCGACAGCAGCGTCTGGCCGCCGTTGCCGGCGAGGAAGTGGGCGAACTCGCCGTTGCCGTCGAAGCCCTGGCCGAGGCTTGCCAGACCGACCACGCTGTACCAGAATTCCTTGTAGTTTTCGACGCCGGTCGTGCTCGATCCGTCCTGGATCCTGGTGTTGCCCGCGGGGTAGAGCACGTTGGTGAGGCATTTGTTGAACAGGTTGGTCTGCTGGAAGAGCGGCGTCTGTTCGCTTTGCAGGCGCGCGAGCGAGGGCACGGCTTCGGCCAGTCCCTTGGCCACGCCGCCGAGTTCCGCGGGAGACAGCGAGTCGCGCACCTGTTCGATCCAGGGCAGCGCCGCCGCGACGGTCGTGTTGGTATTGCGCACCCCCGGAAGGATGTCGTGGGCGAATTCCCGCGCTGGCGGGAATGCCGCGTCCAGGCCCGCCAGGCCGCGCTGGATGCTCAGCAGCGAGCTGGGCAGCTCGGCGACGGTGGCGCGCAGCGGCGTGGCCTGGTCGGCGATCGCTCCGAAGAATGTGTTGAAGTTGGGAAACAGTTCGCTGAGCTGCTGCTCGTGGACGTTGAGCGCCGCGGTGACCTTGCCGATGCTGGCGATCAGCTCGGAGAGGTCGTGGGTTTCGGTGCCGGTGATCGCCTGGTTGAGGACGGCGGTCGCGCGCAGTGCCTTGGGCCCGCGCTGGTAGGCCTTGTTGAACGCCTGCGCGCCGTCGATGCCCCTCACTTCCGGGTCCTGTTCGGCGTTTTCGGCGGCGTCGGGCTTGCGCGTGAGCCCGTCGCCGAAGCCGATCAGGAAGTTCTGTAGGTTGGCGCGCGTGTCGGTGTTGAGCGCATCGAGCACCTGGTCGAGCTGGACTGGGTCGGAGGTCTGCGTGGTCGGGATCGTGTAGCCCGAGGAGATCGTCTTGGCCGACGGGCTGCCGGGCTGCAGTTCGACGAACCAGTTGCCTTCCAAAAACGTGCGCGGGCGGATCTTGGCGGTCGCGTCGGTGTGGATCGGCAGGCCTCCCGAGTCGATTTCCATCGTCACCAGGCCCGCGTTGCCCTCGCGTGCGACGCCGCTGACCTTGCCTATGGTGACGCCGGCGATGCGCACGGGCGAGCTCGGGTGGACGTTGATGTTCTGCGCGCTCGCGAACACGGCCTTCAAGCGGAAGCCGTGTTTGAACGGGATCGCCTTGGTGAAGCCGAAGTAGACGATCAGGGCCGCTATGACGATGACCGCCAGGCCGAAGCGCACCGGGTTGGTCCGCTGCAGCTCGATGACCGGCGTCTCGTCGCGCCGTCGCCACCAGCGGCTCATTTCTTGCCCCCCTTGCCCTTGGGCTTGCTCGGCGCCTTGACCGGCGCCGGTGCCTTGGCCAGGCCGAGCGCCTTGAGCGCTTCGGGCGAGTACTTTTCGCCGAACAGGTTGTCTTCGCGGTTGGTCAGTTCGCGGTTGGTCGACACGTCGGCGGCGGGCAGGGTGCCGATCGAGGCTTTGCCGGGCACGTATGTCTCGTTGCCGGCTTCGCACAGCTGCGCCTGGCCGGGGCCGGCGACGTTGGGGTAGGGATTGACGTGCACGAAGTTGTTGTTGATGATCACCGGGCTGTCGAATTCGTGTTCGATCGACGGCCCGTTGGCGGGCGCGGATGAGGGATAGCCCTCGTTGTTGACGCCGTTGGGGGCGAGCACGGTGCTGGCGCGGGCCAGCGTCCCGACGCCCACGTTCTCGGACTCCAGGCTCGCGATGTTGCGGAAGGCGAGCGTGATGTAGTTGCAGCTGGCCTGCTCGCCCGCCAGGCCGCCGATCAGCGGGTTGCCGATGTCCAGCGTGTGGGTGAAGTCTTCCAGGGCCAGCTCGACGATCGGGTTCTCGCCGAATTCCGACAGCGCCTGCGCGGATTCGGCCAGGCGCGTGTTCAGCGCGGTCGCCGCCGCGAGGTTGGTCGCGCCGACGGTGATCGCATGCGCGAGCGGCGGCGCGACCGTGCGCAGGTCGCTCGCGCTGGGCTGCAGCAGCTGCATGAATTCCTTGGCGCGTTCCAGGAACGGGTCCTCGAACTGCAGCGAGTGGATCGCCTGTTCCAGCGAGGCGGGCCCGTCGGCGTTGGCTTCTTCGATCTGGCGGGCGACGCCGGCGAAGGCGGTGAAGAAGGTGTCCAGGTCGGCGTAGTAGTTGGCCTGCTGCTGGGCCACCGGCGCCGACTGCGAGGCCACCCGGTCGAGCGCGGGGAACAGGTTGTGCAGGTCGGTCTCGGGCAGCGCGAGGTTGTGCAAGGCGGGGATCGCGTGGACGACCAGGGGGCGCAGTTCGGCAATCGTGTTGTTCAGGCCCAGGCCGCGCCCGGCGATCCCATCGCCGAAGCTGTTCGTCGAGATCTTGATCGCCTTGCGCGTGGGTTCGTCGAACATGTCGAAGAGGTCGTTGATGTCAACCGGTTCCCGGGTCTGGGAGGCGGGGATCGTCGCGCCCGCCTTGAGCGTCTGGCGCGAGGTGCCCTTTTCCAGGTCCAGGTACTTCAGCCCGATCGCAGACACCGACTGCACGACCGCTTTGGTGTCCGCGGGCAGCGGTTCGACTTTTTTTTCGAGCTTGAGGCTGGCGACCGCGGTTATGCGACCGGTCTTGGGGTTCTCCACGGCGTGCATCGCTTCGACCACGCCCACGCGCGTGCCGCCGATGCGCACCTGGTTGGAGGCCTGCAGCTCGGATGCCTCGGGCAAGGCGACCTTGATGTTGTACGTGGGCACGAACGGCAGCCCGTTGTTGGCGTTGTAGGACAGGTACACGGCCACGACCACGATCAGCGTGGTGATCGCTCCGATCAGCAGCGGGCTCGCGGCGAGCGAGTTGCGACGAGAGCGCATCAGGGGTGCTCCGTGGGGTCGCACGTCAACAGTTCGTTGTCCACGAACGGCGATGAGCCGTCGGGGGCGGGCTGGGTGGCGGCGCCGGGGCAGCGGCGCAGCTGACCGGTCTCCAGGCCTTCCAGCGCCCCTTGCGGCGTGGTTGGCGTGAGCGTGTTGTTGGAGCCCACCTTGAAGTCGGGGAGGACTACGTTCGCGCGCACGTAGTGGCCGTTTGCGTCGTAGTAGGCGCTGGTCTGCCCGAACGTGCGCAGGGTGCCCTCCAGGTCGGGGCTGTAGGGGCCGAGGAAGGCGGTGACCGGCACGGATTCCTTCTCGGCAGTAACAGTGGCCGGCGAGCTCGTAACCAGCGCCTGGGCCAGCGCGGGCAGGGCGCGGACGAGGTCGGTGAGGTCGTTGTTGGGCCCGGGGCGGCTGAAGGCCAGACTGAAGTCGTGCGCGGCGGGCGTGGCCGTGGTCAACAGCCCGTGCAACCGTCCCAGCAGGGTGGTCAGCGGCTTGGTCGTGGGCCTGGATTCGACGACCAGCTTTTCCAGCGCGGCGAACGTGGCGGGCAGTTGCGAGAACGTGCGATTGCCCTGATGCAGGGTGACGGGCAGCTGTTTGAAGCCCTGCGCCAGGTCCCGCTGCTCGGCGCCGACCGCTTGGAAGATCTTGTCGCTGTTGCCGGTCAGGTCGGTCAGGGCTTCTGAGCGCGCGCCGATCGTCGTCACCGCCTTGGCCGTTTCCACGAGGAAGTTGGTGAACACGGGCTGGTCGCGTACGAGCTCGTCGAAGAAGTGGTCGGTGGCAGTCAGCGCCGGGCCGACGTATTCCGCCGATTCGCCCAGCGAGCGACTGGCGCCCACGTACAGTTCGGCCTGGCCCTGGATGAACTCCTGCAGCCCCTTGCGCGTCTTCGGGTTGAAGATGTCGAAGAACTGGTCGAGGTCGGTCACTTCTTTGGTGGCGCTGGCCGGCAGCGTGGCGCCGGCCGCCAGCGACGGCCTGTTGTTCGGCCCTGGCGAGAGCGATATGTAGCGGTTGGCCACGCCCGCCAGTCCCGGCACCCTGACCTGGGCGACGGTGCCTTCGTGCAGCGGCGTCAGCGATGAGTCCACGTGGATGGTGACTTCGGCTTTGAAGTCGTGGGTCAGCACGATGTTCGTGACGCTGCCGACGGGCACGCCGCCGACCTGCACCTGGTCGCCCTTGACCAGCTGGTCGGCTTCGCTGAAGATCAGGTGATAGGTGGCGCCGCCGCCGCCGGAGAAGACCAGGAAGGCGACGATCAGCACGACGACCGCCAGCGCGCCGACGGCGGCGATCCGCCCGAAGTTGGACCCGGTCGCCCTGCGCGGGAGCAGGGGATCGCTGGGGCCCCCAGGGCTGGGCGGGGGCGGCGGCATGGCCGGCGGGCTGGGCGGGGTGGCGGTGGCCATGGGCCTACCCTTGTCCTTCGCCGGCGGCGCTCGGCGTGTCGGGGATCGCAGCCGGCGACGGGCCGGCGGCGACGGTGGGGTCGGGGATCTCGCCCAGGCGCGCGATCAGCTCGATCCACTGGCTGGGCTTGAGCACGGTGTCGGCGAGGGCGGCGCCGTGCGCGACAGCCGCTGCGGGCGAGCGGAAGCCGACCTTGATCGCAGCGGCTGCGCTCGGGCTCGCCGACGCTACTGCGACGCCCGGGTAGCTCAGCTGGCTGACGATCCGCTGCGGCCTGTTGACGCCCTGCAGCATCAGCAGCTTGCGCACGGTCTCATCGGCGATCGACCCGGCCCCCTGGTGGCCGGCGATCGGGATGCCGTTGACGGCGGTGATGTCGACAGACTCGCTGTCGGCGCCGGCCGGGGCGTTGGCGGCCGCGGCGGCCTGAGCGGGGATGTCGCATTTGAGGCCCGAGACGCTCGGGCGCAGGCCGGACACCGACAGGTACTCGAGCGTGGCCAGCACACGCTTGTCCACGCGGCCGGACTCGACGGCGCGGCGTCCACATTCGCCGAGGCGGATGCCGGCGTCGTGGAGCACCTGCGGCTGCAGCTGCTGCTTTGACTCGAGCAGCACCTGCCCCACCGTGGGCGCGGTCGCCATGAAGGGGTTCTCGCCGTTGGCCCTGAAGATCGACGTGTTGTCGAGCGCCACCCATCCGTCGAGGATCGGCTTGGGGTCGATCAAGGGAGCACCCACGCCGGAGGGCCGGATCTGAAAGACGATGTGCGGTTGGCCTTCCCCGCCGGCGCTCGTGGAGGCCGCGCCGACGTGGCCGAGCACCGTGCCGGCGATCACCTGCACGCCGGGCGCCAATGGGTGCAGGTAGACCTCATCGGGGCCTTCTTTGAAGACGCGCACGCCGGGACGCGGTCGCGTTACGCCGGCGGGCCGCGGCACGCTGACAGGCGGCTTGGGAGCGGCCGGCGCCGATTCCAGGCCCGCCGCCGCGCCGAACGCAAGACCCGAGACGACGGCGCCTTCGGACACCGGCGAGCGCGACTGCGCGCCGGCGGTCGCCGGTCCGCTGGGTGGCCGTTCGCCCTTGGAAGCGCCGCCCGCCCCGGCAAGGCGCGAGCTGACCTTGCTGTGGACGTGCGGCACGAGCACGGGGTACAGGCTGGCCAGGTCGCCCAGCTCGGCATAGGTGTAGGTGTTGCCGTAGGCGTCGCGCAGCGAGACGTACTTGCCAAGCGTGGGCGATTCTCCGATCTGCACGACCTGACCGTCCTGGACGGCGATCACGGGGGCGCCGGCCTGGGAGTAGATGGTCGTGCCGACGATCGTCTTGGCAGGCGCGGTTGCGACGGTGGGAAAGCCGTCGCTGAAGTGCGCTGCGGCATGCACCGGGAAGCGCGCCTCGGTCAGCCCGGTGATCGCCCCGAGCAGTTCGGGCGGGGTGCCGCCGAGCAGCTGGGCGCGCAGCATGACCGAGTCGACGTAGGCCTGGGAGTGGTTGTAGGCGTAAACGGCGTCCTTGATGTCGCTGGCGCCACCGGCCGCGCGCAGATACCTGGCGGCGGCGAAGATCGCGTCGGCCGGGTTGTAGGGATCCTTGTAGCCGGCGCCATTGGCGTCCACTCCGTACTGGGCCCACTCCGTCGGCAGGAACTGCATCCATCCCTCGGCGCCCGCGCTGGAGACGCTCAGGTCGCGCCCGTAGTCGGTCTCCACCTCGTTGATGGCCGCGAGCACCTGCCAGGGGATGCCGTAGGCAGTGCCGGCCGCCTGGAAGATCGGCAGCAAAAACGGCGGCACGGCGAAGCTTTCGATGAAGAAGCCGGGCACGCCGGCGATCAGCGCTTCAAGACCCGGCGTCAGGCCGGGGGTGAGCAGCGACGGCGACAGCGCCTGCTGGCCAGCGCGCACGCCGCCCGGCACCGCCGCTTCGGCTGCCCCGACCTGGCCGGCGAGCGCTTCGATGCCGGCGCCGGCGGGAGCGCGCTTGACCGTCGCATAGGCGCCGCGCGTTGCCCGCTGCGGATGCTGAGAGCGGACCCGCGGCGTCAGCGGGGGCCCTTCCGCCCCGAGCGCCGGCGTGGGCTGCGTCTGGCCGGCAGGGGTCGTTGCCGGCGCGGGCTGGGTTTCGGTCGCAGCGGGCGAGGCCTGGGCTTCGCCCGCGGGCGCCGGTACGCTCGTTTCGCTCATCGGCCCGACGGGTGTGGTGGATGAGGCTGGGCTCACTTCGGCCGCAAGGCCGCTCGCGGGCGTGGCCAGCGCGAGCGCGCCCAGGCCGGGAAGCAGCAGCCGCATCAGTCGTGGTGGTCGGGTTGTCGTGGTGGTGGCGGTCATCGCGGCGGTCAGTTGCCGAGCAGGTAGTTGAGGAGCATCCCACCGGCTTGTGAACCTTCGGCCGAGGGCGTGTAGTAGGTCGTGCCCGCGGTCGAGCCGCCGACCGGCTGGGCGCTGGTGGACAGGGTGCTGAGGAAGGCGGAGCCGGGCTGAGCCGCCATCTCGGTCGCCGTGCCCGGATACTCGGCGATCGCCTGCGCCGGCGTGGCGCCGCCGATGACGGCGAGCGTGCGGGCCATGATCAGGCTGGTCCCCGGCTGGCTGGCGCTGGCCCTCGCGACCGCGGCCGCGGCCGCCCCTTCGGCTGTGCTTTCGCCGGACGCCGAGCTGCTCGTGTTGAACAGTTTGGCGTTACAGCCGGGAGCCGGTTTGACGGCGTATTTGAGGCACGTATTGCCGACACCCTCGGCGCGTAGGAAGTGGCCGAGCGCGTCATAGCCGTTGGCCGAGCCGGTGCCCAGGAAGATGAAGTCCAGGAAGCGCTCGAGGCCGCCGCTGTTGCGCACGCTGGAGAAGAGCGTGGCGAGGTTGGAGGCGAACGGCTTGCCGGCGGCGCCCAGCGAGCGCAGCGTGGTGAGCAGCGGTTTGGTCGCCACCAGCGCGGGTCCCTGCTGTTTGGCGGTCGTGCCGAGGTTTTCGAAGAAGCTGGTCGAGCTCTTGTTGAAGGCCGGCAGATTCTCGAAGGCCTTGTCGATCGCGGGCGCCGCCTGCTCGAGGGCGGCGAACGTGGGGGTAGTCGCTTCGGCGAAGCGCCCGACGCGTTCGAGGTTGGGCCCGAGGCGTTCGAGGAACGGCGGGAACAGCTGGAGGTTGCGCGCGAGCGCGCCGCGCTGGGCGGCGGTGGCCTGCGCGACCGTGTTGCTTTGCACGATGAAGTCGGCGACGCGACCGCGCACCTTGGCCAGCGGGGCGAGCGCCTCGTCGGAGTCGACGGCCAGTTTGGCCAGCACGTGGTTCTCGCTGGCGAGGATCGCAAGGACCTTGTCGAGTTCCTGCAGGGCGGGGTTGGCGCGTATGAGGACTTCGCGCAGGTCGCTGCCGCGCCCGGCCAGGCCGGCGCCGAGTTCGTTGAAGATGATCGTGAAGCGCTCCTCTTCGGGCAGGCGGCTGATGTCGTTGATCAGGTCCACGTCGACGGGGCTGTGCGTGTTCGCCACCGGCAGCAGCAGCTGTCCTGCGCCTTC
>DATNLQ010000014.1:0-2936 GCA_035602785.1 Solirubrobacteraceae bacterium
CCCGTTGGCCGCGACGCTCGCGCTCGCCACGGCCAGCTGGGCGCGGCCGGCGAGCGCGCCAAGCACCCGCTCGCGGGCCAGCGCGCCCAGCACCGGCTCGGCCGTGCCGGCGCGCGCGACCGCCTCGCCGATCAGGCCATGGAAGCGCTCGACGCGCACGCCCAGCGCTGCGCCCTGCCCGGCCAGCTCGCGCATGTAGTGCTCGGCGTCGGCCCGCGTGGGCACGACCAGCAGCGGCTCCTCACCGCGCGCAAGATGCGCGCCCAGGGCATCCATGACGACGCGCGCCTTGCCCGCGTTGGCGGGCCCGGTCAGCAGGGAGATCGGCATGCAGCCATCCTGGCGCACCCGGCCGACGAGCCCGATGGCGTGCGTTCGCGTCCGCGGCCCTACGCTGCGCTGCGCGCCGCAACGGCCGTCTCGCTTGCCGCCTCCTGGACCTCTGCGTCGGGCGGCTTTGCGCCCTCTCTGGCCCACACCTCGTCGAACTCCACCCGCCATCTGCCCTCGTCGGTCTGCTGCAGAGCCAGGTGCGCACGGAAGCTGCGCCCGCTGCGCCCGCGAAAGCCGGTGACCGCCTGGGCGGTGTAGCCGGTCTTGATCAGCTCCTTGGCCACGGCCAGCGGCAGCGTCTTGCCCGCTTTGGACTTCCAGATGACAAAGCCGCAGCCGGGATCGTCGCGCGCCCAGCAGGAGTAGCCCTTGCGGTTCTCCACGATCTCGTGGCCGCAGACCGGGCACGGGCCCAGCTTGGCGCGTGGGATGCGGACGTCTTTGAGCGTCTCGTCGAGGGCTTTGACGGTCTGCTGCGCGAAGCCCGCGATGTCGCCCATGAACTGCTTGCGTGAGTCTTCGCCGCGCTCGATCTTGCCGAGGCGCTGCTCCCAGCTGCCGGTCAGCCCCGGAGAGGTCAGGGCATGCTCGTTGAGCAGCCTGATCACGTTGAGGCCCTTCTCGGTCGCCACCAGCGCGCGCCCGTCGCGCTCGAGGTAGCCGACCGTGATCAACCGCTCGATGATCGCGGCGCGGGTTGCGGGCGTGCCGATCCCGGAGTCCTTCATGGCCTCGCGCAACTCGTCGTCGTCGACGAGCTTACCGGCCGTCTCCATCGCGCCCAGCAGCGACGCGTCGCTGTAGCGCCGCGGCGGTTTGGTTTCCTTGCGCAGGCTCTCGATCTTGCGCGTCTGCACCTGCTCGTCTTGAACCAGGCGCGGAAGCTGCTGCTCGGTCTCCTCGTCCTCGTCGCCCCGGGCCTCGGCTTCTGCCGCCTTGGCGTCCGCTGAGATCTCGTCGTAGACGCCACGCCAGCCCGGCACGATCAGCAGCTTGCCGCGCGTGCGGAACACGTGCCCCGCTCCCTGCGCGTCGCCGTTCGCGGGGGTGACGGTCGTCTCCACGCGCGTGTTCTCGAACACGGCCTCGGGGTGGAACACGGCCAAGAAGCGCCGCACGGCCATGTCATAGACGCGCCTGTCGTCAGAGCCCATTTTCTCGAGGTTGTGCTCGGAGCGCGTGGGGATGATCGCGTGGTGGTCTGTGACCTTCTCGTCGTTGACCACACGTGCAAGCGGCAGCACGTCCAGGCCGGTCACGTACTCGGCGCCCTTGCGGTAGTCGGGGTGGGCGCCCACCAGCTCGGCGATCGGCTTGATCTCCTCGACCATGTCGGTGGTCAGGTAGCGCGAGTTGGTCCTCGGATAGGTGAGCGCCTTGTGCTCCTCGTAGAGCCTCTGCGCGGCCGCCAGCGTGCGTTTGGCAGAGAACCCGTAGCGGTTATTGGCCTCGCGCTGCAGCGTGGTGAGGTCATACAGCATCGGCGCTTTCTCGCGCTGCTCTTTCTTCTCGAGCTTGGTGATCGTCGCGGGCCTGCCCTCGCACGCCGCCACGATCGCCAGCGCCTCCTGCTCGGTGCCGATGCGCGGGCCTTTCGTGTTGCCCGGGCTACCGGCGGGAGCCTGGAAGTGCCCGACGTAGGTGCGCTCGCCGCCCTCGCCGTTCAACGGCTCTGCCGCGAAGGTCGCGTCGACCAGCCAGTAGGGCTCAGGCTTGAACGCTTTGATCTCCTCCTCGCGACGCGCGACGATCGCCAGCGTGGGGGTCTGCACGCGACCGAGCGAGACCGCGCCATCGAATGAGCTGCGCAAACGGATGGTGGCAGCGCGCGTGGCGTTCATGCCGACGATCCAGTCGGCCTCAGAGCGTGAGCGGGCGGCCTCCTCCAGGCGCTCGAACTCCTCGGCCGGGCGCAGCGAAGCGAGCGCGCTTTTCATGGCGGCGCTGGTCATCGAGTTCAGCCACAGCCGTTTGACCGGCTTGTTGCCCTTGGCCTTCTCGTACAGGTAGGCGAAGATGAGCTCACCCTCGCGCCCGGCGTCGCATGCGTTGACCACCTCGTCGATGTCATCGCGACCGAGCTGCTTGGTGACAACCGACATCTGCTTGCGCGAGCGCTCGTCGCGTACTTCCAGCATGAAGCGCTCGGGCACGATCGGCAGGTCGGCCATCTTCCAGCTCTTGTATTTGGCGTCATACGCTTCGGGTTCGGCCAGCTGTACCAGGTGCCCGACCGCCCAGGTGATCACGTGTTCGGGGCCCTCCAGCGAGCCCTCGTGTTTCTTGAAGGGCCCCTTGAGCACGCGCGCCAGGTCCTGGCCCACCGAGGGCTTCTCGGCGATCAGCAGCGTCTTGGACATGGCGAGCAGCGTAGCGGGTGCTCATCCGGGCGCAACCGAGGCGATGGCCACCCGCGCCGGTCATACCGGGCATCGCGAGCGGGGTGGCTCTACTTGATCACCAGGATCTGCGGGTGGGTGGCCAGCAGCGTCTGCGTGAACACGTAGTTGAACGCGCCGATCCCCAGGAAGGAGATGACCACGGCTTCGTTGACCGCACGGCCCACCCCCTCCGCGCCGCCGGACGCAGACATGCCCTTGTAG
>DATNLQ010000017.1:0-2116 GCA_035602785.1 Solirubrobacteraceae bacterium
ACATGTCGGCGCTCGACCAGTCGAACTGCTCCTGCAGGATCTGCTTGGAGGCGGCCAGCGCAAGGGGGCCGTTCTTGGAGAGCTGGGCGGCGAGCTCGAGGGCGGCATCGACCGCACCGCCGGGCTCCACGAGGCGGTTGACCAGGCCGAGCTCGTGAAAGCGGTCGGCCGGCAGCGGGTCGCCGGTGAGCGCGAGCTCCATGACCATGTGGTAGGGCATGCGCCGAGGCAGGCGCAGCAGCGCGCCGCCCGCGGCGACCAGCGAGCGCTTGGCCTCGGGAATGCCCATCTTGGCGCCCTTGGCAGCCACGATCAGATCGCAGGCGAGGGCGATCTCCATCCCGCCGGCCACCGCGAAGCCCTCGATCGCGGCGATCAGCGGCTTGCGCGCAGCACGCTGTGCGATGCCGGCAAAGCCGCGATCGCCGAAGTAGGGCGACTCGCCCCTGACGAACGCGCCGAGGTCCATGCCGGCGCAGAAGAAGCCACCGGCCCCGGTGAGCACGCCGACCGACAGACCGTCGTCGGCGTCAAGCTCCTCGAGCGCAGCGGCAACGCCCGCGGCGAGCGCCGCGTTGACCGCGTTGCGCACCTCGGGGCGGTTGAGCGTGATCAGAAGCACGTTCCCGCGCCGCTCGGTGAGGACGGGCTCCGTAGCGGTGACTTGATCGGTGGACATCAGGGAAGCTCCTTGGTCGCTGAAGCCAGCAGCCTAGATGATTGATTCCACGGCTGGATGGGCTGTGGTACGGGCGGGTTTATAGGCAGCAGGGTCGAAGTCGGCGGTACTCAATAACCAGTCGCCGACCCAAGGAGGGTCTCGATGGACGCCGACCTCGACCTGCTGCTGATTGCGGTTTATGTCACGGCTGACGATCTCCTGCCGGACCGGCCGGGGAACGCCAGGAGAAGCGTCACAGACGCGGAAGTCGTAACGCTCTGCGTCGCGCAAGCGATCATGGGGATCCCGTCTGACCGGCGGTTTCTCGCGGTCGCGGGGAAGCATCTGCGCCACCTGTTCCCGAAGATCCCTGCCCAGGCTGGCTACTTCAAGCGCCGTCGCCGACTGGTGGACACGCTGGAGTGGCTGATGAGCGTGTTCGCCAGCCAGAGCCCGGGGTTCTATGACGACCTGCTGCTCGTGGATTCCACGCCGATTGAGTGCGCCAGAAGCCGTGAGACGGTCAAGCGCTCAGCGCTAGGTGACGCTGCGGACTATGGCTACTGCGCTAGCCATTCCCGGTTCTTCTGGGGTTTTCGGCTGCATGCGATCTTCGCCCCAGACGGCACACCACGGGCGGTCACTGTCGCCTCCCCCAAACGCGATGAGCGCGAGGTCGCCCTCGAGCTGCTGGTCCGGACCCGCCGTCAAGGCGCCGTGACGTTGATCGGCGATAAGGGCTACGCCGGAAGGGCTTTTGCCCAGGCCGTCAGCGATATGAACGCGACGATCCTCCGGCCCCGCCGCAAAGACGAGCCCGGCAGAGGCCCACACCTCGCGCCGATCCGCCAACGCGTGGAGAGCATCTTCTGGAGCTGCAAGGGGACGCTGACCCTCGAGCGCCACGGCGCCAGAACCCTCGCGGGCCTCAGGGAGCGCATCCTGCAACGCCTCCTCACACTCGCCGCCGCCGTCTCCCTCAACCACCAACTCGGCCGCCCCAGCCGCGCACTCGTCAACTACAGCGCATGAATTCCCGTGGAATCAATCATCTAGCGGCCTACCCGCCGATGTGGCAGAGCTGCTGGGCGGTCTGCGTCACGAGCAACTGCAGTTCGCGCATCCACTTCGACTGCCCGGCGGAGTTGTCAGCGAAGCGAACCGTCCCGTTTTCGTCGCGCAAGTAGTAGCTGAACACCGACCCCGCACGCGGCGGGAGCGACACATGCGCCGTGGCGGGCTTCTGCAGTTCTTCCTGGATCGCCCTCGCCTTGACGATCTGCGCGTCGTCGAGCTTGTGCGCCGGCCTGCCGTCGCAGGTGACGCCGCCTTCTTCGTTGACGAGCAGCGTCAAGCGCTCCTGTGGCGTCGCGCCCGTGCGATAGACGATGAACAGGTCGGCGGCCTGTACCCCACCGCCACATCCGGCCAGTAGCGCCGCGACGGCGAGCGCGC
>DATNLQ010000018.1:0-7170 GCA_035602785.1 Solirubrobacteraceae bacterium
CTGCTCGACTCCGTCGTGCAGGCCAAGCTGCTCGACGATCTCGGCTCATCGACGATCGAGCAGCTCGCGCTCGCGCGCCTGATCCAGACTGCCGCCTACGACCGCCACCTACGCAAGGCAAGACGGCGCAACCGCGACCGCCGCGACGCGTTGATCGCGGCGGTCGCACGCGAGCTGCCCAACGCGCGCATCAGTGGCATCTCGGCTGGCCTGCACGCGCTGGTGCGCCTGTCACACGCCGTCGACGCCCAGCGACTGCTCGCGCTCGCCGCGGAGCGCTCCGTCGGCGTCTACCCGCTGTCGGTGCACATGATCGACCCGCCCGTCCTTACGGACGCGGTCGTGCTCGGCTACGCCAACCTGGCCGAGCCTGCGATCGAAGAGGGAGTCCGCAGGCTGGCGCAGGTCCTCGACAACATGGAAAAGGAGACGTCCCATGCATGACACGCTGCAAGCGCCCGCGACAGGCTCCTCGGCCGCCCGGCCCCGCGCGCGGCCCGTACCGGGCAGGCGGCTGCCGGCGGCGCTGCCCTCCGCTCGCCTGGCCGCGCGAACCGCGCCGCGCGGCGCGCGCGAGATCGCGGCCCAGCCACGGACCGGCTCGGTGGCCCAGATCGCCGGCTGTAAGCGCACGCTGGTGGTGACATACCGGCGCGATGGCACGCCCGTGCCCACGCCCGTGTGGGCCGCCGAGCACGACGGCGTTCTGTATGTGCGCTCCGAGCGGGCTTCGGGCAAGGTCAAACGCCTGCGGCGCGACCCGCGCATGCTGATCGCGCCGTGCACGGTGCGGGGCAAACCGCTGGGCGCGCCGCTGGAGGCCACCGGGCGGCTGCTCGAGAGCGCCGGGGATGAGTTCCGCGCCGAGCGCACGCTGGCGGGTCGCTATGGCCTGGGGCGAGCCATCTTCGAGGCGACGATGGACCTGCTGCGCGTGGACATGGGCTACCTGGAGATCACGGCGGCAGCGTGGGGAGAGATTGCTTGAATCTGATTTATCTGATACCATGCGGGTATGCGTCGCATGAGCGCAACCGAAGTGGCCCGCAACTTCTCGACAGTGATCAACAGCGTCGGCGAGGGCGAGGAGATCGAAATCGTCCGCAACGGCGCGCCGGTCGCCGAGTTGCGCCCGCCATCGCGTCCGCGCAGGCTTCAGGGCAATGCCTGGAGGGAGTTCGTTGCCGCCCTGCCCCCGGTCGATGACGAGTTCGCGCGGGATGTGAAGGACGCCCGCGAGAGCTTCGGGCCGCCGGTGGGCAGGTGGCCGGCTTCCTGATCGACACGTCCGTGCTCGTAGATGCCGAGCGTGGACGAGGTGCGCTCGACCGTGTGCCCGAGGACGATGAGCACGCCATCAGCGTAGTCACGGTCAGTGAGCTGCTTCATGGCCTACATCGCGCCGTCGACGGAGCGCGGCGCACATTGCGACAGGCGTTCGTGGAGCGGGTTCTCGCCGAGTTGGAGACCATCCCAGTCAGCACCGAGGTTGCGCGCTCGCATGCTGAGGTCTGGGCGCAACTGGAGACGGCAGGCGAACTCATCGGCGCGCACGACCTGTGGATCGCCGCTACTGCGCTCACTCACGACATGTCGATCGCAACCACAAACGTGCGCGAGTTCGAGCGCGTGCCCGGGCTGCGCGTTCTCGCACTGTGAGGATGGCGCTCAGGACGCGGCGGCCGCGGTCACGCGCGCGGCCCTCTGAGCGCTCGGCCGCCCGCCTGCGTCGACGTACGACGGCGGCGCGATCGCCAGGTAGTGCCCGAAAACCCACCCAGCCAGCCGGCGGCTCTCGAAGGCGCGCACGATCGCGGTCATCGCTCGGTTGGGCGTGATCTGCCCCACAGCCCGCTGGACGTTGAGCAGCCAGCGGTATTTGCGCGCATGTGAGGCCGAGAAGGCTCCATAGCGCGCGAGCGCCTGCTCGCGCGTGCGCCTGCCGTCGAGCACGGTGCGCAGCTCGCGTCCGCAGGCCAGGCCGAAGTACAGGGCTGTGCGGATGCCCTCCGCGGTCAGAGGGAGACAGTGCCCGGCCGAGTCCCCTACGAAGAAGACGCCGTCCTCGGTCGCCTCGCGCAGCTGGTGGGGGATCCAGTTGCCCTGGTAGCCGAGCGCCGGCAGCCCGAGCTCGCCGGCGAGCTTGACGGTGGGCTCCTTGACATGGTGGGCAGGCCAGAACGAGCCCACTCCCACGCGCAACTCGTCGCTGGCGGGAAAGTTCCATCCATAGCCCGCGCGTATGCAGCGCGGGTCGATCCACAGCTCCATCTCCTCGCCGCGGCCCGGTGGGTGGACCTCCAGGCCGCGCGACAGGCGGGCGTTGGGCGGCTGGATGGGAGTCCGACGCGACAGCACGCGCCGCCAGCCGAGCGCGTCTACGACAATCGGCGCATGCAGCTCGCCGCGGTCGGTGAGCACCGCGTCTCCGTCGCGGCCGGTCACGGTCGCGGTCTCGAACTCGATGTCCGCGCTCTGGCTGGCCCGCCCCCACATCAGCGCGCACAGCTCGCGGTAGTCGAACGTGGAGAAGGACCATGGCAGTGGCCAGCGAGAGGTGTGAAAGGGCGTGTGCACGACGAGCTCGGCGAAGCTCTGTCGCAGCGAGCCCATCAGGTCCAGCGCCGCCATCCACAGCGTCGGCATCGCGCAGGCTGAGGTCTGGCGCTCGCCGATCTCGTAACGGTCGATCACGAGGACGTTCGCACCCGACCCTGCCAGCTCGCCGGCCACGGCCAGGCCAGCGAAGCTGGCGCCGCACACGAGCACGTCGCAGTCGCGCTCCAAGCGGGTGCGCTGCGCTCCCCGCTTGGTCGCTCGCACGGGCATCTGTCGGCAATGATACGGCTGCGCTACGCTTCGGCCAGTGCAAACCGTAATGGAGAATCCTCAAGCCCACGTCGTGGAGGGCTCGAACGGGCTGTTGCTCGAAGTCGACGGAAAGATAGTTCCCAACTACGACGCCACCTTCCGGGACATCGAGGAGGGCGAGGTGGTCACCGGCCACGTCGTGCGGATCGACAAGGACGAGGTTCTGGTCGACATCGGCTACAAGTCCGAGGGCGTCATCCCGGCCAACGAGCTGTCGATCCGCAAGGCCGTCGATCCCAAGGACGAGGTGCACCTTGGCGAGGAGGTCGACGCGATCGTCATGACCAAGGAGGACCAGGACGGTCGCCTGATCATGTCCAAGAAGCGCGCCCGCTTCGAGAAGGCCTGGCGGCGCATCGAAACCGCCGCCGAGTCCGGCGAGCCGGTCGAGGGCACGGTCATCGAGGTCGTCAAGGGCGGGCTGATCATCGATCTGGGCGTGCGCGGCTTCTTGCCCGCCTCGCTCGTGGACATCCGCCGCGTGCCCAACCTCGACGAGTACATGGGGACGAAGATCGAGACAAAGGTGATCGAGCTCAATCGCTCGCGCAACAACGTCGTGCTGTCGCGCCGCGCGGTGCTGGAGGAGGAGCGCAAGGAGGTCCGCCAGCAGATCCTCGACCGCCTGCAGCCCGGCCTGGTCGTGGAGGGGCAGATCTCCAACATCGTCGACTTCGGCGCGTTCGTCGACCTGGACGGCATCGACGGCCTGATCCACATCTCCGAGCTGTCGTGGTCACACGTCAACCACCCGAGCGAGATCCTCAACATCGGCGACACCGTCAAGGTCAAGGTGCTCGACATCGACCGCGACCGTCAGCGCATCTCGCTGGGTCTCAAGCAGACCCAGGAGGACCCGTGGCAGCGGATCGTCGACACCTACAACGTCGGCGACGAGCTCGCCGGCAAGGTCACCAAGGTGGTCACGTTCGGCGCGTTCGTCGAGATTCTCGACGGCGTAGAGGGCCTCGTACACATCTCCGAGCTGGCCCCGCACCACGTGGAGAGCCCGCGCGAGATCGTCCATCCCGGCGACGAGATTCGCGTGAAGATCCTCGAGATCGACTCCGAGCGCCGACGCCTGTCGCTGTCGGCCAAGCGCGTCGAGGACCAGATCCTGCCCGTCGCACGCGCCGGCGAGCCCCAGGGCGAGGCAGCGACGCAGCCCGACGGCGACGTCGAGCAGGCGCCCGAGGGCGAGCCGGGGCTGGGATCCGTTGCCGATGTTGCCGAGGTCGAGCAGGCACCCGCAGCCGGCGTCGAGACCCCACCTGAGCCACAGAACGCGGCTGTCGTCGAGGTGCAGCAGGAGGAGTTGCAGACCGACGCGCCGGTCGAGACGTCCGTCGCTGATGGCGACAGCGCAGAGCCAGCGGTCGAGGCAGCGCTTGCTGACGACGCAGCGCCTACCGTCGAGGTGCCGCTCGGCGACGAGGCAGCCTCCGCCGACGAGCAGCCCGCGGCCAACGGCGGCCCGGCCGAGACCGAGCTCAGCGCCGAGCCGGCTCCGCAGGACTGACTGCGGCCCCGTTTCGCCATGGCGCAGGCGGCCGTGCCGTTCGTCGGGCTGACCGGCGGCCTGGGGGCCGGCAAGTCCACCGCGCTGGCTGCGCTGGGACGCCTCGGCGCCGAGGTGATCTCCAGCGACGCCGTCGTCCACGAGCTCTACGAAGGCGCGCAACTGCGGGATGCCGTGGTCGCGCGCTTTGGCCCGCAGGTCGCCCCGGGTGGCGTGGTCGATCGCGCTGCGGTGGCCGAGCGGGCATTCGCCACCTTCGAGGACCGGGCCTGGCTCGAGGGCTTGGTGTGGCCGCTGGTAGGAGCGCGCGTGGCAGCATGGCTGGCCCAGGCGCGCGGCGGGCGTCCCGTGCCGCCGGCGGCCGTCGTTGAGGTGCCGCTGCTGTTCGAGGCCGGCCTGGGCGACCTCTACGACGCAACGATTGCGGTGGTCGCGCAGGAGGGCCTGCGGCGCGAGCGCGCCGCCGGCAGGGGGCACGCCGTTGTCGACGAGCGGGCCGCACGCCAGCTCTCACAAGAGGAGAAGGCTGCCCGCGCGACGTTCGTCGTGCGCAACGACGGCAGCGAGCAGGATCTCGAACGCGAGCTGTCGTGCGTTCTTGACAAGCTCCACGAATGAACCAGCGGGCGCTGCTGACGTGGGTGGTCATCGGCTTCGCGCTCGTGTGCGGCGTGCTCGTGCTGGCAAGTCTGAACAGGGTTGCGAGCAATGGGACGCTGCCGCTCAGCGATGCGAGCATCATCCGCGAACAGGCCGCCGCCAAGCGCCTGGACCCGGCGCTGATCGCTGCAGTGATCTACGCGGAGAGCAAATTCGAACCGCGCCCATCCCCGGCCGGCGCCGAGGGCCTGATGCAGATCCTGCCCGCGACCGCCTACTACCTCG
Source organism: Solirubrobacteraceae bacterium (assembly GCA_035602785.1). Classification (GTDB taxonomy): domain Bacteria; phylum Actinomycetota; class Thermoleophilia; order Solirubrobacterales; family Solirubrobacteraceae; genus Palsa-744. Next base: position 5,276 of record DATNLQ010000018.1, read on the forward strand.
CGCACCTGTCGGGCGGATATCGCTTCACCGCCGGCGACCTGGCCACGCCGAAGATCAACCTGGCCTACGGCAGCTACTACCTGCGTTACCTGCTCGACCACTACGAAGGCAACGAGATGCTGGCCCTCGCCGCCTATAACGCCGGCGCGACCAACGTGGACGAATGGGTCGCGCATGCCGATGCCGCGGGCAGGCCGCTGACCGTGGATGCGATTCCCTTCCCGGAGACGCGCGAATACGTTCGCCGCGTGCTCGCCGCCCAGCGCGACTACCGCGCCAAGTACCCCAGGCAGCTGGGGCTCCAGTAGAGCTGGCGCCGGGCGGACTCAGGACTCCAGAATGGGCACTGCGGCAAGCGCGTGGGTGGGGCGCAGATACGCCGGGACCGGCAGCAGCAGAGAGGACAGCGTCGGGTCGTGCAGACGCAGGTAGAAGCGCCCGATGCCCGCCAGGCCGAGGAACAGACCCGTGGCCTGGCCCTCGAAGGTTCCGCATGGCCACACGCGACCGGCAGCTCCGTGGCGCTCGATGCCCTCGGTGGCGACACGATGGGCGAGCTCTGCATCGTCAGCGCGCTCATCTCCGAGCATGCGATAGCCGTGGAGCAGGATCTCGGCATTGCCGGCGAGCCCGTGACAGAGTGAGAAGTTCCCCCCACGCGCCAGTTCGCCCTCCACGGCTCGCCTGGTCGTATCGAGCGCGATCCGCGCCTCGCTCAAGGCCGGCCGGTCGGCCTGCAGCTCCACCGCGCGCAACCTCGCAAGGGCGATCCCGGGGGCGCCGTGACACCACAGCGCCGCGAAGGAGCGTCGCCCCTCGGCGGCGCCTTCCCCTGCGCCGCTGCGCAGGTCTGGCCAGTTGGCCGCGTCGGGATCGAAGCGCGTGCGCTCGTAGGCGAGGGCGGCTCGGGCCGCGTCCAGGTAGCTCGTCTCGCCGCTCGCCTGCCACAGCTCGAGCAGCGCAAGCGCGCATCCCGAGGCGCCGTGGGACAGGCCGGTCAGTCGAGGTTCGCCCGGCAGTGCGCGCGACGCCCACGAGAGGGTGTCGTCCTGCCCCTGGGCATGCCCCAGCAGGCTCTCACCGAACTCGGTCGCGCGCGCGACCAGCGCCTGTTCATCGAGTAGCGTGGCGAGACACAGCAGTGCCAGCACGGCGCCGGCGTCCCCGCTCATCAGGTCGTGCTCCCCGTGTGCGACGGGCCTTACAGAGATCAGCTCGGTGCATGCGTCGAGCTCCGCGACGTCTATCAGCGGGCTCGCCAGCGCGGCCGCCAGCGCGATGCCCAGTGCGCCGGAGTAGAGCGCGGGTCTCACCTCGGGTGGCAGCTGCGGCGCAGTTGAGATCGCCTGGCGCAGGGCGCCGAGTGAGGTGCGCCGGAAGCCCTCCTCGCTCGTGGCGCCAAACAGCTCGGCTAGGAACAGGGCGATGCCGCTGGTGCCGCCGTAGAGATCGGGTCCGAGTGCGGTGTAGGTGATCGCGGCCGTTCCACCGGGTCCCTCGGTCGGCCAGGCGCCTATCCAGTTGCAGCGACCCTCGTGCCAGACGGCCTCATCGACCAGTTGCTGCCCGAGGCTGATCGCCGCTTGCAGCGCGTCGCTCATGCCAGCGCCAGTGTGTAGCTGTCGCTGGAGCCGGCGCTGAGATAGGGGCGGTCGAGATCGAGGCCCTGCTCGGCGAAGGTCTCGCTCAGCACCGCTTCCCGACTCTCGTCGCTGAAGCATTCGAGCTCGTGCGCCCGCACGGCCGCACGGGCGAGCAGCAGCGTGCGGTGCATGCCAAAGCTCTGGCCGTCGCCAGGATCCTCGGCCAGGCCAAGGCCCGGCGCGAGCTGCTTGGTGAAGGCCGGCGTCGCCGGGCGCAGCTCGCTGGCGAGCGCCGCGTAGGCGTCGCCGACC
>DATNLQ010000192.1:0-2672 GCA_035602785.1 Solirubrobacteraceae bacterium
CGCGCACGCTCCCGGACGCCTGCTGCGGCCTGGCCCCGGCGAGCAGCTCATACAGGACCGCCATGCGCACGACCACCCCGGCCTCGACCTGTGCGGTGATGACCGCCTGCGGCGAGTCGACGACCTCGCCGGACAGCTCCAGGCCGCGGTTGACGGGTCCGGGATGCATGAGTATCTGGTGCGGCTGCAGGCGACGCGCGTTGATCTGATACCAGGTGGCGTACTCGCGCAGGGAGGGCACCCACACGTCGTTCATGCGCTCGCGCTGCATCCGCAGCGCGTAGACGATGTCGGCGCCGGGGAGCTCGTCGAGCGTGTAGCGCACCTCGCAGCCGAGCTGCTCGATCGAGCGGGGAACCAGCGTGGGCGGTCCGGCGACGGTGACGCTTGCGCCCATGCGCTGGAAGGCGAGGATGTTCGAGCGCGCGACGCGCGAGTGAGCTACGTCGCCGACGATCCAGATGGACGCGCCGTCGATGCTGCCCAGGCGCTGGCGCAGCGTGTACACGTCGAGCAGCGCCTGGGTGGGATGCTCGTGCTTGCCGTCGCCCGCGTTGACGATCGCCGCGCTGCACCATTTGGACACCAGCTCCGACGCGCCCGCCCAAGGCGTGCGCAGGACGATCGCGTCGGGCCTGTGCGCGCTGAGGGTCAGCACGGTGTCCTTCAGCGACTCGCCCTTCTCCACGCTCGAGCCGCTGGCGGCGAAGTTGACCACGTCGGCTGACAGGCGCTTGGCGGCCAGCTCGAAGGAGCTGCGCGTGCGCGTGGACGCCTCGTAGAAGAGGTTGAGGACCATGCGTCCGCGCAGCGCGGGCACCTTCTTGATGTCGCGGTGTGACACCTCGGCGAATCGTTCGGCCTGGGAGACGATCCGCTCGATCGCGGCGCGGTCGAGATCCTCGATGGACAGGAGATGGTTCATGCCCAGGCCTCCATCTCGGGGTGTGCAGCCGGGTCGGCGCCGCTCGAGATCGCCACCTCGTCTGCCTCGTCGATCTCACGCAGGCGCACCTGTACGTGCTCGGCCAGCGAGGTGGGCAGGTTCTTGCCGACATAGTCGGGGCGAATGGGCAGCTCGCGGTGGCCGCGGTCGACGAGCACGGCCAGCTGCACCCGGTCGGGCCGTCCGTAGGCAAACAGCGCCTCGATTGCCGCACGCACGGTGCGCCCGGTGAACAGCACGTCGTCGACGATCACGACGGTCAGGCCGGTGACGTCGAACTCGATGTGCGAGGCGTGCAGCACGGGCGCGTCGGGCCGCGTGGCGACGTCGTCGCGATAGAAGCCGATGTCGAGGTCGCCGAGCGGGACCTGCGCATCGAGCAGGTCCTCCAGCAGGCCGTGCAGCCGGCGCGCCAGGAAGGCGCCGCGACGGTGGATCCCGACGAGCGCCGGTGCGGGATAGGGCGAGGATGCGGCCGACGCGGGGATGCCCTCGACGATCTCGTGAGCGATGCGCGTGAGCGCCCGACCGACTTCCTCCTCGTGGAGGACGACCTTCTCGTTGCCTTGCATCGTTTCCTTCCTGGCCTCGCGGGACCGGGTTAAAGGAGCAGGCGCAATGTATCAGGGGGATGCGATGGCCTCGGGCTGGGCCGTGGGAGCGCGTGCAGCCCGCTCGTCTTGTGGGGCCGCTGCTTCGGCCTGGGCGCGCTCGCGCGCCTGGCGCTCTGACCAGCGCACGAGCGTGGCGGGGCCGCGCTCGGGGAAGGGCACCTCGATCGTGTCGAAGTCACGCAGCGCCTCGGTGGCGGCGAACACCGCGCGCGCCTCGTCGCGAAGCTCGCCGCCCGCGTAGCGGCTGGAGACGTGGGTGAGCGCGAGCAGGCGGACCTCTGCGTCGCGGGCGAGCTCCGCCGCCTGGCGCGCGGTGCTGTGCAGCGTCTGGCGGGCGCGCTCGCTCTCGTCCTCGGCGAAGGTGGCCTCGTGCACGAGCACGTCGGCCTGATGGGCGGCGATGGCCAGCGCCTGACACGGCGCAGTGTCGCCCGAGATGACCACCTTGCGCCCCTCGCGCTCGGCGCCCATCACCTGCTCGGGCGTGACGCCGGCGACGGTCTCCCCGCGCTGCAGGCGGCCGAAGTCGGGACCGGGCGCGACGCCGAGTTCCTGCGCTAGCTTGGGGTCGAGGTGACCGGGGCGCGGATCCTCCACGAGGGCATAGCCGAAGCACACATCGCCTTTGTGGCGCACGGGGACGGCTGCGATCAGATAGCCGTCGCGGCGCACGGTCTCGGCGGGCGCGAGCTCGACGATGTCCAGCCTGTAGGGCAGGCGCCCGTAGACGATGCGCATCACGCCCATCAGCTCCTTGCATCCCGGCGGCCCATAGACGGTCAGCGGCTCGCTGCGCTCGCGCAGGGCAAAGGACTTGAGCATCCCCGGCAGCCCGAGCCAGTGGTCTGCGTGAAAGTGGGTGATGAAGACCGCATCCATGTCCGCCAGCCCGACCGAGCGCAGCAGTTGGCGCTGGGTGCCTTCGCCGCAGTCGAACAGCAGGCGGTCGCCGCCGCGGCGCACGAGCACGGCGGGCAGGCCGCGGCGGGGGCTGGGCACCGAGCCGGCGGTGCCGGCGAAGAACAGCGACAGGTCCATGCTGGCTACGGTAGCGGCGGCGAGTCAGCCGCGAGCCTACGGCCGATGTGCCCGCGCAGCGGATCCGACCAGGA
>DATNLQ010000031.1:0-3312 GCA_035602785.1 Solirubrobacteraceae bacterium
GCCGTTGCCGAAGGCCACGGCCCTGGCGCTGGCTCCGCGCGAGCGCACGGTGAAGCGCACATGCTTGCCTTCGCCCATCGGCGTGGCATCGGCGAACGTGGCGTCGGCGACCAGCAGCGAGACGCCGGGATTGCCGCGGCCGAAGGGCGCCAGGGCCTGGAGCTCCTCGGCCAGATCCATGCTGAGCTCATCGCCGTCGACCACCGCGTCGACGCGCTCGACCTCCATCATGTCCGCGCTGTCGAGCACCTGTTCGGCGTGCGCTGCGAGCGCGGTCGCGAACTCGTCGATGCGCCCGCACTCGATCTCCAGCCCGGCCGCCGCGCTGTGACCGCCGTAGCGCAGAAGATGACCGCTGCATGCGCTCAGCCCGGCGAGCAGGTCAAAGCCCGCGATGCTGCGTCCCGAGCCCTTGCCAGTCTGGCCGTCGGGCGCGATCAGCACGACTGGCCGGCCACTGCGCTCGACCAGGCGCGAGGCCACGATCCCGATCACGCCCGCATGCCAGCCCTCGCCGGCGAGCACATACGCGGCGCGCGGCCCGAGCGCGTCCATCTGCGCTTCGGCTTCGTAGCGGATGCCGAGCTCGACCTGCCTGCGCTCGCGGTTGGCGCGATCGAGCTCATCAGCTATCTGAGCCGCTCGCAGGCGATCCTCGGTCAGGATCAGCTCCAGCCCCGCGTCTGCTCGATACAGGCGCCCGGCTGCGTTCAGACGCGGCGCGAGCGCAAAGGCGACCGATCGCTCGTCGAGCCTTGCCGGGTCGACGCGAGCGACGGCCATCAGCGCGCGCAGTCCCGGCTTGGCCGTGCTGGCAAGCGCGCGCAGACCGGCGCGCACAAGCGCCCGGTTCTCCCCAAGCAGCGGCACGACGTCTGCGATCGTCGCCAGCGCCACCAGATCGAGCTCGCGCCGCAGATCGCCGGGGTCGCGGTCCGCTGCCGCGAACAGCGCCTGGGCGAGCTTGTATGCGACTGCGGTGGCGCACAAATCGCGACACGGATAACCGCACAGCGCTGGGTGCACGATCGGCGCGCGCGGGAACGCCCCGTCGGCGCGCGCGCTGTGATGGTCGGTGATGACGACGTGCATGCCCAACGCCCGCGCCACCGCCACCTCTTCGACAGCCGTGATCCCGCAGTCGGCAGTCACCAGCAGCCGCGTGCCGCGCTCGGCCAACCGCTGAACTGTCTTTACGTTCAGCCCGTAGCCGTCGCTTGCGCGGTCGGGAAGGTAGAAGTCCACGTCGCCTCCCAGCTCGCGCAACGCGCGGACGAGCACTGCGGTCGAGCAGATGCCATCGACGTCGTAGTCGCCGTGGATCGTGATGTGCGAGCCGCGACGCAGATGCGCTCCGATCGTCTGCACGGCCTCCTCGATGCCCGCGAAGGCCGTCGGCGGGTGCTCCTCCTCGGCGCGCAGGAACGCGCGGCCGAGTGCAGGGTCGGCGAGCCCCCGGCGCACGAGTACCTGCGCGAGCGCCGCGCTCACGCCCAGCTCGCTGCGCAGCGCCTTGACGTCGGCAGGCGGGCACGCGGGGATCTCAAAGCGACAGTCGTCCACGCCGGCGAGAGTACGGGCAGGGCGGGACGGAACCGCAAGCGGGGAGGGACGCGACGGCGCCGCGCCCCTCCCCTACCGGGCTACTTCATCGACGACGCAGCGTCACAGCACCACCGTGAACGTGCTGCTTTCGTCGTCGAGTGCCTGCGCGTCTTTCAGGAACGAGCTGTTGCTGATCGTGAAGCTGCCGGGGTCGTCGCCCGGCGCTTTGTCGGATTGCACCTCGACGGCTGCGCCGCGCATGTTTTCGATCGTGTCGCCGGAGGCGCTGGAGGTCGGGGCATAGGTCTGCTGTTCGTACTGGAACAGCTCGATCCCGATGTTGCCGGGCCCGTCGATCGTGTCGCTTTTCACCGACGCATCGCCCTGGTCGAGGGCCACTCCCTCATAGCGATCGGCGTTCATCTCGTCTTGGCTGATCGTCACTTCCGGAGTGTGAGGTTGCGTCGGGTTGGTCGAGACGAAGTAGGCGCCGATGTCGTTTTCCTTGAGCGTTGAGCTGGTCACCTTCGACCCGTGCGCGGCACCGTAGAACAGCACGCCTGTCGCTTGAGTTTCGGCAAACGCATTCGAGCCACAACTTGCGTTGTCACACTCGTTGCCAGAGATCGTCGACGTCTGAATGGTTGCCAGCGCGCCGTTGCTGACCTGGATCCCGTTTTGCGCCGTTTCCGGGGTCGGGCCCGCACCGGTCACGATCGTGGTGCTGATTTTCGCGCTCGATTCCTTGCCATCGATCGTGATGCCGTTCTTTTGATATTCGCCGACCGTGTCGTGGGTGAGGGTCGCGTGGCCGGCTTCGATCGGCACCGACCAGGCCATCCCTACCTGGATCCCGATGCCGCCCTGGCAACCGTTGATGGGAAAGGCGCCGCCGCCGTCGACCGCCATGTTCGACGCGACCAGCGTGGCACCGCCTGCGACGAGAATCCCGTACAGGCTGTCATTGCAGGTCCCCAACGCCCACTTCGGTTCGAAGGTCAGGCCGGTGATGCCGACGGTGCCGGACGTGCAGATCGATACGGCGTCCTCGTCTGGCTGCGGCACGCCTTCGGTGACCGGCTTTCCCTGTTCCAGTTCTTCTTTTTCCCGTTGTTCTTTGGCCTGCTTCTTGAGGCCCGCCAGCGACACTTCGTCGCATGCCGTTTTCGAGATGGCGGGACTACCTGGCAGCACCACCTTCGCCGAGCCGGCGCCGTCGACCGCGACCAGTTTGAGTGGCTCGGTGATCACCAACTGTTCGGTATATGTGCCCGGACAGACATGGATGCTGGATCCTGATGTGGCGATTGCGATGGCCGACTGGATCGTGCTGTAGCCGGGATGCACGCAACTGCTGTGCGGACTCGAGACCGGCGTTGTGCTCGACACCCACAGGTTGGCGGCCGAAGCGCTTGCGGCCGTGGCCAGAAGCGTCGCCGCCGTGCAGACGCTGAGGACGAATGCTCGTTTGGACAAGGTTCCCTCCTCTTATGTTGCGAAAGAGGGGGCAGTGTACACAGATGCCCATTTTTCGGAATTTTGCCGATGATCGGCGCACTGCGCCATCGGGGCGGTATCTCAGCTGATGATCTGCGGCCGTTCCCGCGCGGCGGCGATCCTTTCGCGGCGCATGCCCTCCAGGTACACCGCGGCCATGCCGATCAGCGAGCCTGGCACCGCGAACAGCACCACCGCGATGTCGGTCTGCTTTTTCCCGGGGATTGCGAGACCGGAGACTTTGATGCTGTAGATCAACGTGCTGATCAC
>DATNLQ010000037.1:0-2774 GCA_035602785.1 Solirubrobacteraceae bacterium
GCACCCGCAGGTGCTCGAGGCGGCGGTGCTCGCACGCTCGGACCCGCAATGGGGCGAGGCCGTGACGGCGATCGTCGTCGCCCGTGCCGGCGCCGTCCTGGAGCCCGACACGCTGCGTGCCCACTGCGCCGCGCAGCTGGCGCCCTTCAAGGTCCCCAAGCGGTTCGTCCTCGCCTCCCAGCCGCTGCCGCGCACGGCTTGGGGAAAGCTGCTTCGCCGCGAGCTCAGATGAGCGCAAAAGAGCAACAGCCGGCGGCCGGCGGCTTCGACGCCAACGCCCATCGCGCGGCCAGCCTCGACAACTGGGAAGAGGCCGCCTCGGGTTGGGCGCGCCGCCAGGAGATGCTGCGCGAGTTCGCCGCCCCGGTCTCGCACTGGATGATCCAGGCGATCTCCCCTCAGCCCGGCCAGCGGGTGCTCGAGCTGGCCGCCGGGATGGGGGAGACCGGCATGCTGGCCGCGGAGCTGGTCGCGCCGCACGGCGGCGTGATCGTCTCAGACCAGGCCGAGGCGATGCTCGAGGGAGCCCGCGCGCGGGCGGTGCAGCTGGGCCTCTCAAACGTCGAGTTCCAGGTGCTCAACGCCGAATGGATCGACCTGCCGGTGGCCAGCGTCGACGCGGTCCTGTGCCGCTGGGGCTACATGCTGATGGCCGACCCGGTGGTCGCGCTGCGCGAGACCCGCCGTGTGCTCGTGTCCGGCGGACGGCTGGCGCTGGCCGCCTGGGATGAGATCGTCCACAACCCCTGGGCGATGCTGCCCGCCCAGGAGCTGATCGAGCGCGGCCTCGCTGCGGCGCCCGATGCTTCCGTGCGCGAGCCGCCCGGGCCGTTCGCGCTGGGCAAGCCAGGGATGCTGGCCGAGGCGATCGAGCAGGCCGGCTTTGCCGACGTTGAGATCCACGCCATCGAGCTGCCCCGCCGCCATGTCGACTTCCAGGAGATGTGGGACACCACGCTCGACCTCTCGAGGGGCTTCCACGACACCGTCCTGTCCCGGCCCGAGGGCGAGATCGAGCAGATCAAGGCATCGCTGGCGCAGCGCTTCGCAAGCTACACCTCGCCCGACGGCGCCATGGAGATACCGGGGCGCACGCTGGTGGCGTCCGCGAGTGCCTGAGCGCCGCTTGGGGCCGACAAGGCTTGCCCAAACGCCGCGCATGAGCGCTGGTCGCCTGCCCGAAGAATTCTTTACACTCGACTGCTCAAAGAGCTGAAACCGCCAAGGGGGCAGGTGCAGCATTGGGTGTGCGCCTCAGCGATATCAACAGACCACGCTGGAGTCTGTTCGCATTTGGGCTGCTCATGCTCTGCGCGGGCGCGACGTTGCACCCGGTCTCGCAAGCAGCCGCCCCGCTGATTCTCGCCGGCTCCACCGCTACGTCCGCCGCGCTGACCCTACCGCTGTTGACGAGCCTCCCCTTCGGCGGAGGGCTCAAGGGCGCGAATGAATCGGTGAGCGTCACGGCGGCGGTGCCCACGCTGCGCCCCAACGCAGACAGGCTCCAAGACTTCGCCTGGCTGGCATGCGGCGATGCCCAACAAGCACGAAGCCTGGTCGAGGAAGCGCTCGCCGAGGCGCGAGCCCGCAAGCTGCGAGGCGAGGAGCGTGACGCGTTCACGCTGCGTCTGCTGGTCGCAATGCTGGCGAACGTCCGCGAGCGTACCTTGCTGGGCGCGACGCGGATCGCGCGTGCAAAGGGCGCTTCGCCGCAGAGGCAGGACGTCGACGACCCGAAGAACCAGCGCACGCTCGATGCGCTCGACAAGCTGACCGCGCCGGTGCGCATCGCTTTCCTGCTGAGCTCCTTCTGGTTGATGCCCTCCGACGGGGTGGCAGCGATCCTCGGCTGGCCGCTGGAGCAGGTCGCCAGCGCCGTCGCAGAAGGTAGCCAGGCAGTTGGGCCAACCCTATGAACGACGAGGGCCACGAGGAGCGCATTCGCTTGAGCATCGAGGCGGCCGCGGATGCTATGCCCGACCTGCCCATTCGCTGGGAACGCGTCGTGTCGCTCTCGCGGCGCAAGGTGCTGATTAGCTTTGCCAGCGCACTCGGGTTGGTGGCGCTTGTGGCCGTGTTGCTTGCCGCCGCCGGCAACTATGGCAGCTACAGCATCCACGGGTCCGCGCCTCTGCCGCTGCCCGTGTCGGGAGTCTCCGTGCCCGATGTCACCGGCCTGAGCGCCACGCGGGCCGTTTCGCGGCTTACCCAGGCCGGCCTCAAGGCGACGAGCGAAAACCAATGCCCGCCAGCCGGCTCTTGCATCGTCAGTCATGTGCACCCCGAAGTCGGGGCAAACGTGCTGAAGGGAGCCTCCGTCGAGCTGCGCCTGAGTCCCCTTACGCACGGTGAACGGTCGTCCCGGTCGGGTCCAGGGGGAAAGCATGTAAGCGGCTCGAAAAAACACCTCAAGAAAACGACGCCCTCAGAAGGCAGACCTAAGCCCGCGAGGATCGACCTGTCGCTCTCGGCTAAGGCGATCCCTGCCGATGGGAAGTCCTTCGTCACCGCCGAAGTGACCGTGCTCGATGCTCGCGGCCGGGCCCTGAGCGGGCAGCACGTCACGTTCTCCCAGAGCGCTCCGCAAGACGTAGTTGAACATGCCGTGACCGTGGGGAGCACCATCTATGTAGCCACGATCAAAAGCTCGCGCACCGGCGGTGCGGTAACTGTGATGGCGCGCGACGGCGCGATCGTCGAAAGCAAGGTCTTCGAGCAGAATTGTCCAAGCTCCGAAGGCGCCGGCGGCGCGACGACCACGACAAGCGCCGCTC
>DATNLQ010000038.1:0-9719 GCA_035602785.1 Solirubrobacteraceae bacterium
TTCAGCCAGGGGTCGCACCACGCGCTGGCCGTCGGTCTCGATGGCCTCGGCCGCGTGCTCTCCGATCGTCTTGCCGGTGACCGTCTGCGCATCGGCGTTGAGGATCCCGGCCTCCTTCAGCCGCGCGAGGACGAGCGGCACGCCGCCCGCCTCATACAGCTCGGTCGCGACGTACTGTCCGCCGGGCTGCAGGTCGCACAGCAGCGGCGTGCGCTCGGAGATCGCCTCGAACTCGTCGATCTCCAGCGGCACGCCCATTTCGCGCGCGACCGCCAGCAGGTGCAGCACGCCGTTGGTCGAGCCACCGCTGGTGGCAACCGCGGCGATCGCGTTCTCGAGCGCCGGCTTGGTGATGATGTCGCTCGGGCGCTGTCCTCGACGAAGAACGTCCATCACCAGCTCACCGCAGCCCTTTGCGACCTCGAGCTTGCGCCCGTCCTCGGCCGGAACCATGGCCGAGCCCGCCGGCGAGATCCCCAGCGCCTCGAAGGCCATCGCCATCGTGTTGGCGGTGAACTGGCCCCCGCATGCTCCCGCGCCGGGTGAGGCGGCCTCCTCCAGCTCGTGCAGCTCCTGCTCGGTGATCTTGCCGGCGGCGAGCTCGCCGACCGCCTCGAACACCTGCTGGATGGTGACCTCGGCGCCCTTGTAGTGACCGGGCTTGATCGAGCCGCCGTAGAGCATCAAGCCGGGTATGTTCAGGCGTGCGAGCGCCATCACCGTCCCTGGGATCGTCTTGTCGCAGCCGGAGATCGTTACGAGCGCGTCGAAGGCGTGGGCGGAGGCGACCAGCTCGATCGAGTCGGCGATCAGCTCGCGCGAGACCAGCGACGCGCGCATCCCGGACGTGCCCATGGTGATGCCGTCGGAGATGGCGATCGTGTTGAGCTCCATCGGCGTGCCGCCGGCCGCGCGGATGCCCTCCTTGACCTTGGCCGCGAGGACGCGGTTGTTGAAGTTGCAGGGCATCGTCTCGATCCACGAGTGGGCCACGCCGACGATCGGCTTGGCCAGGTCCTCGGCCGAGTAGCCGATGCCGTGCAGGTACGCGCGTGCGGCGGCCCGCTCAGGCCCCTCGGTGAGGGCGCGGCTGCGGTGCTTTACGTCGAATCCGTCAGAAGCGCTCACGCGGCGCGCACACTACCGGCCGGACGGGAGGCCTGCTCGCGATCCCACGCCAGTAGGCGAGCCAGATCCCGCCGGACCATGTCCGGATCGACCTGACGCCCCGGCAGGTGCATGTTGGCGTCGCTGAGCAGGCGGCGCTCGTCGCCTGTCAGCGCCATCCACTTGGCAAGCACGTCGTCTGAGTCGGGCAGCCGCGAGCTGCCGTAGGGCCTGGAGTCGTCGGGGAAGGCCACGCAGTACTCGTTGAGCAGCTCCCCGGTGGCGGGTACGTAAGCGACGATCGGCTTGTGCGGGTAGATCAGGTAGGCGTATGGCGCGCCGTCGCGAGCGGCGCGATCCGGGCGCTCGCCAAGCCGACCCCACACGCGCAGGAAGCCCAGGTCGCGATACATCGCCCAGTCGTCATCGTCGATGCACGAGCGCAGCAGCGCGCGCGCCCGCTGCTCGGCGCGCAGCTCACGGCCGGGGTCATAGCGGCTCTGCCCGGCTGCGCGCCAGCGATTGATCCACGCCAGGCGCAACCGTGCCGACGCGTCTTTGACCTTCGGCCGGGTCAGCTCCCACAGCAGCACGACGAGGATGATGGCGGCCGTGCCAAGCGCCAGCGACACAGCTGCTAGCGCGTCGCCCCGGGCGCCCCGCCGGCTGCCCGAGGGAAGAAGATCACTCGCTCGGCGTCACGCGGCACGTCGCCGAAGTCCTTGACGAGCTCGGCCTCGCGGCGCCCGCCGCGCGACTGCGTGGGCACGGCCGCCCACATGCCCGCGTCCAGCTCGCGGCGAAAGGCCTCGATCAGCTCCCGCTCCTGCTCGGGCACATCCACATCGCCCTCCGCTAGGACGATCTCGCCGTGTCCGGGCTTCATGCGCAGCAGCTTCATCGACTTCGGATTATGGCAAACGGCCGGGAGCGCAGCGGCAGTTGTCGCGTATGGACGTCAGACCGAGCACGTCGACCGGGCCGGCGCCCGCGCCGACGTCTCGCAGGCCGTTGGCCACCGCCTCGCCCGCCAGCTCGCGCGCCGCGCGGGCGGCCTGCAGTGGTGTACGCCCGAGCGCCAGCTGGGCGGCGAGGATCGACGAGTGGGTGCAACCCGAGCCGTGCGCGGCGCCATCGGGATGGTGCTCGCCTTCGATGCGAACGATTGCGCCGTCGCCGCCCGAGTCGAGGAACAGGTCCGTCGCGCTCGCGCGGTGGCCGCCGGTGAGCACCACGATGCGGGGACCGAGCGCGAGCACCGCCCGTGCGAGAGCCTCGGCCTGGGCATCGTCATCTCCGGGAGCTGACACGTGCTCACCGTCCGCCGGCGTGGCGGGCTCACGTTCGGGCCCAGCGCCGGGCTGCTCGCCGGCGAGGACCCTGGCCTCGGGCAGGTTGGGCGTGAGCACGGTGGCCCGCGGCAGGATCTCCGCCACGAGCGCCTGCTGGGCGTCGGGCGCGAGCAGCCGGGCGCCCGACTCGGCGACCATCACGGGGTCCACCACCACGGGCGTGCCGGACGGCAGCTCGTCCAACGCCTGAGCGACCGCGAGCGTGACGTCGGCGCTGCCGAGCATGCCGACCTTGACGGCATCCACACGAATGTCGGCCAGCACCGCGCGCACCTGCGCGAGAACGATGTCGGCAGGCACCATGTGGATCGCGCTCACGCCTATCGTGCTCTGGGCGGTGATCGCGGTGATCGCGCTCGTCCCGTGCACGCCGCAGCGCGCGAACGCCTTCAGGTCGGCCTGGATGCCGGCCCCCCCGCCGGAATCGGAGCCGGCGATCGTCAGGGCGGTGGGGGTCAGCTGTCCGGGGTGGTCGCCGGCCGCTTGCGTCTGGGAAAGATCGTGTAGCTGCCGATCGCAGTGACGAGCAGCCGCCCGTCCTCGTGGCGTACCTCGCTGCGCATCACCGCGTTGGTGCGGTTGCGCCGGTCCAGCGTGGTACGGCACACGATCTCGCCCTCGGTCGCTGTTTGGATGTAGTTGATCGAGATGCTGATCGTCGCGATGCGCTCATCCTTGGTGGTCTGCACCCACAGGGTCGAGCCCATGCAGTAGTCGACCATCGCATACGTGACCACGCCAGACAGCAGGCCGCCGCCGTTGATCAGCTCCGGGCGGATCGTCAGGCGAACCGTCTGCGGGTCCTCCCAGCGCAGCCCCATGAAGCCGCTGACGCCGTCCAGCGAGCGTGGGCCACCCTCGCTTCGTGGCGCCCTGTCCTCGCCTCGCGCTCGTCCCTCGCGACCCGACGCATCGGACGCGGGCCGCCTGGTCGCTGTTGCCTCTGAGACTTCGTCCACGGGGCCGCAGGCTATCGAGGACACAGGCCTGTCACGACTTGGGCACCGAATCGGCACATAGCGGGGCCACCGGTCACATTGATCGGTCTAGCGTCGGCAGGGTGCCGGCCGACCACCCGCCAAAGACGTCCGCCGCCGGACATCCACCCGGCCCACCTCGCGATCCTCGCCACGCGCTCGGGCGCGCCGGCGAGGAGTTGGCCGCAGCACACCTGCAACGACTCGGCTTCTGTGCGCTCGGGCGCAACGTGCGTACGCGCGCGGGCGAGATCGACCTGATCGCGTTCAACGGCACCACACTGGTCTTTGTCGAGGTCAAGACCCGCCGGGCCGGAGTGCGCGGCCAGGGCGTCCGCCCTGAGCAGGAGCCGCTGACCTGGCTGCGCCCGCGCCAGCGGGCCCGACTACGCCGCTTGGCGGTCGCCTGGCTGAGCAAAGAGCGGCACATCAGGCCGTCCGCCCACACGATCCGCTTCGACGCCGTCGGCGTGATTCTCGACGAGAAGGACAGGCTCGTACGTCTTGACCACCTCGAGGGCGCGTGGTGACTCTGGGGCACGTATGGCCTTCGCGGGCCTTTGTCCTCGGGCTCGCCCTTGCCGCCAGCAAGGGCTTCGCCCTGCGTCCGTGGCCCGCTCGACCCTCCGCGCCCCAGAGTGCGACTGGTCTAGAGCGCCAGCTGCTGATAGGCGAGCGACTGAAAGGACATCCTGTGCAGCGACGAGACGCCCTGGCGCAGGATCGCCTCGCGGTGCGACGGCGTGGAGTAGCCGACGTGCTCGGCGAAGTTCCAGCCCGGATGCTCGGAGTCGGCGTGGCGCATGTAGCGGTCGCGGGTCACCTTGGCGACGATCGAAGCGGCGGCGATCGCCGCACTGGTCGCGTCACCGTCGACGATCGCGCGCTGGGGTCGCCCGAACTCGGCCACGGAGAAGCCGTCAACGAGACACAGAACATCGTCAGCGACGTCCTGCGTGACGCCGAGCAGAGCGTCGCGCAGGGCGGCCAGATTTGTCTTGTGCAGCCCCCGAGCGTCGATCCCGCGCACGCAGCGCGAGACGACGACCACGCGGCTGGCGCTGCGCAGCACCAGCGGGTAGAGCTCCTCACGCGCCTGCGCGGTGTGCTGCTTGGAGTCGTTGAGCGCCCGCAGCGAGCGCAGCTCCCTGGTGGTGAGCGCGTCCTGATCGAACAGCACGCCCGCGGCCATCAGCGGCCCAGCCAGGCAGCCGCGGCCGGCCTCGTCGGCCCCGGCGACCAGACGCACCCCCAGGCGCTTGTCAAACGCGAACAGTCGACGTCCGCTCGTGTCGCGGCGGGCGCGTCGGCGCGATCGGGCCGTGGATCGCGCGCCGCCCGCTGATGCGCCGTTGGCCCCCGAGCCGCTGCGCGACGGGTCAGACGCGCCGCGAACAGCCACGGCGTCAGGCTCCCTAGAAGATCCCGATCCGGTCGGGGGGCCAGTAGGTGGCGAAGGCTCCGCCGATGATCCAACCGGTGGGGACGGGTCCCCAGAACCTGCTGTCGTCGGATTCGCCACGGTTGTCGCCCATCATGAACCAGTGTCCGGCGGGAATCTTGATCGGCACCGGGAAGTTGCACTCGGGGCTGGCGCCGCAGGCGCGGATGTAGGAGTCCTGCTCGCGCACGAACTGGGTCTTGCCGGCGGCCTTGCGGTAAACGTGGCCTTCGCGGATGTAGATTTCATCGCCCGGCCCGGCGACCACGCGCTTGATGAAGTTGACGCTCGAGTCCTGTTCGGGTTCCGGTTCCGCGCAGGCGGCGCCGCCGACTTTGACCACGTGCGGAGTCGGACCGCAGACCTCCTGCTCGGCGTTCTTGGGGGGATGGAAGACCGCGATCTCGCCCACGTGCGGTTCGCTGAAGTCCATGCCGATGCGATTGACGAGCACCCGCTGACCGATTGCAAGCGTGGGCTCCATCGAACCGCTGGGAATGCGATAGGGCTTGACGAACCACGCCTGGATGCCGAGCGCGAGGCCCAGCGCGACGGCGATGATGACAACGAGCTCGATGATCGACGCGGTTGTCGATTTGGACTGCTTCCTGCCGGTCTTTGCGCCCACCAGCAGGTTGGCGATCGAGTTAACCGGCGAACGTGAGCGTTGCCCGTCCTGCTGTTCGTCCGGGGGCCCCCCCTTCTTGCGGGCGCGCGAGCCCGTCTTGGCGCCCGTCTTCACGCGGGCTCGTCGCCGGACGAAGCACCTCCCTGCGCGTCGCCGGCGTCTGAGGAGGTGTCGGTCTTGCCGGCGTCCTGCGCCGTGGCGGCCGCTGGCGCCTGGTCGGTCTCGCCCTCGCCCGGCTGGGCCTGGGACTCGCCAACCGCGTCCGCGCCACCCCCCTCTGCAGGCGCGTCCGCCTGTTCCCGACTCTGCCCGGCCACGGTCGCGTCGGCTCCCTCGACGGTCGCCTCGCCGGCCCCACCCGACTGCGTCGCGCCGGCTGCCTGCGCAGCGACTGACTCCTCCGCGGTAATGCCCTCCGCGTCGGTGGCGACCGGCGCCTGCTCGTGCAGCAGCCCGGGCTCGACGATCTCCTCCGGACCCGTGTAGCGGCGCTCGCGCACACGCGCACGCTTTCCGACGCGGTCGCGCAGGTAGTACAGCTTGGCCCGGCGAACGTCACCGCGCGCGGCCAGCTCGATGCGCTCGATCTTGGGGGAGTGCAGCGGGAACATGCGCTCGACACCAACCCCGAAGGACTGCTTGCGCACGGTGAACGTCTCGCGAACGCCATGGCCCTGGCGCTTGATGACGACCCCCTCGAAGACCTGTACGCGCCTGCGCGTACCCTCGATGACCTGGAAGTGCACCTTCACGCGGTCGCCTGGGGCGAAGCTGGGTACGCGGCGCAGTTGCGCGCGCTCGATGGTTTCGATGACGCTGCTCATAACGGTGAAGGAGGGCGCGCGCCCCAATGGCCGGGAGGGCCCCGAGAAAGCTCTCGGCCGGCGCGACCGGGCAATGGTAGCGAACGCCCGGTCTCAGCCGCCCCACACACGCTATCCCGCTCTGCCGCGCTGGCGACTCTGCTCGCGCCGCCACTGCGCGATGCGCTCGTGGTGCCCCGACAGCAAGACCTCCGGGACCCGCCAGCCGCGGTAGTCGGCCGGCCGGGTGTAATGCGGGTACTCGGGCTGCCCCTCCAGCGCCGCGCTGAAGGACTCCTCGGTCGCGGAGTCCTCGTGGCCCAGCGCGCCGGGGAGCTTGCGCAGGACGACGTCGCACAGGACCATCGCCGCCAGCTCGCCGCCGCTGAGCACGTAGCGTCCGATCGACACGACGTCGCTTGCAAAGTGCTCCAGGATGCGCTCGTCAAAGCCCTCATAGCGCCCGCACAGGAGCGTCAGCGCGCCCTCGCCGGCCAGCTCCTCGGCCAGTTCGTCGTCGAGCAGCCGCCCGCCTGGCGCCAGCGCGATCACCCGCCGCTGCGTCGCCAGCTCGACCGGGTCCATGTCGTAATGGGCGCGCAGTGCGCTGTCGAGCACGTCCACGCGCAACACCATGCCCGCGCCGCCGCCGAAGGGCGTGTCGTCGACCTGGCCGCCGCTCAGCGTCGTGTGGTCGCGGATGTTCACGCACTGCAGGCTCGAGCCCAGCTCGAGCACGTTGCGCACGTGGCGCTGGGAGGAGAACCAGTCAAACCACTCGGGAAACAGGGTAAAGACGTCTATGTTCACGCCAGGTCCAAGAAGCCCGTGTCCACCTCGATACGCCCAGCGGCGCAATCGACACTGCGAACGGCGTCTTTGACCATCGGCACCAGCAGCGGCTGCCCGCCGCCGACCGGGTCGACCTCCAGGGCCTCGCAGGAGGGCAGCTCGATCAGGCGACTGACTATGCCCAGCAGCCGCTGGCCGTCGCGAACCTCACACCCCTCCAGTTCATGCGCCCACCATTCCCCCTCACCGAGCGCCGGGGCCTCGCCAGCGGGCACGGCCAGCTCCATCCCCCTCAGCGCCTCCGCGCTGGCGCGGTCCTCGACGCCCTCCAGGCGGACGATAGGCCGCTGCTCGGTGCCCGCGCGGCGCACGATCGCAAGCGTGCGACCCGCCACCATCACGGCGCTGCCCAACGCCAACAGGCGCCCGCGCGCGCCCGTCACATAGAAGCTCCCATCCAGGCCATGGGAACGTCCGACCCTGCCGGCAGAGATGCCCGCCTGCGAGCCAGGACGCTGGGCGGACGCGCCCGGCGCCGTCGCCGGTTTGGTCGGCTGCTCTTGCCGGCTCAATCGACGATGTCGACGAGCACGTGCTGCCCCTCGCTGGCAGCAGCCGCTTTTACGACCGTGCGCAAGGCGTGCGCAGTGCGCCCGCCGCGGCCGATCACGCGACCGTAGTCGTCGGCGCCCACGCACAGCTCGAGCACGATCGTGCCATCGTCCTCCTCGAACTGCTCAACGCTGACCGCGTCGGGCTCGTCGACCAGCCCTTCTGCGAGGTACTCCAACAGCCGCCTTGGCACATCGTCGGGCATCTGCGCCGCTCGACGGGCCTTAGCTTCCCGCAGTCGTGTCTATTCCCTGGATACGCAGCAACTTTCGCACCGTGCCCGAGGGCTGGGCGCCGCGCGCCAGCCACGTGCGCGCACGCTCAGCGTCGATGTTGATCGTCGACGGGTTGGTCTGCGCGTTGTACTGGCCGATCGTCTCGATCACGCGGCCATCGCGCGGAGAGCGCTGGTCGGCGACCACAACGCGCCATATCGGGTCCTTCTTGCCGCCCACTCGCGTGAGCCTGAGCCTTACCGACACATCTTCCTCTCGT
The DNA here is from genome assembly GCA_035602785.1 of Solirubrobacteraceae bacterium. Classification (GTDB taxonomy): domain Bacteria; phylum Actinomycetota; class Thermoleophilia; order Solirubrobacterales; family Solirubrobacteraceae; genus Palsa-744. The sequence continues at coordinate 8,208 of DATNLQ010000038.1, forward strand.
TCATAAACAAAGTCCGGCGGAGAGCTTAGACGGTTCAGCGCGTATTGCGCATGAGCGCACCGATGTCGGGCATCTTGCCGCGGCCGACCTGGCGCATCACCTTGCGCATCTGGCCGAACTGCTTGACCAGTTTGTTGACGTGCTGAACGCTGGTGCCCGAGCCACGCGCGATGCGCAGCCGCCGCGAGCCGTTGATCAGCTCGGGCCGGCGACGCTCCTCGGGAGTCATCGCCAGGATGATCGCCTGGATGCGGTCGAGCTCGCGTTCATCGACCTTCATGTTCTGCAGCTGGTGGCCGGCAAGCCCGGGGATCATGCCCAGGATGCTCGTCAGCGGCCCCATTTTGCGCACCATCTTCAGCTGGTCGAGGAAGTCGTCCAGGCCGAACTGGTTGCGGCGCAGCTTGCGCTCGAGGGCGCGTGCCTCGTCCTCGTCGAACTGCTGCTCGGCCTTCTCGATCAGGCTCATCACGTCGCCCATCCCGAGGATTCGCTGGGCCATGCGGTCGGGGTGGAAGCGTTCGAACTGCTCGAGCTTCTCGCCGGTGGAGGCGAACAGGATCGGCTTGCCGGTGACCGCTCTTACCGACAGCGCGGCGCCACCGCGCGCGTCGCCGTCGAGCTTGCTCATGACCACGCCGTCGAACTGCACCGCCTGCGCGAAGCTCTCGGCCACGTTGACCGCGTCCTGACCGGTCATCGCGTCGACCACCAGCAGCACGTCGTCGGGTTTGACCGCGTCGCGAATGCGCACCAGCTCGGCCATCAGCTGCTCGTCGACGTGCAGGCGCCCGCTGGTGTCGACGATCAGCACGTCCTTGCCCTCGGCGCGTGCCCGCTCCAGCGCCCAGGAGGCGATGTCCACGGGGTCACGCTCGGTGCCCTGCTCGTACACGTCCGCGCCGGCCTGCGCACCGACCTTGACAAGCTGCTCGACAGCGGCCGGGCGGTAGACGTCACACGCGGCCACGGCCACCGACGAGGAGTACTCCTCGCGCAGGTAACGCGCGAGCTTGGCGGTCGCGGTGGTCTTGCCCGAGCCCTGCAGGCCGGCCATCAGGATCACGGTGGGTGGCCGCGGCGAGAAGCTCAGGCCGGCCGACTCCCCGATCGGCGTGGGCGAGCCTCCCATCAACTCGGTCAGCTCCTCGCCGACGATCTTGACGACCTGCTGTCCGGGGTTCAGCCGCCCGACCACGTCGGCTCCCAGGCAACGCTCCCTCAGCCGTGAGGTGAACTGGCGCACGACCTTGAAGTTGACGTCGGCCTCCAGCAGCGCCAGGCGAATCTCGCGCATCGCCGCGTCGACGTCTTGCTCGGTCAGCGCGCCGCGATTGCGCACATCGGCGAGCGTCTCCTGCAGCTTCTCGGCGAGGGCGTCGAACATGTCTTGGTGATTCTCGCAGCCGCCGCGCCGTTGCCACGGCAGCGGCGGGCGCGGGAGTGTCAGCCCTCGGAGTCGGCGGGCGGGCGCAGCGGTCGCACCGGCCGCTCGGGCGGCGCCTCGTGGCG
>DATNLQ010000067.1:0-15514 GCA_035602785.1 Solirubrobacteraceae bacterium
CAAAACACCCCCCGGCGGGAGCGGTGGCACCTCAGCCGATCTCTACGGCGCCTTCGTCGACGAGGACGAGGGAGACCCCGCCGACCCGGTCACCCCAAAAGCGCAGTTCCCCGAGATCCGCTGGGTGTCCGTCGCAAATGGCACGCGATCCGTTGACGACCCCCTCGAGGACCGAGCAGCCTCCTACGCCAACAGCTCACAGAACATCCTCCTGATCAACGAGGACTTCCGCGTCTACACCGACCTCGTCAAGCACTTCGTACGCAACTACGAGGGCTACCCCGGAGTCGAGAGGACCGTGCCAGAGGTCATCAAGGAGTGGTACGCCCAGCAGCTCGTCGAGGCCGTGCTCGGCGTCACCGCGGTGCGCGGTAGCGCGAAGTGGCCGCCGAACCTCGTCGAGAAGGCACTCTCTGAGGAGGCGCTGACGTCCGTGGTCATGCCCAGGTACAACCTCTACCAGCAGGTCGCACGCGTGCTCGGCACCAAGCTCGGCAGCCTCAAGGACAAGGCCGAGGCGGCGGCACGCGCGGCCTAGCGGTCGCAGGTCGCGTCATGACAAGTCCAACGGCTTCCAAGCCGACACGGACCCAACGCGTTGCTCGAGTCGCGATGCCACCCGGTGCGACCGCGCCCGGCTTCCGCGCCGCAATGGTGGATGGGGGCGCGCTCGCGGCCACTTTCCCCGCCGACGGGACAGCGGTCGTCGAGCCCGGAATGCTCCCTGCGCTCCTTGAGAGTCGCCGGCTGGCCTCGCCCAGGGAGGACCGCAGACGGATGTGGCAGATCCTCGCCGAACACCCACGACGGGACGAGCAATCGCCCCACGAAGCCCGAGCCATAGAGGAAATCAACCGACGCGCCGAACTCGGAACCGCGGAGGGAATGCTCAGCGCGCTCGCACTCCTCCTCCTAGTGACAAGCAACGCCGACTTGAGAACACGCCTCGAGCCGCAACTTGATCCGCTCTGGGCGTCAATCCCCGAGATGACGATGTGGCTGATCATCGCGACCGATACCCTGCTCTCTCGGCTGTCGATGATGCAGCTCCTATTCCAGTACAAGCACACGGCCGACATCAGTCCGAAGCAGCTAATCGACGATCATCGACGGAGCCTCGCAGCACAGTCATTGGTCGGGCGCGTGGCAACCTCCGATGCCGTCCAACCTATCTTCCTGCTGTTCTCGCCAGCCGCCACCGGCTTTGCGGCGCCCTGGCTACCCCACACGCTCGCGCTCGAGTTCGGGGGAGCGGTCGACCTCCGAAAGCCCTATCCGCTGTCACTCAACTCGATCTACGAGCCTCGAGTGCTCAACCGCCCCGCAACGGAGCAGTGTCGAGCCGTGTGGATCAACTCGATCCCCAAAGACCAGCTCGGCTCACTGCTCGCCTGGTGGGTTAGCCGACTGAACCTGCTGTACGGCATCGCCACGGATCCGACCCGATTCACGACGGACGAAGGCGATCACGACAGCGCCGCGCAACTCGCATTCCTCCTTACCGTGGAACGCGTGCTCGCGGACCTTCAGGTGCTGAGCGCGGAGCCCCAAGCTCCAGCGCTCACCAGGCTCGGTGCCACGTTCGACCTCCTCGACAAGCTCGAGACCCTCCTCGGTTACGGGCCCGTCTCGAAACGCAAGTACGGAGACGATTGGCGGTCCGGAGCCGGTTTCGTGAAGCTGCTCAACGCAGACGAGGCGAAGCCACTGATGCGCCGCGGCTTCAGCAACATGCCCCAACAGTTCGCGGCAAAGTTCACCGAGCACGGCGAAGCGCTCTTCGCCACGATGTACGACGAACTCCGCAACGAAGTGCTCGCGGCAAGAGTTGCTGCCCACGGCGTGCGCATTGGTCCCAACGGCGAAACGACGGTGAAAACGGAGGAATATGCCGGACGTGTGATTCGAGCCGTGCGCAATTCGTGGCACGGCTTGCTCGACCAGCTCGCCGGCCGTGAAGCCGACGTCGCGGCGAGCCACACTGGTGCCCTCCCAGAAAGTTTGCCTGAACTCGTCTCCCTGATCGCCGCCGCCCTACTCGCGGACCCCGAGAGGCTTTGGTCGATGGACGTCTGGGAGTAGTGACACCGACACAGTTAATTCCTCTTAGCTTGAGACCGGCCGCATTCCACTAAAATAGACGGCGTGTCACAGCAGCCTCCCTACCTCTTCATACCAAGACGAATGATGATGACGCCCACCGGACTCATCATCCCCGTCCCGCTCAGCGACACGCCCGCGAATTATCGGGAAATCCAGCGCGTCGCAAATTCCCAAGGCCTACTGCTAAGTCACACTGCGCGAGTGCCTACAATGCTCGGCCAGATTTACGTAGTTGCGGACGAGGCCGCACTCGGGCTGCGCGTATCGTCGATCGACGAGGTTCGTGCCCACCTGCGGGACCTTCCCTTCCCCGTCGCCGTTGAACTCGTGGCGAACACAGCGGCGAAGCTCTGGCCCATCCGCAGCGAGGCCACCCAGCAGCGCAAGCTTCTCGAGCAGCTCGTGTGTTCCCCGCAGCACCTCGCCGCTTACGACCGCTTCCTCACCGACGTGCGGGACGACCTGGAGGAGCACCTCTACGTGCTCGGCGAGCAGCAGCTGCACGTCCTGCAGCGCCTCGTCCTCGAGGAGGCGCACGGCGAGGATGCGGAGTGGAACGCACAGCACGCAGGAGCGCTCGAAGCCGCGTTCCTCGGCGTCACGAGTGTCGTCGGCGAGGGCGCAGCAAATCTGCAGTCGGGCGAGCGCCAGCTCGAGGACTGGGTTGGCTTCCTCACGCAGAACGGCTCCTTCAACGCAGGCGGCCAGCCGCTCTACGCGCTCGTGCGTGCACACCGGCTCTTTATCGAGCTTCCGCGCACCCCAGCGGCGCAGCAGCACCACTGCGCGCGCGATTTCGACTCCTGGACCGGTGAGCGGTTCAACTTGTCTGCCGAGGAGCTCTTCGCTGCGGGCTTCCTCGCTCAAGCAACGAGCGTCATGGGCCAGCAACCCGACGACGAGAGAGTCCCAGGCGTACTTCCTCCGATGAATACCTACTTGAGCACGACCGCGCTCGCCGCTAAGTCCGAGGCCGTCGACGCCGCGTTGAGCGCGCCGCGCGAGTTCTTCGTGAGCGGCTTCAACCGCAGCAGGAACAACCCGGTTCGACTCGCCTGGGAGTCCACACCCTTCCAACAACGGCCGTTCGTTCGCTTCGACGACGGCCAGCTCGTGCTTACGAGCCCACGCGCGCTGTACTCCTGGCTGACCGACGGCTGGTACTACCGCCTGCTCGATATTGCCATGGGCAAGGGGGAGCGCGACGCGTTTACGACCTACGCCGGGTATCTCTTCGAGGCGTACGTGCTCGAGCTGTTCCAGTTGGCGCTGCCCAAGCGCCCAGCGGGCGCCGGCAGCGTTCACGGTGAGCAGCCCTACGGCGCTGGCGGCGGCGAGATGACCTCGGATGTCGCGATCGACTATGGAGATGACCTGCTCCTGTTCGAGGTCATCTCCACGAGGCTTCCCCTCGGCGTGCGCGCTGAGGCCGACCACGCCGAGCTCGAAAGCTACCTCGAACGCACGTTCCTCGACAAGATCGACCAGCTCGACCGGGTCTCGCGTGACGTGCTCGCGGGCCGCGCGCACATACCAGGCGTCGACCCGGCACGCGTACGGCGGATCTGGCCGGTCGTCATCACCGCCGGCGATATCACCGAGACCGAGCCACTTTGGAAATGGCTCCACGAACACACCCCCGCAGGAACCTTCGCGGATCCTCATGTCCAGCGACTTACGCTGCTCGATGTCGAAGACATCGAGATCCTCGCCGGCCTCGTCGCCGCCGGCGCGGAGATCAACGACATCATCACCGCCAAAGCACGCAGCGACTACCGCGAGCTCAGCATGGTGCGGTGGCTGGGCGACACTCGCGATGAGGATCCGCCGCGCCACCCAGAGATCGAGGCACGGTGGGAACAGCTCATCGTCGCGATGGAGCGCGCGCTCGGGGTTACGCGGCCCTGAGCGGTGCTCGGAGAACTTGCGGGGGCTCTGCTCGTCGACAAGTCGCTGTTGAGCGGTCTGCTCAGTTAGTCGTCCGTCTCGATGGGGCGATCAACGGGATTCCTGGTCGCCATCAGCGTCTCGGTACGGACTGCGCGTGGTGCGAACCAACACGCAGACACACCGCCACCGGACGCTCACGGTGCCTTACTAGCCGGCCGTGGCCCGCGCATGAGAGCCATCACCAGCGGAGTTGTGAGGCCACTCGCGGGGCCTAGTTCGGCGTGTCGCTGTCCGGGACTTCGCGGAGGTGGCGGGCCATCTGTGCGAGCGCGTCGGTCGCGTCGCTGCGCAGGCGGGCGTAGGCGTCCTCAATGTTCTGGATGCCGCGCCGGGCGACCCTGACCCCGCTAGCGATTGCCTTCGCCCTCTCCACGGCGTCTGTGAGGCTTGCGAGGTCGGACTCCATCGCGGAGAGGTCAACGCTGCGCTCGCGCGACCGCGCGGACGCCAGCGCCAGCTCGCGCACCAGCTGGCACGCGACCTCCAGCGCCAGCGGCTCGGGTTTCGCGCGGTCCAGGTGGACGACGACGCGGTTGCCGGGGTACGCGCGGAGCGCCAAGCCGCCGAGGGCCGTGCCGTCGGCGTTGTCCAGCACGAGGAGGCCGGCGGTGGCCTCGCGGTTCCCCATTGCCGCCTCCAGTTCCGTCATGGCTCCACGCACGCTGATCCTGGGCCGCGCCTTGCACTCCACGACGACGCGGACGCACTCGCCGCCGGTCGTGTCGGGGTTGAGGGTGACGACGTAGTCGCCGCGGCGCTTCCGGTCCGATCCGAGTTCCGTGGCGACGTGCTCAACGGTGTCGCGGAACGGCGCGAGGGCCGCGGCGACGGTTTCGCCCACGACGTGCTCGTAGTCAACGCCCTTCGCGGTGCCGCGCTCGTGCTCGGCGTCGACGCGCTCGGCGGCGCTCAGTTGCTCCCTGAGCGCGACGACGTGGGGCAGCAGCTCGCCGACCGCTTTCAGGCGACCGTCCAGGTCGGCCCTGAGAACGGCGAACGGCCCGTGCTCGTCCAGGAGCGCCTTCGTGACCTCTTGGCGTTGGCTGCGTGCGCCGGCCTGCATGATCTTCTCCAGCTGGCGCTGCACGCTCTCCGCGCGGGCGGGGTCCATGTACGTGCCGAGGACCTCTCGGAACCCGGCTAGTTGCTCCTTCACGGAGCGCGGCAGGTTCTCCGCGACCGTGACCGAGACGGCGTCAACGAGCCGGTCAACCTCGCTGCGCACCGAGTCGAGCGTGGCCTGGTTCCCGCCGTGCTGCACCAGAGCGGCGCCCACGTCCAGCATTCTGCGCACCGACACCTCCAGGTCCTCGCCACGATCCACGCACTCCCGCGCTGCGTCCACGGGGGCCCCGTAGACGGCGAGCTGGTTGATCGCGAGGTACGCGTCGCCGAGGACAACGGGCGCCGACGCGGGCGACGACGACGCGGGCGTCCTCGCGGCCCCGTTCGCTGCTTTGCCCGTGACTCCGTTCGTGGCTCGTTTCGCGGCTCGGGTCGCGCCGTGTCCGTTAGTTGTCTTGCTGCTCGTGGTTGTTGAACCGCTCTCGTTGTGTCCGTTCCGGCTGTTCATCGTTTTCTCCTGACGCCCCGTGTGCGGGGCCGTTTGTGGTTGAGAAACCGAAGCTACGCCTAGCGTCCCGGCCGACCTTGCTTTCCTGCGGGCGGTGCTGTGTCATTAGGGGCGTGAACGCGAAGCCTGAGCAGCGTGCGCAAGCCGCGGTACTCCTCCAGGCGTCGCCGGGGCTGTCCGACCGGGAGGTCGCGCGCCGCGTCGGGCTTGGCAACAAGACGGTTTCGCGGCTCCGCGCGCAGCTGGGGATCGCGCGCAGCGCCGCCGCGGACGGCACCGCTGCCAGGAGCCTCGGTAAGCAGTCCAGCGAGTGCGGGGACCTTGAGTTCGGCGTCGCGGGTTTGCCGGCCGTGGAGCTGGCGGTGGCCGGCGGCACGTCGGAGCGGAAGTTGCGGCGCTGGCAGGCCGAGGGTTTGCTCCCGGAGCCGGCGCGCTACTGGGTGGGGAAGCGTCGCGTGTCGTTGTACGCGCCGCGGGACGTGGAGCGGGTCCGTGCGGTCGCCGAGTTGATGGCGCGCTACCACAACGTTGATCGCGTCGCCCTCGGCCTCCAGGCCCTCGGTTACGCGCCGAGCGAGGAGAGTCTGCGCGGGGCGTACGACCGACTGCTCGCCCGTCAGGAGGAGTGGTTCACGCCGCTGAACGCCGTCTTCAACGCCATGGCGGAGGCGAAGTCGGATGACCCGATGACGCCCGAGCTGGACGGCGCCGTGGCGTGGGTGGAGGCTCTGATCCGGAGCCCCGAGCTCGCGTGGGCGCGAACGCGCGCGAGCCTGCACGAGTCCGAGGAATTTCCCCTTCCGGACGCGACGTGGGAGTACCTGGAGAACGCGAGCAGCATCCACGTGCGGGGCAGCCTCGGGTCCGACGAGGCCGCGGAACGCCTACTCAGCGCGTTCGCGGCGCGGATGCCGTCCGGGGCGGCGAAGCTCATGAATGAGAGGCCGATGGCGGAGCAGGTCGCGGCGTGGTCGGCGTTGCAGCGCGCAACCAAGATCAGCACGCTCCGTGAAGTCGCCGCGGACGCGCCACTAGAGGAGCTTGCGCAAGCGTGCGACGAGGTCGTCTCAGTGGTCGTCGGCTTCCTCGTGATGATGGACGCCGCGCCGTACATCGGCGACGACGAGCCCGAGCTGGAACCGCCGTTGCTCTGCGAGGTCCTCAACATTGATCCGAGCACGCTCGCGTACTACGCCCTCCTCTCCGCCTCGGCGAAGCGCGACCCCGAGATCGGCGCCGAGATCGCGGAGTGGCTCGCATCATGGCGCGAGCTCACCGACTACTTCGTTGGATTCGCGCTCGCGAAGCTCAACGGACGCGTGCCCGCGCTGGAGGCGGTGGCACACCGGTATCTGGACAACCGCGCCGAACAACAGCCAACCAGCGTGTGATATCGCCCCGCTAGAGTCCCTCGGACGGTGTCCTTGACGACGCCCATGATCCAGCTCTTCTCAGCCGCCGAGGGACTCCAGCCCCCTGACGGGCTCGGCGGGATCAACGCTCAGGCCGCGGGCCAGCTTGCGGGGCGACCGGATTCGGACCGGGGACCTCCTGCTTGCGAGCCGCCTCCTCGCCTTTTCCCCGCAAAGCCAGGCCCGATGTGGTACTCGCCCGCGGTACTCTCCGCCAAAACCGAGTACCACTCAAGTACCACTTCTTATCCAAAGATCGCTCATTTGCAGCACTTTACTCCAGTGGAGCCAACCGGGATCGAACCGGTGACCTCCTGCTTGCAAAGCAGGCGCTCTCCCAGCTGAGCTATGGCCCCGCAGCATCTCAATATACGCCGTACAGAGCGGAAGTTCCGCTTCTCGCCGCCAGAGCCACGATGGCCACCTCGGAGGCGCGTGACGCGCTGCCGCTGCCCGTTGCTGCCCAATCAGCGGCTCCTCAGACGACCCGAGATGTTCGTGCTGATCCGCGCTCGGCGAGGAGGCCCGCAGTCTCGACTGAGAACGCGGCCGTACCAACCGCCTCGGGCGCGAGAACCATCACAAGCGACAGTGAGTCTTCATCTGTGCATCGACCGCGACCCGTTGCCACACCGTCACTGCCCGCCTATCGCCAGATCTCGAGCCTTTTGCTCAGCCTCCTTGAGTGCTTGCATCAGGTCGGGTACGGCCTTCTCGGCATGCGGAAAATGATAACGCGCGCGCTTGGCCAAAGCTGCCGACCAAGAACGGTACGCATGAGCGCTCGTGCTCCCCTCCTTACCCCCCGCTTGCGCTTACGTCAGCCCGTCGAATGGCCCGAATAAGTGCGGCTAGCGAGGTCACCATCTCTCCCCCGCTGTCGACAACAAACGTCTCGACCTGCAGATTCAGCGCGACGCCGGCCTCTCCAGCTTGGCGGAGGTCTGACCGAAGCCCAAAGCACGGCTTTCCTAGCGCCGCGGCATATCCCAGCTCAGCGACCGTTCCCGAATCGGGCTCTTGACCGTCGAGGCACGCGACGAGTAGATCGCTTCCGCGGATCGCAACCGCGTTGCGTCGCCCGATCTCGAGTGCCTTCTCTCGCGTTTGGCCAACTACACGCGCTGACTCGATCTCAGCAGCGGTAGTCAGCGCCCACGGATCTACCGGCCGGACGATCACACTGAGCTCGGGTAGCAGGACGCTCTCGTAGTAGCTGCGACCCGCTTCGGTGAACCCGAACGGACTGGCGACGTAACAACGAGGAAGGGCTGTCATTGGGCGGAGCGTACCCCCGTCTTGATGCAGAGGCGGCCGCTGCGCGTCGGCTGGACACCCGGTGTCGCGCCGAGGGCGAGCTGCTGCTGGAGCTGCCAGCGAAGGCGAGCAGCGTAGTGATCGGTCTCGCGGGGCGCACTGTGGCTCGGGAGCGGTCATCGAGGGCGGCGACTCGGACGCGCTGATGGCCTACAACGCCAATGGCCAGATGGCGCCGGGATTCCCCAAGTGGACGACCGGCTGGACGATGTTCTCGCCGGCCGCCGGCGACCTGCTGTCGAACGGACGCTCAGATCTCGTGACGCGCCCACCTGGAGCGATCCAGTCGGCTCATTGGTACCCCAGGCTCAGGACGGTCACGTTTCACCGCTCCCGGAGCGACCTGGTATGAAGGCAAGCCGAGCTCCTACGAGGTGACGCTCGAACCCGAGCACACGACGCTGTCGATGCCAGCGAGCGTCTCGGCGGGCCAGACGCAGACGCTCAGAATTCCCGCGGGCCCCGCCCGCCCGAGTGGGGATCCAGGCCGGCCGACCTACGGGCCTGCTCGGCGCCGGTCGTCGATCTCGAACGAGTCGCGCGCGCTGCCCGTAAGGCGAGTTGGAAACTACTTAGCGGATTTTCCGGGCGCAACCATATCGAGGCGGCGAAAAACCGGTGCCGGCGAGCTTGTGTGACCTTAGACTGCAAGAACTACGGTGTCACGGAAGACTGCGATCGGTCGAGCCTCGACACGAGCCCTACCATTGCTGGGCTCGGTTTTGGCTGTGCTCGCTCTCGGGCTCGCCGCGGTCCTGCACGCGGCGCACGCTGCAGAGAGCGAACCGATCCTGCCAAACCTGGTCGCTGACCCGCCGGACGGTGCTGAATTGACCACGGACAGCTCGGCGGGGGCACCTCAGCTGCTGCTGCGCTTCAACGGCTATGTGCACAACGTGGGACCTGGCGCGCTCGACTTCCAAGGCGCTCGGGAAGCGCCGAACGTCAGTCGGCAAACGGAAGAAGAAGTGGAACGTGCGCGAACGGAAGAACGGGTGCTGCCGCCCAGCGTCGAAGCGGAACTGGCCAACCCGGCGATGAAAGTGTTCCAGCGGCTGTTCACCACCAATGTCGACGACACCGACATCGAACGAGCCCACGTCGAAGAACCCAGCGGCGGCGAAATGCTCTATGTCAATGCCGACGGCCATCATCACTGGCATCTCCAGCGCGTAGCCCAGTATTCGTTGTGGAACGCGGGCAAGACGGCAGAAGTCGCCCCGTCCCAGAAGGTCGGCTTCTGCTTGGAGGACAGCCAACACGTGGAACCGAACATCGGCCCACAGACCCCGGTGTATGCGAGCGATGTCTATCCGTATGAGGACTTCTGCCAGCGATACCGCCCGAATGCCACCAGCGTCCACGAGGGCATCAGTCCGGGCTGGCGAGACACCTATGGGGCGAGCGTGGCGTTTCAGTGGGTGAACGTGTCCAACGTGGCGCCTGGTGAATACTGGCTGCGCGAGGACGTCAACCCACTGGGTGTGATCAAAGAAGCTGGTGGCCCCAACACGCCTGCTTATGCGACCTCAGCCACGATCATCCCTGGCTTCGATGCGCTCCCCCAGGCCGCGAGCACGCCCTTCGGGCAAGCAACGACGCTGACGCTGACCGCCGAGTCCTTCGCCGACTCGGCCACTCCGACCTACACGATCGTCACCCAGCCTGCCCACGGCACGCTGACGGCAGTAAGCGGCAACCATGTTGCCTACACTCCCGCGCCCGGCTACTCGGGACCCGACTCGTTCACGTTCGCCGCCGCCGATCCCAACAGCCAGTTCCCCGAACAGCCGACCGTGGCGACAGTCTCGATCGAAGTTGGCGAAGGTCCACCCGAGGTCGAAGAACCACCCCAGCCGAGCGTCACGATCGCCACTGCCCCCGCCGGCATGACCGCGGGTACGAGCGCTGCTCTGACCGCGATCGTCGCCAACTACGAGGGAAGCGTGGAATGGAGCGTGGGCGGCGGCGGTACGGTGACCACTGAAGGGTTGCAGGGGCTGGATGCGACCTTCGAGGCTCCCCTCGGTGAAGGGTCTGTGGCCATCACCGCGCGCCTGGCGGCCGACCCAGCGGTCAGCGCAACGCGCACGATCGAGATCCAGCCTGTCCCACCTGTGCAGGCCGCGCCGGAACTCCCACCCGTCCTGACCACGGGCGCAGGGGAGGGCGCCAACGAGAAGACGACTCCCGAAGCCGGGAAATCGGCCCCTGAAACCGGCAAAGCGAGCCCGGCCCCCGGCTCGACTGGCGCCACAGGCGTCGAAGGTCTCAAAGCAAACCAACTACCCCAAACGGCGCAGGCTCCACTAGGCCTGTCGCGTCCGCGGGCGATGCTGGTCGGCCGCGAGCTGGTGATGACGACGGTCGCTTCCGTGGCTGGACGGGTGCGGCTGAGCGCCTACCTTGGCAAGCGTCGGCTCGGAAGCTGTGTGGCGCAGACGCCGGCGGGACGCCGCTTCACCTGCCGACTGGCGCTCCACTCCAAGAACCCCTCGCGCGAACGAATCGCCCTCGTCGCAAGCGTACGAGCGGGTAGGCGACTCCTGGCAATCGCACAGCCTGCTGAGCTGATCCCGGGGATGGCGATGACGCCGATCGGCGACCTCCCTCGGTCCGCGCGAGCAGCTTCGTACTCGTCGGCGTTCTGGTGTAGCCCCTCGACCCTCGTCGGCACTCTCGTAGGAGGCGAAGGCTGACCGCTGACGGTGTCAGCCGGCTTGATGCATCGCTGCAGCTAACCGCCCTATTCGATGGGAGAGCGCTCCTGATGCTGGTCGTCGGCCGGCTCTGCGTGGCCGTATGGCTCGGCAGTTTCAGTGCCACCCTCCAACACGGGCTCTGAGCCCCACTCCAAGGGCGCTTCCTGATGGGAATACAGCGCAGATGTGTCGCCCGCCTGGCCGGCCACATGCCCGCTGCCCAAGCTGTCGGCCGCCCCTGTCATCTCGGCGTCTTCATCCAGCACCGCCTGCATGTCGAGCTCCACCGTCTCCTGGCCGACGGATGACACGTCCGCCTCGTAATGCGCGTCGTGCGTAGCGCTCTGCGCATCGAACACGTCCCCCATCTCGTCGGGCGGCTCGAGCGCCTCGCGCTCCACGCGAGCGATCTCGCCTGGCTCGGCTCCAGCGCGGCGCTTGAGCTCAAGGTGTTCGCGGATGGCGTCGTCCAGCAGTCCCATGCGCCGCCACACCATACTGCGCCCGCCCCCGATCCATTCGAGACTACACTTGCTGGACCCGAACAGCGCCCGAGTATCGGGGCACGCGGGGCTATAGCTCAGTTGGGAGAGCGCCTGGATCGCACCCAGGAGGTCGGGGGTTCGAGTCCCCCTAGCTCCATCGCTACAGAAGCCCTGCTAATGCCGGGCTTCTGGCGCTTGTAGATCGGATCGGCCGGGGCGCACGGGCCGGCGATGCCGCCGAGGCATGCGCATGTGATTCTCGGGGAATATGCACCAGCGACCTGGACGGCTTGAACGCGAACGGAGCGCTGACACGAATCGCGCAGGCGGTGGTTTGTGCTTGCGCTGACATAGGTGTTGCGCGCCGGGTCGAAGCCGTCTACGGCCCCATCGGTCGTGCCGTCGGTGTCCTGGTAGAAGTACAGGTCGCCGTCGAACCAGGACGGGCCCACCCAGCTCTCGTCGCCTTCGCCAACGTCGATGAGTGCGACGAGCCGCTGCAGCCCGCCTGTGACCGCCTCTATCCGCACCTCGGTGGTGGTGCCCACGGACCCGATGCCGTCGTTGAGGATGAAGGTGTCGACGAGAGCGAGCTGCCGGCCGTAGAGCGCCAGCGCTTCGACGCTGGGCTCTTCGGGAGCTTCGCAGACGAGCCTCGACTGGATAGTCGGTGATTCGCAGCACTTGCGCCGTGGCGCCCCGCCCAGCACCCTTCGGCCGGCGCCGTTCCATAGGCAGGTCATCACCTTCGCGGCACCGCTCACCCACGCGATCCGGTCACCCCAGACGGGAGCAGTCCCGGCTGCAATTGTGCCAGCGTAACCGGCGCCCGCCACCACTAGTGAGACCAGCAATCGGCCGGCCACCCAAACGGCTCTGCGGGTACCGACCCTCAGGACACGAACAGACCACCCCGCGCCCGGCGTTGCCCACTGCCCATCTCCTTCTGACGGAGCGCAACGCCCCGTGGCTATCCAGCGCTGAGCGTCAGCGTCGCCACCGTGATGTGCGGCCAGAGGACGTTGTTGAAGACCAGGATCACCGACTGGGAATACTGCAGCTGCAGATACGTCGGTTTGTCAAAATACGGCTCGATTTCGTGGACCGGGTCCGGAACGTTTCTGGCCGAGGGTCGTGTGTCCTTCCCATTGGGGATCCGTACCCACTCGAGCCAGAATGTCGCCCTCGCCGACTGGACGAAGGCGTTGTTCGCCGGTTCGGCTGCGTCCTGTTCCCTTGGAGTCCCCAGGAAGGGAATGTTCCCGATCGAGTCTTCCACTTCTTCGGTGTTGAGCTCGATGGTGATCGTGCCGAGAATATCCTGGCCGGCGATCGCATCTGACAACACCTTGTTCGGGTTTTCGATGTACTTCTGGAACTCCGGTGGAAACGGACCGTTGGTCTTCCCGGGTTTGTCGTTTTCTATGACGACCTCTGCGACCGGATGCTGTTTGCTGGTCTCGTCTTTCAGCGGTGGCGGAGGCTGCACCGGGGGCGTCGGGACGTTGACCGGCATTATGCCCAGGCCCTCGATGGGGGGATTCGCGTTGGGCACCCCCGGCAGGGGTTTTTCGGGGGTGAACTTCGGCAGCTGTTCGAGGGGATAGATCGCAGGTATGTGCGGCGGCCCGTCAACCGGCACGGTGCTCGGGGTCCTTCCCTGCATCAGTACGCTGACCCCGTGCGGGATGGCGCCCATGCGCACGATCGTGGGAACTTTGTGGTTGTCGCTCGCGGGTACGTTCATGAACAGACCCGGCTCGATGTGCAGCGCCTCGCGGGCGGTCGTGACCGGCGGCACATCGGCATCGCTGACACGCTGGAGGTAGTGCAGGCCGTACAGGCTGAGGTCTTCCTGTTCCCCGGCGCCACGGTTCGGCACCACCCCCGGGATCACGCGGAAGTCGAGCGTCTCACTCGTCAGGTTGAGCTCGAGGAAGCGGTGGATGTTGTCAAACGCGGGGTTCTTGCTGTTGTCGGGACGCCACATCACGTTGAAGCCGGTCCCTCGCCAGCTCCCAGGCAGCGACGCGAGCGGCCCGAGGTTCAGGGCTGTCGTGATCGGTCCCTGTCCATGCCGGGGCGGCACATTTGTCATGGCAGACTCTCCTTACGCGATCTTGGGCGATAGGGGAGCTCTTCCGCGCAAGCGACCTGTCCCCCAGCGCAACTATTCGGATTTTCGGACTTATAGCAGGGAGTCGAACGGGCGGGCTACCAACCCGTCACCAATCCGATCGTTGTCCCTGGAGCGCCTTGGCGCCCGGCGCCCGCGGTGGTAGACAATTCTGACGAACCTGCAAGTAGGGCGGCCTCTGTGCAGCTCAGTCGTAGGTGAACTGATCGCCCGATCGCTTCTGTCTTGCTGGTCTTGCCGCCGACCGGGAGGTGCACATCCATGTTTCCGACTTCCCCTCCAACTACTGCGCCGTCGCTCGGGGCCCGGCTCAGCGCAGCTGGCGGCTGGATCGGGATCTCAAGATCGAGGCCCCGACCCACGGGCTGTGGGCGGGGCTTGAGTCGCGAGTGAGTCGGGATTCTCGACGGTATACGGCTGCAGTATCCGCCGCACGTGGTCGGGGATCGAGGCCTTCTCGCCGAGGCGGTCGGCGCGCACGAAGATATGGACGATGCGACCCTGCGCGAGCATGTCCCCATCCCGCACGATCGCGATTGCGGACACCATCGATGTGTTGCCAAGGCGCTCCACCTCAAGCGTGATCTCGAGCTCGTCGTCGAAGCGCGCCGGCGCGCGGAAGTGCGCCCCCGTCTCGGCGACCACCAGGTCGAGGCCGTCGGCTGTGAGCGCTCCGTAGGAGCCGAGGGTCTCGCGCCACAGCTCGGTCAGGATGACGTCGAAGTAGACGAAATAGTTGGCGTTGAAGACATGGCCTTGGGCGTCGCACTCGTTGTAACGAACGCGCAGGCTGTGCACGAACGGAGCCATCGTTAGGCCCTACGCTCTCGGCAGAAGCAAGCAATCGCCGCGGAGAGCTCCGTCGGAGGGTTCTCCTGCAGGAAGTGCTTTGCGCCGCCGGCCGCGCGCAGGTCGTGCTTCGCCGCTCCTTGCATGACTGGCTTCAATGATACGCTGGTCATCCTAACCTGTCAAGCTTGTTTGATGGTCACTAAGGTCGCTTGAGTATTCAGCCGTGATGACTCTCCCGTCGTGGTATCCGTTCGCCGAGGAGCGCAAGCCGGCGCCAATGCCATTGCTGTTGGTGCAGGCGTTCCTGAACACCTGGTACTTCGAAGGCGACTCCGACCTGTTGAGCGATCCCGAGACAGCGCGGCCATGGCTCGTCGACGCTCAGCTGCTGCCCCGCACCGCGACAGTGACGGCGGCCGAACTGGAGGTGGCCCGCGGCATGCGCGAGAGCATCCGCCGCCTGGTCAGCTTCGGACGCGGAGAGGCACAGGGCGCTATTGCGCTACGGCCCCTGCGCGAAGTGGCCAGCGCGCACGGTGCGTGCTTGACAGTCGACGACCAAGGGAACCTGAGACTCGATAACCCGCGCCACAACGATCTCGGTGATGGAATGTTCGATCTGCTGCTGATCGTTCGCTACGCCCAAGAACACGGTAGCTGGAGCCGCCTTAAGGTATGCGGCAACTCGGAGTGCCGATGGGCCTTCTATGACCGCTCGCGCAACCAGCAGGGCCACTGGTGCGAGATGGCTGCGTGCGGCAACCGCCTGAAGAATCGCGCGCTCCGCGCGCGCAGACGCTGAATCCAGAAGATTTATTCCTGTGAGATGCTGGCGATGAGTCTGATCGCGGCCCGGAGTCTTAATGCCGACGTCCCCAAGAAGGAGAGCGATGAGATGCCTAAGAGCGTCTAACAAAAAGAGGTTTTGGGATGCTGTTGTCGTAGACGGTGTCTATGGCGAAACCTCTTGTCAGTGATGGGTTGTGGGAGCGGATCGAGCCGTTGTTGCCGAAGGTCGAGCGGCGGTATCGGTATCCGGGTCG
>DATNLQ010000069.1:0-3466 GCA_035602785.1 Solirubrobacteraceae bacterium
GCGCGCGGGCCTGCCGGTCGGCTTCATACAGCGACTCGAAGGAGCGCACCGGCTCTGAGCCGAGCTCGGACAGCGTGCTGTCGATCACCGCGGAGATCTCCAGGAAGCGCAGACGCCCGGCGAGGAAGGCGTGGACGGCGATCTCGTTGGCGGCGTTGAGCACGCACGGCGCGGTGCCGCCCTCGCGCGCGGCCTGGCCGGCCAGGCGCAGGCAGGGGAAGGCGTCGAGGTCGACCGCCTCGAAGGTCAGCTCGCCCACCGACGCGAGCTGCAGCGGCGCGATCGCCAGCGGCGCGCTTTCGCCGCCGTGCAGCGCGTAGGAGATCGCGATGCGCATGTCGGGCGGCCCGAGATGGGCGAGCATGGCCCCGTCTGCCATCTGCACGAGCCCATGGACGAGCGATTGGGGATGCACGACCACGTCGATGCTGTCGTAGGGCGTGCCGAACAGGTGGTGGGCCTCCATCACCTCCAGGCCCTTGTTCATCAGCGTGGCCGAGTCGATCGTGATCTTGCCGCCCATCGCCCAGGTGGGGTGGGCGAGCGCCTGCTCGACGGTCACGTCCTGCAGGTCCTCGCGCGCGCGCCCGCGAAAGGGCCCGCCGCTGGCGGTGATCGTCAGGCGCTGCACCGCTCCGGGCGGTTGACCGGACAGCAGCTGGTGAAGCGCGGTGTGCTCGGAGTCGACGGGCACGATCCTCGCGCCGGTGGCCTCGGCCAGCGCGGTGACGAGCTCGCCGCCCACGACCAGCGACTCCTTGTTGGCGAGTGCCAGGTCGATGCCCTCGCCGAGCGTTGCCACGGTCGGCCCGAGCCCGGCGGAGCCCACGAGGGCGTTGAGCACCAGGTCTGCGCCAGAGTCGACGACGAGTCGCACGAGCCCCTCGGCGCCGCCCAGCACCTGCCCGTCCGTCCAAGCCTCCGACGCGCGCGCGGCGGCGTCCTCGTCGGCGAGCGCCACCCGATCGACGCCCAAGGCACGCGCCTGCTCGACCAGGGTCTCCCACGAGCGCTCGGCCGACAGGCCGACCAGCTCGAGCTCCTGGCTGGCGGCGCATACGTCGAGCGCCTGTGTGCCGATCGAGCCGGTCGAACCGAGGATCAGCAGCCGCTTGCGCGTGGGCATGAGGCGATGATAGGAGCGGCGGCCTGTGCGTGGGCACGATCCGCCGGCTGATGCTCGCCGCGACCTGGTGTGCGGCCGGCGGCGCGCTGTTTGCTAGGTGTACGTGAACTGGTCGGCGGGAGGGCTCTTCTTGCTGTGATCCTTGCCGACGGTCGCGATCACTTCGACCTTTCCCAGTTTGGCCCCCGCGGGCGCTACGGCGGTGCACGAGTTGACCGATTCGCAGTCCACGCCGGTAGCCGGGCGCGTGCCGAACTTGAAGCTCGTGGCGCTTGCGGTAGCGAAGCCGCTGCCGGTGATCGTGACCTCGGTGCCGCCTGCCTTCGGTCCCGAGCTGGGGCTCAGGCCGGTGACGCTGGGCGCGGCGTAGGTGAAGCGGTCTGCGCTGGTGATCGCGCTCGTGCCGGCGGGCGTTGTGACGGTGACGTTGACGGCCCCGCTGGCGCCGGCCGGCGAGGAGGCTGTGATCTTGCCGGTCGGGTTGACCAGGAAGGCGGCGGCGCTGCTGGAGCCGAACATGACGGCGCTGACGTCGCTGAAGTGCGTGCCGGTGATCGTCACGGTCGTGCCGCCGGCGACCGGACCGGTTTTGGGCGCCAGTTTGGTGACGGTGGGCCCCGGGCCGGAGGGTTCTGAGACGGTGACTTCGCGGGCGGTGCCGATGCTCGTGCCGTCGCCCGCGTAAACGGTCAGCGCGACCAGGTAGTTGCCGGGCGCGGGGAACGTGTGGACGACGGTCGCCGTGGTGGTCTCGGTTGGGCTGGTGGGCGCGAGCCCGCCGTTGAACTGCCAGTCATAGCGGGCCACGCCGCCGGGGGCGCTGGAGCCGCTGGCATCCAGGCTGACTTCCTCGCCGGCGCCCTGGGTACTGGTGAACGTGGCTGTGGGCTCTTCGCCGCTGAAGGCCAGGCGCTGCATGCAGTGCTGGCCCTGGTTGCTCCACATCTGCTGATACCAGTAGAGGTGACCGTTGATGACCTGGTTGTACTTGGCGCCGTTGGGGGCGATGCCCAGCGGCGTGCCGAACTCGTTGGCTTCGCCGCCCCCGCGACATTTGTCTGCGATCTCGTCTTCGTTTTCGAGATCGAGCCAGCCGCTGTTTGGCTCGGGATCGGTGATCGACTCCTCGTGCTCGTGCGCGAGGCCGCCCTCGATCACGCCGTCAGACGGTTTGCCGTTGGGGTGGTTGCCGTCGTCGCATCCTTCGTTGCCGGTCACGTAGGGATCGTTGGCGTAGACGATCACGCCTGACGCAAGGGGGACGTAGCTGTGGTAGGCGCAGTAGGCGGCCTTCTCGGTCCCCGCCGAGCATTGTGCGCCAGACGCTTCAAAGCAGCTTTCCACGCCGGGCGGCGTGAGCACGAAGTACTCGTGTTCGAGGTCCTCGGGGAGGCCGTGGGCGGCCAGATAGCTGCGCAGCTCGGCGTCGATCTGGGCGTCTGTCAAACAGATGGCGGCCTGCTTGCAGCCGTTGGCGGGGTAGGGGTCTTCATCGATGATGGGCCCGCCGAAATACGAGTCGTAGTTGGCGAACTGCCCGGCTGCGTCGTTGTACTGCGCGGCGACGGAGTTGACGTTTTCCTGCCCGCCGCTGTCATGTGCGACATCTTCGAAATATTGGTCGATGCCCGACTGATATTCAGCCGGGTAGGCGGGTGCTCCGGCGGGGTCCCAATAAAAGGCGTAGTTGGTGTTGGACGCCATCACTGGCCCACCGTTGTATTCGACATTTGCAAAGAACGTGTCGAGTGGTCCGAACGCGGCGGCGGGTGAGGATCCGCGCAGAGTCTCGTAGCTGAGGGCCTTGCCGCCTTTGATGTGCACGATCACGGCGGCAGCGCTGGCAGCGCCGAAGGCGAGGATACCCGCGCTGACCAGCGCGACTGCGCAAACGCGTCGTAGTCCCCTCACTTCGCGCCCTCCCTGGTCGACGTCCCTCTCCGTCCATGACAAAGGTACACTTGCGGTGTCTGGTTGTCTAGCCTTCAAATAGGGATCGTCGGAGCCAGCACGGCGACCTCACCACCGCCATCGAGCTGCGACGGGCGCCACGCTACAGGCCCAGCCTCCTCGCTGTCCAGCCTCGACACCGGTTGTTAACAAGGGCGGGCAATGCGTTGCGAAGGGCGGCGGCATCCAGCGTGGTCGCCCAGCGAAACCTCGCAAACAGCGACCGATCGCGCGCTCGCTAACCGCTCTATAACATCAGCCCGCGATCTGGGTGCGAAACCAAGCAGCCTAAGCCGTGCCTGGCCGGGTGCTGCGATCACGGGGAGGAGGCAACCAAGCGATGACGCCTGTGTCTATACGCCGCATGCTGGCGGGGCTGGTGGTGTCGGC
>DATNLQ010000070.1:0-8328 GCA_035602785.1 Solirubrobacteraceae bacterium
ACGATCGGCGCCAGTGCGTCGGCCAGCGCGCCGAACACGCGACGGATCTCTTGCGTGGACAGGCCGAAGTCATAGTCGCCGAGCAGGGCGTCGTATGGGCTCTGGCCATCCTCGGCCAGGCAGCTGCCGTGCTCGCGCGCGAGCTTCACGTTGCGCTCCAGCGCGGGCGCAAACGCGTCGAAGTCGTCGTTCTCGCGCGCTGCGCGCCAGCTCTCCTGTCCGTCGGTGCTGGCGCGGGCGAGCTCGGCGGCGAGCTCTTCGGGGACACGCCGGGCGCGCTGCCAGTCGCGCCGCGCCAGGCGCACGATGTCGCGATCGAGCTCGTCCAGCTCGGCGCCGTCGAGCTCGTCAAGCCATGCGCCGATCTCCGGCGCGGTGGCGCGCTCGTGGGTCAGGCGCGCGAGCGTGCCCAGCTGCTGGGCCCTGGCGGGCGCGCCCTGGGCGGGCATCATCACCAGCTGGTCCCAGCTGACAAGCATCTCGACCGAGCCGAGGTCTGACAGCTCGGCCATGCGCTCGCGCAGCCGCTGCAGAGCTCCGGGCGCGGTGTGCGCTGCGGCCGAGCCGGCCAGGTCGTACGAGCCTGCCAACGCGGGCGTCCCTCAGCCGGTGTACAGCCGCGTGAGCGACTCGGCGACGCACACGGGCTTGTCGACGCCCTCGCACTCGAAGGTCATCTGCGTGGCCAGCTGGATGCCGCCGGGGACGTCGTCGACGGACAGGAGCTTGGAGCGCATGCGCACATTCTGGCCGACGGGCATGGGCGCGGGGAAGCGCACGCGGTTGAGCCCGTAGTTGACGCCAAAGGCGAAGCCCTCGAAGTTGTAGGTGTCATAGGAGAAGCGCGGGGCGAGCGACAGCGTGAAGTAGCCGTGGGCGATCGTGCCGCCGAACGGGCTGTCCTTGGCGCGCTCGGGGTCGACGTGGATCCACTGGTCGTCGCCGGTGACCTCGGCGAAGCGATCGATGTCCTCCTGGGTGACCAGGCGCCAGTCGCTGACGCCGATCTCCTCGCCCACTCGGGCCTTGATCTCGTCTACGCCGGTGAGCGTGAGCATGGGTCGCTGTCTCCCTTTCGGTCGCGGATGCGCCCGGCGCGCCGTGCCGCCGTCAGTCGGGGACGTCGACGCCGAGTCGTGCCGGCATCCTATTGCCCGGCAACGCCTTGGAGCGCTCGCTGAGCAGCGATGCTGCGATCACCCCACCGATGGCGCCGAACAGGTGCGCCTGCCAGGAGATGCCGGTGTGGGGAATCAGGTCGTACAGGAGCGTCACGCCGAACACGACCAGCACGACCACCCCAAGCAACATCTCCAGCACGCGCCGGGTGAACACGCCGCGGCTGATCAGGTAGGTGGCATAGCCGAAGACGATCCCGCTGGCGCCCACGGTGACGCTGTTGGAAGGGGCGATCAGCCATGTTCCCAGCCCGCTGACGAGCGCGACGATCGCGCTGACCTCCAGCAGCCGCACGGCGCCGGCCAGCGCGATGACCAGGCCGAGGATGACGAAGGGAACCGAGTTGGAGATCAGATGGGACCAGCTTGCGTGCAGGAACGGCGCGAACAGCACCCCGTCCAGGTGCGAGAGGCTGCGCGGCACAATCCCGTCTTTGTCCAGCCGGTAGCTGTCGAGCGAGTTGACGACCTCGACCGCCCACATGATCCCGACGAGCGCAGCCAGGGCGCGCAGGCCGCCGGCCTGTGCTCCGAAGCGCTCGCGCAACTGGGGCCTCACCCGTCCAGGATGCCACAGAGCACGTCCAGCGCACGCCGGCGGTGGGCGTCGAGCTCGGCGACCAGACGGTCGGCGTCGCCGGCGCGCATCGCCTCGACGATGCGGTCGTGCGCGTCGATCGAGTTGCGCCGCTCCTGGGGCGAGTTGTAGTAGATCGCGCGGTAGGCCTCGGTGGAGTCCCACAAGAGGCGGATCAGGCGCATCGCGTGCGGCTGGTCGGGTGAAGCGAGGATGGCGAAGTGAAAGCGCCGGTTGGCCTCCAGCTCGCCGATCACGTCGTCGGCCGCGGCGGCGTCGTAGCAGTCGCGGGCGGCCAGGTAGATGCGCGCGAAGGCATCCTCGTCGAGCGTCGGCAGCGCGCGGCGGGCGGCGCGCTCCTCGAGCAGCTGGCGAAGCTCGTAGATCTCGATCAGGTCCTCGCTGCGAAGCTCGGTCACGAAGTAGCCGCGGCGGGGGCGATAGGTGACCTGGCCCTCCTGCTCGAGCACGCGCAGCGCCTCGCGCACCGGCGCGACGCTCAGCCCGACATGCTCGGCGACGTGGTCCTGGTTGACGCGCTGTCCGGGCCGCAGCTCGCCGGCGACGATCATCGCGCGCAGCGACTCGACGGCATGCTGCTGGGCGGTGGCGGGAACGCCGCGCGGGCGCGCGACCCGGGCGGGGGCCTGCGTCTGCGCTGACGGGGCGACGGCGCGGGCGTTCACCGGAACGCCTGGATGCCGGTGAGCGCGCCGCCGACGACGAGCGCGTGGACGTCTGCGGTGCCCTCGTAGGTGACGATCGACTCGAGGTTGTTCATGTGGCGGATGACGGGGTACTCGAGCGTGATGCCGTTGGCGCCGAGCATCTGGCGGGCGGTGCGGGCGACGTCGAGCGCGGCGTTGACATTGCCGAGCTTGCCCATCGACACGTGCTCGGGCGCCAGGCGGTGCTCGTCCTTCATGCGCCCGAGGTGCAGCGCGAGCAGCGTGGCGCGGTTGACCTCGAGGGCCATGTGGGCGAGCTTGTACTGCTGGATCTGGGTGGCGGCGATCGGTCGCCCGAAGGCGATGCGCTCGCCGGCGTAGTCCAGCGCGGCCTCCAGGCAGGCGCGCGCGGCGCCGGCGGCCCCCCAGACGATCCCGTAGCGAGCCTCGTTCAGGCACGACAGCGGGCCGCGCAGCGAGGAGACCTCGGGCAGCACCGCGTCGGCGGGCAGGCGCACGTCGTCGAGCAGAAGCTCGGAGGTGACAGAGGCGCGCAGCGACAGCTTGCGGTGGATGTCCTGGGTGGCGAAGCCGGGTGTGCCGGCGGGCACGAGAAAGCCGCGCACGCCCTCGTCGGTGACGGCCCACACGACGGCGACGTGGGCGATCGAGCCGTTGGTGATCCACATCTTCTGCCCGTGCAGGATCCAGTCGTCGCCGTCGCGCCGGGCGCGCGTGCGCATCGAGCCGGGATCGGAGCCGGCGTCGGGCTCTGTCAGGCCGAAGCAGCCGATCGCCTCGCCGGCGGCCATCCGCGGCAGCCAGTCCTGCTTTTGCTCCTCTGACCCCCAGCGCCAGATGGCGTACATGGCCAGCGAGCCCTGCACGGAGACGAGCGAGCGCAGCCCGCTGTCGCCGGCCTCGAGCTCCAAGCAGGTCAGGCCGTAGGCGGTCGCGCTGGCGCCCGCGCAGCCGTAGCCGCTCAGGTGCATGCCCAGCAGCCCCAGCTTGCCCAGGGCGGGCGCGAGCTCGTCGGTGGGGATGCGGGCCTCCTCGAACCAGTCGCCGACATGCGGCAGGACGCGGTCGCGCACGAACGCGCGCACGGTGTCGCGGATGTCGCGCTCCTCGTCGGAGAGCAGCTGGTCGATGCCGAGAAAGTCCCTGGGGTTGACCGTCGCGGGCGCGGTTGCACTGGCCATGTCCGTTCTCTCCTTGCCTGTGGTCGATTTTCGAGGATCTAATTTATATTTATATAGATAGATGTCGGGCGCGCTGGCAGACCTTCGCATCGTGGACTTCTCGCGCGTGCTGGCGGGGCCGCTCGCGACGATGGTGCTGGCAGACCTCGGCGCGCAGGTGATCAAGGTGGAGCGCCCGGGTATGGGCGATGAGACGCGCAACTGGGGCCCGCCGTATGACGAGACGGGCATGGCGACGTACTTCCAGGCGGTCAATCGCAACAAGACCAGCGTGGTGTTGGACCTGCGCGCGGCCGGCGACCTCGAGCGTGCGCGCGAGCTGGCGGCTGGCGCGGACGTGGTGGTGGAGAACTTCCGGCCGGGCGTGATGGACGGGCTGGGGCTCGGCTATGAGCGCCTGGCGGCGGACCGGCTGCGCGCCGACAGGCCCGAGCTCGTGTACTGCTCGATCACGGGGTTCGGCCGCGGCGAGGGCGCGGCGCTGCCTGGCTATGACCTGCTCGTGCAGGCGGTGGGCGGCCTGATGAGCATCACGGGCACGCCGCAGGGCGAGCCTCAGAAGGTGGGCGTGGCGCTCGTGGACGTTATCTGTGGCCTGTTCGCGAGCACGGGCATCCTGGCGGCGTTGCGCCATCGCGACCGCACGGGCGCGGGACAGCGCGTGGAGCTCAACCTCCTTTCGTGCCTGCTCGCTGCGCTGGTCAACCAGGGCTCGGCGTACACGCTGGCGGGCGAGGTGGCGGGTCGGCTGGGCAACAGCCACCCGAGCGTGGCGCCCTATGAAGTGCTGGCGGCCGCGGACGGCGAGCTGGTGGTGGCGGTGGGAACCGACGAGCAGTTTCGGGCGTTGGCCCAGACGCTCGGCTGCTCGCAGCTGGCAGACGACGAGGCGTTCCGCACGAACGCTGCACGCGTGGGCAATCGCGATCGGCTGCGACAGGAGCTGGAGGCGCGCCTACGCGAGCGCCCAGCTTCAGATTGGGTGAGCGCGCTGTCGGCAGCGGGCGTGCCGGCGGGGCAGGTGAACGACATCGCGGGCGCGTTCACGCTGGCGCAGCGCCTCGGGCTCGATCCGATCGTGGAGATCGGGCGGGCGGGCGCCGGCGTGGCGCGGCTGACGCGCAACCCAATCGAGCTGTCGGCCACGCCGGCCCGCTACCACACCGCCCCTCCCCCGCTGGCGCGCTAGCGCTGCCGGCTGAGGTTGGCAATACCATCGATGTGTTGCCTATCCCCATGAACGGCTACTTCGATGACGACTCGATGTTCCGCAGGATTCACCGAGAGCGGGCCATCGCTCTGTCGGGGCCGCGAGCGCTGCTGATGCAGGCGGCCCATCCCCTGGCTGTGTTCGGATTGCTCGCCCACTCGAGCGCCCTGGACGAGCCGTATGAGCGATTGGCGCGAACGGCACAGGCGATGAGCACGATCGCCTTCGGATCACGGGCGGACGCCGACCGGATCACGCGGCGCGTGCGCGCGATGCACCGGCGCGTGAGCGGACAGCTCCCCGAGCCGATCGGGCCCTACGCGGCTGGCACCACCTATCGAGCAGACGATCCCCGGCTGCTGCTGTGGGTGCTGTTCACGCTAATCGATTCGGCGATGGTGGTGTACCGCCGCTACGTGCACTCGTTGTCGCGCGCGCAGGAAGCTGCTTTCTGGGAGGACTACAAGATCGTGGGGCGACTGTTTGGGCTGAAGGCGCGCGACATGCCGGCGACCGTCGACGACCTGGACGCCTATCGCGTGCGGATGCTCACGGGCGATGAGCTGCTGGTGACCGACTGGGCGCGACGGCGAGCCCGCCAGATCGTGCTCGCTCCGCCGGTGCCGTTGTTGGCGCGCCCGCTCCTGGAGACGGTCAACTTCGTAACGATCGCCCTGCTCCCCGACCCAATCCGCGAGCAGTATGGATTCTCATCGTTGCCGCCGGCGGCGATGCGCAAGGCGCTCGTCGCAGGGGGCGCGGACTATCTCAAGCGTGCGGTCGTGCCCTTCCTGCCCGGTCGCCTGCGCCTGGTTGAAAGCGCCCGCGCGGCGTAGACCTCGCGACGGCTCAGGGCGCGAGCTCGCGGCCGAGCAGATGGCGCGCGGCAACCAGCTTGGCGATCTGGGCGGTGCCGTCGCCGATCTCGAGGCCGATGACGTCACGCAGACGCTGTGCCTGGGGCAGCTCCTCGCTGTAGGCGGCGTGCCCAAAGGTCAGCAGCGCCTGATGGCAGGCGTCGACGGCAAGGCGCGGTCCCCACCACTTGGTCATGTTGGCCTCCAGCGCGTGGGGCATGCCGCGGTCCTTGCGCCACAGAGCCTCGTAGCACAGCAGCCGCGCAGCGCGAACCTGGGTGGCGAGCTCGACGAGCGGGAAGACGACGGCTTGCTGGCGCGAGATCGGCTGACCGAACGCGCGCCGCTGGCGCGCGTAGTCAAGGGCCTCGTCGAGCGACTGCTGGGCGCAGGCCAGGCACATCAGCGCGATCAGCGCGCGCGAATAGTCAAAGCCCTGCATGCAGCGCACGAACCCCTCGCCCTCCCCTCCGACCAGCGCGTCGGCGCCGACGGGGTGCCCGTCGAAGGCCAGCGAGGCGCGCCCGATGGCCCGCTCGCCGAGATCCTCAAACGGCGATCGCGCGACGTAGCGATCGTCGAGCTGCACATAGAAGGCGCTGATGCCACGCGCGCCCTGCTGGCCGGTGCGGGCGAACACAAGCGCGGTATGCGCGCCCATGCCGAGTGAGATCGACGTCTTCTCTCCGCTCAGGCGCCAGCCGGCGCCGTCGCGCTGCGCGCGCAGCGACAGGTGGGCGGCGTCGGAGCCGTGCTCGGGCTCGGTCAGGCAAAAGCACGGCAGCGCCTCGCCGGCTGCGATCGCTCCCAGCCAGCGCTCACGCTGGGCCTGGTCGGCAGCGCC
Organism: Solirubrobacteraceae bacterium; assembly: GCA_035602785.1. Classification (GTDB taxonomy): domain Bacteria; phylum Actinomycetota; class Thermoleophilia; order Solirubrobacterales; family Solirubrobacteraceae; genus Palsa-744. The sequence goes on from DATNLQ010000070.1 coordinate 6,537, forward strand.
GACGAGCACCTCGGCGACGAGCGACGGCAGCAGGATCAGGTAGGCCGCGTTGATGTCCGCGCGCGAAACCTCCTCGGCGGCGATCCCCGTGCTGAGCGCGTCGGCTCCCTGACCGCCATGCTCGGCGGGGATGCGCAGCCCGATCAGGCCCATGTCGGCCATCTCGCGCACGAGGCCCTCGCGGAAGGCGCCGCGGCGGTCGGCGCCGGCGTAGTCGCCTGCGAGCCGGTCGCGGGCGAACGCGGCGACGGCGTCGCGAAAGGCGCGCTGCTCGTCGCTCAGCGCGAAGTCCATCAGCGCGCCCACACCGTCACAGCCACGCGATGGCGGCCGCGACGATCGAGACTCACACCACCACGCCCGGCTCGCATCAAAGCGGCTTCGACGCCCGCGCGCGGTAGCGCGCATAATCGGGTTTTCTCTTCTCGTTGAACGCGTTGATGCCCTCGCGCGCCTCATCGGAGTCGACGAACTCGTGCAGGCCGGTGAACGCGAGCGCGGCGTGGCCCGCCATCTGCTCGGAGTCGAGGTTGAACGACTGCTTGAGAAAGCGCAGCGCGGTGGGCGACAGCGCGAGGATCTCATCGGCGTAGCGGCGCACCTCCGCGCGCAGCTGCGGGCTGGGCACCACGCGGTTGACAAGGCCCCAGCGCTCGGCATCGTGCGCGTCGTACTGGCGACACAAGAACCAGATCTCGCGGGCGCGCTTCTCGCCGACGACACGCGCGAGATAGCCGGTGCCAAAGCCCGCGTCAAAGGAGCCCACGCGCGGGCCGGCCTGCCCGAAGCGGGCGTGCTCGGCGGCAATCGACAGGTCGCAGATGACATGCAAGACGTGCCCGCCGCCGATCGCCAGGCCGTTGACGGCAGCGATGACAGGCTTGGGGATCTCGCGGATCAGGCGGTGCAGACCCTCGATCTCGAACAGCCCGCTGCGGGAGGGCCCATAGTCGCCGGTCTGCTGGCGCTGCTTCTGGTCGCCGCCCACGCAAAAGGCGCGCTCGCCGGAGCCCGTGAGCGCGACCACGCCCACGTCAGGCGCGGCCCATGCGCGCTTGAAGCAGCCGATCAGCTCATCGACGGTGTGCGCGGTGAACGCGTTCAGGCGCTCGGGGCGGTCGATGGTGATCCACGCGAGGCCGTCCTGCTCCTCATAGCGGACGTCTGTCAGCTGCTCGCTCATCGTGTCACGCCATCGTAAGGCCGCCGCTGACCGACAGCGTCTGCCCGGTGATGTAGCCCGCGTCCTCGCCCGCCAGGAAGGCGACCGCGGCCGCGATGTCCTCGGGCCGGCCCAGGCGGCGCATCGGCACCGCGCGTGTGAGCGCCGCCACCAGCTGGTCGCCGCTCGGACCCGCCTGGGTCATGCCCTGCAGCAGCGCCGTGTCGGTCGGCCCCGGGCAGACCGCGTTGGCGGTGACGCCGCGCTTGGCCGATTCGCGCGCGATCGTCTTGGTGAAGGCGATCACGGCGGCCTTGGCGCCGGCGTACACGGCCTCGTGGGCGGACCCCACGCGGGCGGCGTCGGAGCTGACGTTGACGATCCGCCCGAAGCGGCGCTCGAGCATGCTGGCGAGCACGGCGTGGGTGGTGCGCAGGGCGCCTTCGTAGTTGATCGCGATCACCCGCCGCCAGAACGCCTCGTCGGTGGCGAGGAAGGGCTTGAGCTCATCCCAGCCGGCGCAGTTGACGAGCACGTCGATCGGCCCGAGCTCGTCTGTCGCGCACTGTACGCAGGCGGCGACGGAGTGGGCGTCGGTTACGTCGAGGGTCACCGCCAGGGCCCGCGCGC
>DATNLQ010000076.1:0-2146 GCA_035602785.1 Solirubrobacteraceae bacterium
CGTTCGGCGCGGAGCAGCCAACCCGTACAGCAGGCCCGGCGCGGCGCTTGCGCCAGCGCATCGGCAGCGCCCTTGCGGCGATCGGCGCGGTGTTCGCGAAGTTCTTCGCGGCCATCAAGGGCGGCCTGCTGCTGTTGCCAAAGCTCAAGCTGCTGGCGACCGCGGGAACGGCGCTGGTGTCGGTCGCCGCGTACAGCCTGTTCTGGGGCTGGGAGTTCGCGGCGGGGTTCGTGGTGCTGCTGTTCGTGCACGAGATGGGCCACGTGATCCAGCTGCGCAAAGAGGGCATCAAGGCGAGCGCGCCCATGTTCGTGCCGTTCCTCGGTGCGCTGATCACGGCCAAGTCGCTTGGCGAGAACGCCCTGGCGGAGGCGCGCGTGGGCCTTGCGGGCCCGGTGCTGGGCACGATCGGCTCGGGCGTGTGCCTGGCGATCGGCGAAGCGACCAACAGCAACTTCTTCCGCGCGCTCGCATACATCGGCTTCTTCTTGAACCTGTTCAACCTGCTGCCCGTGGTGCCGCTGGACGGCGGGCGGGCGATGGCGGCGATGGCACCATGGATGTGGTTCATCGGCCTCGGCGCGGTGGTGGCCCTGGCGTTCGTGTTCCCCTCGCCGATCCTGTTGATCATCCTGGTGTTCGGCGGCATCGAGGTGTGGCGGCGCTGGAAGCTGCGCGGCACGCGCTCGCTCGAGCAGGCGGCCTACTACCGCGTGCCGCGGCGCAGCAGGCTGCTGGTGGGAACGGTGTACGTGGGCCTGATCGTGCTGCTGGCTGCGGGCATGTCCCAGGCGCACATCCTGTCGGCGGCCGGCCACAGCTTCCGCTCGATCTAGCGCCGCGCTTCGCGCAGCCCCCGTTCCATGTCGCGCTTGGTCTCGCGCTCGCGGATGGCGTGGCGCTTGTCGTAGAGGTCCTTGCCGCGGGCGAGCGCGATCTCGACCTTGGCGTGCGGCCCGACGAAGTAGATGCGGGTGGGCACGAGCGTGAGCCCGCGCTCGGCCACGCGCCCGGCGAGCGCGTCGAGCTCGCGCCGGTGGATGAGCAGCTTGCGCGGGCGCTCGGGGTCGTGGTTGTCGCGCGAGGCGGGACCGTAGGGGGGAATGTGCACGGAGTGCAGCCACAGCTCGCCGTCGTTGATCGACGCGTAGCCGTCCTTGAGCTGGGCGCCGGATGCGCGCAGCGCCTTGACCTCGGTGCCCTCGAGCACGATGCCGCACTCGATCCGCTCGAGCAGCTCGTAGCGGTAGGACGCGTAGCGGTTGGACGCGACGTCGCCTGCGCCGATCTTGCGCTTGCCCTTTGCCTTGGCCATCACAGCGAGCGTAGATGGTCAGGCGGGCTTTTGATTTCTATGAGCTTCGCCCTGCCGGGCTCCGCCGGACGTTCAGCGGTCAGCGCGTCAAGGGGCGGGCGCCAGGTCGACACGCCCGCGGATCGCGTCGATGCGATCGACGCGCACTTCGATGGGATCGCCCAGGCGCAGGGTTGCGCCGTTGCGCTCGCCGTGCAGGACGGTGCCCTGCTCGTTGAGCTCCCACCACTCGCGCGGGCCGGAGTCGCGGCCGATGCGCCGTACGGGAAGCATCCCCTCGAACGGCGGCGCAGCGACGCTGCCGATGGTCTGGTTGGCCGAGGCGTCGGTGGCGCGCGCGGGCGCCTGTGGGCGTTGGTGGGCGGAGAAGGCCACGAACACGCCCGCGCCGATCAGCCCGCTGACCTCGCCTGCAAACACATGCTCTCTGTCGAGATCGTGCGCCAGCCGCTGTAGCGCAAAGGCGCAGGCGACCTTGTCGCCGTCGCGCTCGATGACCATGGCGTCGCGCTCGCGTTCGGAGGTCCACGCGCCGAGCTCCGCCAACTCGCCGGCGCGCGGCGCACGCTCGCCGCCGCCCACCACCGACAGCAGCGCGCGGTGGCAGACCAGGTCTGGGTAGCGGCGAATCGGCGAGGTGAAGTGGCAGTAGCGCGGCGAGCGCAGTCCCGCGTGGCCGAGGTTGGCGGGCGAGTAGTAGGCCTGCTGGAGCGAGCGCAGCACGAGCGATCCGAGCGCGATCCGCCCGTGCCCGGTGCGCCGGACGTGCCGGTCGACGCGCCTGGAGATGTCGCCAAGCAGGTCGGCGGCCTGGGTCGATGTCATGTGCTC